>NZ_CABQJR010000001.1 GCF_902464545.1 uncultured Senegalimassilia sp.
GCTAGTACACATAGCGGTCGGTGTAGCTTTCCCCGTCCCCGACGTTCGCCCCGCCTCCCGTTGCCGCGAAGGTCAGGTCGATGCGCGACCAGGTGTTCGGGGAGACGCTGAAGCGGGCGCTTTGCCAGGTGCCGTCGATGTTCACCATGATCCAGGCGTGGTAGATGCCTTGCGGCGAGACGGTGCCGGTGACGATCTTCGCGGGAACCCCCTGGCTTCGCAGCATAGCGGCGCCCAGGCTTGCGTAGTCGAAGCAGATGCCTTTGCCCGACTGCAGCGTCTCGTCCGGGTCGGGGATGTATCCGGTGGAATCCTTGAGCTTTGCGGCCTTGTCGTCGTCGTAGGCGACGTTGTCGACGATGTAGGTGCAGATCGCGCGTAGGGCCTCCCCTTGGTTCTCGCAGCCTTCGACCAGCTCGCGGGCTTTGGCCACGCAGCTGCTGGAGGCGGTGTAGCTGCAGTAGACGTTCGGGTGCAGGAACGGGGCAAACTCCGAGGTCAGCGCGACTTCGATGTCGGCGCTGCACAGTTCAACGTAGTTGTTGCCCGACGTGTTGCGCATAATGCGCACCGTGTACGGGCCGTCGCCGAACGCCAGCGGGCACGCGATGGGCGTGCCGTCTTGGGGCATGTCGAAGCTGGAGCTTGCCTGGCCGCTGATGACCTGGGCTTTTATGCGCGCGCTCGAAGCAGCGCTCACGCTGACGTAGCCGTCCTGGGCGCGAGATGCATCGATGAGCGCGTCGTTGGCGCCCGTGGCGGCGCTCGCGTCGAACTGCGTTTCCTCGACTGTTGCGGCAGGGGAGAACGCGGCGCCGGTGGCCTGGTCCTTGCCGGCGCCTCCCGCGCCGCCGGATCCGCTGCATGCGGTAAGCCACAGCAGGGCGCAGAAGGCCGTCGCCGCGATGGCGGCGATGAGCGGGGAGGTGCGCCTTGTCTGTGCGGATGATTCCATGATGCGTCGATTATACGCGTGGAGGGTGGGGTTTCGGCCTGCGCAGTTAAACGGTTTTGACACGAGATCGTTCGTTCGCTTCATCGTTCGTCACGTTGTCGGGAAAGCCCGGAAAACCCTTCTATCGGAGGGGTGACAGTTCTGCGGACATGCAAAAGGCGCGTTGTTTGTTGCGGGCGAATCGAAGAAATGGGCAGAATCGAATATTGAACTGGGATTTCATATATGAATTTATTTGATTTGAATACAGATAATTAGTGGCAGGGGAGGTACAGAATAGGGGGAATCGTTATATAATTGCCCACAATAGCCTGCACTAGGCCGACTGCGCGCTTCGAATGATCGCGCGCGGCGGCGAGACGGGTTGAAACGGTATTTCAATTGCGAACGTTTCCGACGGAAACGCTTGATGAGGTGAACGATATGAAGGCAAAGAGCAACGAGCTGACGGTGGACAGCATGGCGCAGCGATACTCGCTGGGCCACAAGGCGCTGTCCGTGGCGCTGTCCGTCGTCTTGATGGGATTCGGCTGGCCGGCGGTCTCGCCGTCGCAGGTGTATGCCGGCGACGGCGCCGCGGCCGATGATGCGGCGGCGCAGGTGGAAGGCGCTTCGTCCGGTGCAGCCACGAGCTCGGCCGACAAGGCCGCTGATACGGCGGCAAGCTCCGCGGCGTCCGCGGAAAGCTCTGCAGCGCCCGCGGCAAGCGAGCAGCCTACGTCCACTGCGTCGCAGCAACAGGCCGCCCCGAGCGCCTCCGAGTCCGCGCAGCCCGCTGCGACGCAGGAGGTCGAAAGCGCGAAGCAGGATGCCGAAACGGCCGACGTCGAGCTGGTGCTGGGCAACGCCTCCATTACGTATATGAACCAGGTCGTCTCCGCGCCTGCGAAAAAGGTCACCGTGCCCGTGAAGGACGACTTCAAGTTCACGGTGTCCCCCGATAACGGCTACAACCTCACGAAGGCGGTGCTCAAGGTTTCCGGCAAGGAGAACCCCATCTCACCCGATGACCAGGGCGTTTACACCGTTTCAGCCACCGACGTCGCCGCCGGTGCGACCGTGACGCTTGAGACTGAGGCTGTTTCCAGCGAATCCGGCAAGAATGCCGCCGCCGTCTCCATCGAGGATGATGCTACCGAGAAGACGCAGGCTTCCGTCTCCGGCGCAGGTGCCATCTCCGGCCCCACTTCCGTCGCCCAGGGCGATGAGGTTACGCTCGCCGACTCCACCAAGAAGCCCGACAACACGGACTTCGAGAAGTGGATCTATGTTGGCGAGACTGCAACATACCAAGGGACGAGCGGTAACGAGTGGAGCAACTACAGCAGTTGGTGGTATCCAGGCAAAGACGAAGGCTTTATCTCGTTTGAGAAAGACGGCGATAGCGTAACAGTAACGGGTCAGGCCAAGGGCGATGTAGTCCTAATGCATGGCTATTGGAACAGCAGTTGGCAATGGATAACTGAGAAATTCACCATTCATGTGCTGCCTAAGGCCCCGATAACCTCGCTCGAAATCACTGACTCTGATACCACCGTCGAGCAGTTCAAGAGCATCACGCTTAAGACCAACGCCGATACGGACGTCACGTGGACCTCGAGCGACCCCTCGGTCGCCACCATCGATGCCGCCGGCAAGGTGGTCGGCGTCAAGCCGGGCAAGGTCACCATCGTGGCCACCACGGTTACGGCTGAGGGCAAGGTGCTCACCGCCACCCACGAGGTGGCGGTGACGGAATCGACTGCACAGCAAATAAACGCCAAGCTCTTCTTCCTGAAGAGCCCGACGAACAACCCCGACTCGAATTCGGCGGGCGATTGGTTCCCGACGGGCGGGCAAAGCAACTTGGGTGTCAAGGTAAACGTCGAGGGGGCGGCCTTCAGCGGCCAAAACACATGGGACAACGTTGCGAACCGTGTCGTAAAATGGCCCGACGGCTCCGCCGGATCTTCTTGGACCCTGCCGCAGGGTAATTCCTACTGGGATAAGGTTTTCGATAGCTATAAGTCCGAGATAGAGGACAAGCTGCACGTGTCGATCAGCAAAGACGACGTCGAGGCCATTGTCCTGCATCCGTATAAGATCTCGAATAATAGCGGTATCTATCATCTTGACTGCAAGGTCGAGATCAAGGTCAAGCAGGTTGTGACGGCAACGTTCTGGCTACAGTCTGCGGGCGCGACCGGTTTCGATAAGCAGTATTCCGTTTCGACGCTTGAGGTGAAAGATGGTGCCGCGCAGGTTGTTGCGCCTGCTGCGCCCGAAGCCGAGAAGACCGTCAACGGCGTAACATATAAGTTCATGGGTTGGTATTCCGACAAGGATTGCACGCAGCCGGTGACGTTCCCTGTTACCACGGCCGAGAACGTCTTCTACTATGGCAAATATGTGCCGTGCGACCAGTCGATTCAGGTGAACTACTATCTCGATAACACGAATACCCCCGTTGCTCCCTCACAGACTCTTACCGGCTATATGAAGGGCCAGAAAGTTACGCAAACGCCGATCGACATCCCGGGTTACACGCCTGTGTCCACGGATGCGAAATCCGGTGTGGTGGGCACCGACTCCTCCATCAACTTCTACTACAGAGCAAATCCGGTGGACTATAGCGTCGAGTACTACTGGACGGGTTCGGACGAACCGCTTTCTCCAAGCGAGAAGCATTCGGGCCATGTGGTAGGCGACCAGGTCACCGGGCTTGAGCCCAAGGCGATTGCCGGTTACACGCCGGTCAGCGATAATGTCAAGGACCTCAAGCTCGGTGCCGACGAGTCCAAGAACGTGGTGAAGTTCTACTACCGCCAGAACGTTTCGCTGACGGCGAACTCCGATGATAACAAAACCTATAACGGCTCCGAGCAGAGCGTCGAAGGCTACACGACGAACCTTCCCGAAGGCGCGAGCACCAGCTTCGACGGCGTAACGCTCGAGGGCGGCAAGGGCACGAACGCCGGGGATTACCCGTATACGTTCGCGAATGGCACCATCGGCAAGGTCAGCTCCGATAATAACTATGTCGTGACCCAGACGACGCCCGGCAACCTGCACATCGGCCCCGTTACCGACGAGGTTACCATTACGATTTCCGGTCACAACGGCGGGGAGAAGTACAGCGGTGAAGAGCAGAGTGTCTCGGGCTACGACGTTTCCGGTTTGCCTGCTGGTGTGGGTGAAGGCGATATCAGCTTCACCGGTAAGGCAGAAGCAAAGGGCACTGATGCCGGCGAGTACAAGATGGGCCTTGCCGAAACGCAGTTCTCGCTCAAGGGTGATGCCGCCAAGAACTACGTCAACGTGAAGTTCCGGGTTGGGCGTGATGGCGTGCTTACCATTGGCAAACGCACCGTTATCTTGACATCCGAAGACGGTGATAAGAACTACGATGGCAAAACGCTGCAGCGTCGCACCAATATCGGCGAGAGAGTGAGCGGCGACGGCTTCGCGGGCAAAGATGGCGTCTTGGCTAAAGACAAACTCACCTGGTATGACGAGAACAATATCCTGCCGGGTACGTATGAGAACAAGTTCGAGCCCGCCTACACTTCCAGCACCAACCTTAACAACTATGACGTGCAGCTTGTGTTTGGCAAGCTGGTGGTCAACGCGCGCGCCGACAATAAGAAGTACGAGGTCACCGTCAAGGGCGCAAGCGGTACGTCCGTCTATAATGGGCAGCCCCATAGCGCAACCGGCTTGGAGACGACCTCCTATACTAATAAAGAAGGCGTTCGGTTCTCCATCCGGGCTAAGACGTCCGGTGCCGAGAGCAAGGTGGACGCCGGCACGTATGAGAACAAGGTTTCAGACGTCGTCGTTACCGACCCCCATGGCAACGACGTGACCGATCAATTCAAGATCACGACCGAGGACGGCAAGCTCACCATCGACAAGCGCGCCGTGACGATCACGGCTGGGTCCGCGGAAAAGGAATACGACGGCAGCGCGCTGACCGCCGATCAGGCTGACCCGAAGTTCACTACCAAGGGCTTCGTTGACGGCCAGGGCATCTCCAATGTTACCGTGGAGGGCTCGCAGACCCAGTGCGGCACCTCCGCCAGCACCATTAAGGACAACAGCTGGAAGTTCCAAACGGGGACGAACGGGGATAACTACAGCGTTACCGTGAAGCCGGGAACGCTGACGGTGAAGCATCGTTCGGACGACAAGAAGTATGCCATCACGCTGACGGGCAAGAGCGATGACGGCGCTACCTATGACGGCAAAGAGCACACGGTGTCCGGCGTGGAGCAGGATAGGTGGACCTTCGACGGCGTTGAGTACACCGTCTCGAATTACCGCGCGAACGCTTCAGGCACGGATGCTGGCACCTACAGCAATATTGTCACCAGCGGCGAGCGCGGCTATAAGGTGACCGACCCGAACGGCAACGACGTGACGGAGGAGTTCTCCATCAGCGTCGCCCCGGGCACGTTGACCATCAGCCCTGCCGAGGTAACCGTGACTGCCGGCTCTGCGACCAGGACTTACAACGGGTCCGCGCTGACCGCCGCTGAGGCGGAGCGCGAGTTCATGGCCGATGGCTTCGTGGGCGATGACGGCATCGCGTCCGCCAGGGTTGACGGCTCCATCACCAACGTCGGTGAAACCGACAGCAACGTGGTGCAGGACAGCGTCGTGCTCAAGGATGGCACCAAGGCATCCAACTACAACATCACGTATAAGCCCGGCAAACTTGAGGTGACGCCCAACACCGATGAGGTGGTCGTCACTATTGCCGAAAAATCCGACGCCAAGGAATACAACGGTTCAGAGCAGTCCATCGAGGGCTACTCCTTTGCCAACATCTCGAACAGTAACTACGCCGCCACGGCTGTCAAGTTCGTGGGCTCTCCTGATGATAAGGTTGCCAAGGGCACCGATGCCGGCACCTATGAGATGAACCTCAAGCCCGAGGACTTCAAGAACGGCAGCGCTAACTTCGCCAACGTGAAATTCGAAATCGTCGACGGCTCGCTCGTCATCGCGAAGCGTGCCGTGACGCTGACTTCCGACACGCCGGCTGAGAAAACCTATGACGGCAACCCGCTCGAAGACCATAACGTCAGCGTTACGAGCGGCAGCCTGGCTACCGGGGACAAGCTCGTCGTAGATGTCACCGGTTCTCAGACCGATGCCGGCAGCAGCGCTAACGCGTTCACGTACGAGCTGGTGGATGCTGCGGGTAACGGGCTGGCGAAAGACGCTGAGGGCGCCTACCGCAACTACAACGTCACCAAAGTCGAGGGCGTCCTGAAGGTGAACCCGGTGTCCGATGAGGTCGTGGTGACCATCACGGGCGACCATGCCGAAGGCACCTACAACGGTAAGCCTTTGACGGCTACCGGTTACACCTTTGCGTCTTCCAACGCGCTGTACACCAGCGCAAAGGTCGCTTTCTCCGGCGAGAACAGCGTGTCGCGCACCGATGCCGGCACGACCGTCATGGACCTGCAGGGCAAGTTCGCGAATGCTGATGCGGTCAACTTCCCCAATGTCCGCTTCAATATCACGAACGGCTCCGTTGCCATCTCCAAGGCGAAGGTGACGCTTCGGTCCGCTGACCTTACGAAGGAATATGACGGCACGGCTCTGACCAACAAAAACGGCGGCGAGGGGCAGACCCCGCTTGCGGAGGAGTCTGGCTGGGTCGAGGGCGAAGGCGCCGCTTACGTCTTCACCGGTTCCCAGACGCTGGTGGGCGGAAGCCCCAACGCGTTCAACTACACGCTGAATGGGAACACCAAGGAAGGCAATTACGATATCGGCGTGATCCCCGGTCAGCTGACGGTGACCAATCGCCAGGCGCAGTACCAGGTCACGGTTGAGGCGAACTCCTCCACCGGCAACAGGTACGACGGCGTTGAGCACGCGGCGACGGGATTGAAAACGTCCGAGTTCACGGTGGACGGCCAGAAGTACACGGTCGAGGGCCTGAATACCTCCGACCCGAGGGCCGTTAACGCCGGCGAATATGCGAACACCATCAGCGGCACGCCGGTGGTGAAGGATGCCAACGGCAACGATGTGTCCAGCCAGTTCGCGGTTACGCTGGTTCCGGGCAAGCTGGAAATCGCGAAACGCTCCGTCACGCTGACCTCGGCAAGCGATAGCCGGGTGTACAACGGCGAGGCGCTGACCAACGATGGCGTTACCGTTGGCGGCGATGGCTTCGTTGCGGGCGAGGGCGCTGTCTATAACGTGACGGGCACCATTACCGACGCTGGCAAGGTGGCCAACTCGTTCACGTACGAGCGCAACTCGAACACCAACTTCGACAACTACACTATTACTAAGGAAGAAGGCACCCTTGAGGTGACGCCGGTTGCCGACAAGGTCACCGTCACCATCACGGGCAACAGCGCCACGCTGCCGTACAGCGGCTCCGAGCAGAGTGTGGCCGGTTACGACTTCAAGGCATCCAATCCGCTGTACAAGGAAGGCGACCTTGCCTTCAGCGGAACGGCCGTTGCCAAGGGCACGAATGCCGGCACCTATAACATGAACCTGGCTTCTGGGCTATTCTCCAACATCAGCGGCAACTTCACCAACGTGGAGTTCGTGGTCGTCGATGGCTCGCTTGAGATTACGGGCGGCGATCTGGATGCTGGCAAGGTCGTCTGGGATGTGCACGATGTGCAGAAGGTCTACGACGGCACACCGCTTTCCGCGTATGTCGCAAAAGCCACCGACAAGTTCGGCAATGCGCTCAAGGTAGAGTACAGCACCGATGGCGAGCAGTGGACGGACGATCCGTCGAGTATCACGCTGACCCATTTCGGCTACCAGGAAGTGAAGTTGCGCGCGACGGGCGCGAACTACGCTGCTGGCCAGTATGCGGAAAACAAAGATGGGGAGTGGGTCGCCATTACCAGCCGCCCGGTCAAGCTGACTTCTAAGGGCGATAACAAGAAATATGACGGCAAACCGCTCACCAACGATACCGTGACGGTTGAAACGAAGGGCGAGGGGACCGGCTTCATCGACGGCGAGGGCGTGACCATCAACGTCACCGGTTCCCAGACCGATGCCGGCGAAAGCGACAACACCTTCGACTACACCTTCAACGAGGGCACGAACGCCAACGACTACTGGGTGACGACCGAGTACGGCAAGCTCGTGGTGACCGCTAGCGATTCCGAGGTGGTTGCGACCATCGCCGGCCATAACAAGACCGTTGAATATAACGGCTCCGAGCAGTCCGTCGAAGGCTACGACTTCGTCGAGGAGGCATCCAATCCGCTGTACAAGGAAGGCGACTTCACCTTCAGCGGCGAAGCCATTGCTAAGGGGACAAATGTCGGAACCTACAACATGAACCTTGCTTCCGAGCAGTTCATCAACAAGAGCGATAACTTCTCGAAGGTCGTGTTCGCCGTAACGGACGGCACGCTGACCATTACGCCGAAGTCCATCGTTCCCGATCCCGAGAACCCGAAGAACACGATGTCCGTCGATTCGCCTGCGGATGTCGTCTACAACGGTCAGGATCAGACGTGGACGCCCGTCGTCAAGGATGGGGAGCGCACGCTTGAGCCCGGCAAGGATTACACCGTCGAATACAGCACCGCTGACCACACCAATGTTACCGGCAAGATCACGGTGACCATCACCGGTATCGGCAACTATTCCGGCAAGGTCGAGCGCACGTATCAGATCACCAAGCGCACCGTTGGTCTGAAATCCGAGGGCGGCTCTAAGCCTTACGACGGCACCGCGCTTACCAAGCCCGAGGTTTCCGGCTGGCAGCAGCAGGGAGACACCGGCTTTGTGACGGGCGAGGTTTCCAACGTTCGCGCTACGGGTTCCGTGACCACCGTTGCCCAGGGCGGGGTTACCAACTCGATTGCATACGACACGAACGCTGGCTTCAACGAGAGCAACTACACCATCTCCAAGGACGAGGGCAAGCTGAGCATCACGGCGCTTGCGGCCGAAGATGGCATCGCCATCACGCCGAACAACGCTACCTATATATATGATGCGTCTTCGCATGAGGCGGGTGCCGCAGCGGCTTCGGCTTCCGTTGCGGGAACCGACGTGAACCTTGAGTATCGCGTCAACGCCAGCGCCGATACCGAGTGGCGCAGCAATGCTTCCGCGATCACGGCGATCAACGCCGGCGCCTTGACCGTCGAGGTTCGCGCTTCCGCCGCGAACTACAGCGGCTATAAGTATGCAGAGCAGACGCTTACCATCCAGAAGCGCGACGTCGAGCTGACGTCTGCCAGCGCGTCCAAAGTGTATGACGGTGCGCCCCTTGCGAAGGACTGGGTCGACATGGGCCCGAACCGTCCTGACACGGGCTTCATCTGGACCGACCTTTCCGGTGACGGCCAGGTGCACGCGACGGGCTCGCAGACCGAGGTCGGCTCTTCCGAGAACGTGATTTCCTACCAGCTCAAGCCCGGTGCGGAGAACAACTACAACATCATCGGCGAGCACGTCGGCACCCTTACGGTGACGGCTCAGTCCATCACACCCGATCCGCAGAACCCGGATTCCTATAAGGGCGTCGCGATCGACGAGCCGAACGACCATGTCTACGACGGCACGGAGCACAAGTGGGCTCCCGAGGTCACCGACAAGGACGGCAACAAGCTCGTCGAGGGCAGCGATTACACGGTGACCTACGATACCGACGACTTCGTGAACGTGAAGGTCGTCAACGTGACGATCGCCGGCAAGGGCAGCTACACGGGCACGTGCGTGAAGGCGTACGAGATCACGAAGGCCCCGCTGATCGTGAACGCGGAAAGCGCTTCCAAGGTCTATGACGGTGAAGCCCTGACTGCGGGCGCGACGATCGAAGGCCTTGTCGGCGGCGAGACCGCGGCCGCCCAAGCCCATGGTTCCCAGACCGAGGTCGGCTCTTCCGCCAACACGGTGTCGGACATCACGTTGGATGACATCACGTGGGATACCGCCAAGAAAGGCAATTACTATATCGCTGCGCAGAACGACGGCACGTTGACCGTCACGCCGAAGGGCATCGCCCAGATGACCGTCAGCAGCCTGCCCGACGTTATCTACAACGGTGAAAGCCAGCAGCAGAAGCCGGTCGTGAAGGACGGCGAAAAGGCGCTGACTGAAGGCGTCGACTACGAGCTGACGTACTCCGAGAACACGACCGATGCGGGCACGGTGACCGTGACCGTCACCGGCAAGGGTAACTATGCCGGCAGCGTCGACGTGGAGTATCTCATCACGCCCGCGCCGCTGGCGGTTGCCACGCCGAGTGCCTCCGGGGTCTACAACGGCAAGCCCCTGACCGCCGCCGGCTCCGTCTCCGGCTTCGTCAACGGCGAGTCCGCGCCCTTCGAGACCACCGGCAGCCAGACCGAGGTGGGCACGAGCGACAACACCTACGCCATCGACTGGGCGGCGGCGGGCGCCACCGCCAAGCAGGCGAACTACACGGTCTCCGAATCCATCGGCAAGCTGACCGTCACCGAGTTCGCCGACCAGGTGGTCGTGACCACCACGGGCGGCGCCTTCACCTACGATGGCACGGCTCATGGCGCTACCGTGACGGTCGGCGCCCTGCCCGAGGGCTACACGCTCGAGGCCGCCGCGTCCAGCGCTACGGCGACGAACGTTTCCGACGGCGAAGTGGCGGCAACGGCCGACGTGCTCGTCATCAAGAACGCCCAGGGCGAGGACGTCACCTCCAAGCTGAACGTCAAGTTCGTCGACGGCGCCATCAAGGTCGAGCCGGCGAAGCTGACCGTGACCACTCCGAGCGCCTCCAAGCCCTATGACGGCAATGCGCTGACGGCCGAGGGCAAGGCGTCCGGCTTCGTGAACGGTGAGGCGGCCACCCTCAAGACCACCGGCGGCCAGACCACCGTCGGCACGAGCGAAAACGGCTACGAGCTGGTGTGGGACGACAACGCGAAGGCGGAGAACTACACGGTCGAGGAGAACCTCGGCACGCTCGAGGTCACCAAGAGCATGGCCGGTATCGTGGTTATCCCGCAGGGCGGCACCAAGGTCTACGACGGCACGGCTCTCGAAAGCGCCGGGGTCAACGTGATCGGCGTGCCCGCAGGTTTCGCCCTTTCGGCCAAGACCAAGGGCTCCACCACCGATGCCGGGTACGTTACGGCCGAGGTCGATTCCTATATCATCACGAACGCCGCCGGCCAGGACGTCACCGACCAGTTCGGCAACGTGGCGACCGGCAAGGCTTCGCTCGTCGTGACCAAGCGCCCGGTGACGCTTGTCTCCGGCGACGCCTCCAAGGTCTACGACGGCACCGCGCTCACCGAGCACAAGGTCAGCGTGGAGGATGGCTCGCTTGCCTCCGGCGAGGAGTTCGGCTACGACTTCTTCGGCTTCCAGACCTCCGTGGGCTCCAGCAAGAACACCTTCGCCGCAAAGCCCGGCAACGGCAGCACGAAGGTGGAGAACTACGACATCACCTATAGGTACGGCACGCTGACGGTGAGCGCGCAGTCCATCAACCCGGACGACCCGATCCCGGGCGCGTATGCCGGAGTGAAGGTCAACGCTCCGAGCGACGCCGTTTACGACGCGCGCGAGCATAAGTGGATTCCCGTGGTCACCGGCAAGGACGGCAACGCGCTCGTCGAGGGTCGCGATTACACGGTGACCTACAGCACCGATGACTTCACCAACGTGACGGGCGCCATCAAGGTGACCATTACGGGCATCGGCGATTACACCGGCTCCGTTACCAGAGAGTACCAGATCGCGCCCGCTTTCGTGAAGCTTGCGTCCAACACGCGCGAGTTCTTGTACAACGGCGCGTACCAGTCCGATGACGCGGTGACGGTCCAGGGCGCCGAGGCCTTGTTCCGCAGCCAGGTCGATGACCTGCAGGCGGTCGGCAAGGTCATGACGGTGGCCGAGGGCAAGGTTCCCAACACCATCGCCTACACCTGGAAGGACGGCTTCAAGGTAAGCAACTTCGCCATCGAGAAGAACGAGGGCGAGCTGTCCGTCGTCGTGAAGGATATCGTCTCCTCCGCCGACATGACGGTTTCCAGCCCGAGCGACCTTGTCTACGACGGCCGTGAGCACAAGTGGGCTCCCGAGGTGAAGGACGGGGAGAAGCTCCTGACGGAGGGCGTCGACTACACGGTGTCCTATAGCGCCGATGACTTCACCAACGTGACGGGCGTCATCACGGTGACCGTCACCGGCCAGGGCAACTACGCCGGCAGCGTCGAGCGCGCGTACCGTATCACGCCCGCGCCGCTGACGGTTGCCACGCCGAGCGCATCCGGGGTCTACAACGGGAACGCCCTGACCGCCGCCGGCTCCGTCTCCGGCTTCGTCAGCGGTGAGTCCGCGCCCTTCGAGACCACCGGCTCCCAGACCGAGGTGGGCACGAGCGACAACACCTACGCCATCGACTGGGCGGCGGCGGGCGCCACCGCCAAGCAGGCGAACTACACGGTTTCCGAATCCATCGGCAAGCTGACCGTCACCGAGTTCGCCGGCCGCGTGGTCGCGACGCCCGGCAGCTATTCCGGCGTCTATGACGGCCAGGCCCACGGCGTCGATGTGACCGTGTCCGGCCTGCCCGAGGGCTATTCGGTGAAGGCTGCGCACTCCAACGCCACGGCAACCGATGCGACCGATGAGGCGGGCGTGACCGCTTCGGTCGACGAGCTGGTCATCGTCAACGCCCAGGGCGAGGACGTCACCGATAAGTTGGATATCGAGAGGCAGGCCGGTGCCATCAAGATCGCGCCCGCCGAGTACCATGTCGTGACCGAAGGGGCCTTCAAGGTCTATGACGGCACCGCGCTGACGGCGCCCGGCAAGATCGTCGGCCTGGTCAACGGCGAGGAGGCGTCGCTTTCCGTGACCGGCAGCCAGACTGATGCGGGCTCCATCGCGAACGCATACGCGATCGCGTTCGACAAGTCCGCGAAGGAGGGCAACTACATCCACGGCGCCGATGTCATCGGGACGCTTGAGGTGGCCGCGGCCAAGGCGGAGGGGAAGATCGCGCTGAGCGGCAGCTCCGCTTCCAAGGTCTACGACGGCAAGCCGCTTGCGGCGCAGGTTGCTTCCGCGACGGTCCCGACGCAGGATCCGGTGACCATCGAGTACAGCCTTGACGGCGAGAGCTGGACGACCGACCCCGGCTCGCTCACGGCGACCGATGTGGCAGATTCCGCGACGGTCCAGCTCCGTGCGTCCAGCCTGGGCAACTACGAGGGCTACGTGTACGGCTCGCAGCAGCTGTCCGTCACCAAGCGCGCGGTCAACCTGAAGAGCGACAGCGCCTCGAAGGTGTTCGACGGCACCGCGCTCACCAGGCCCGAGGTTGTCGGCTGGAAGCAGCTCGGCGATGAGGGCTTCGTCGACGGCCAGGTCTCCGCCGTGCGCGCCACGGGCAGCGCTACCCACGTTTCCGACGGCAAGGTGGCGAACACGATCGTCTATACCGAGAGCGAGGGCTTCAACGCGGACAACTACGCCATCTCCAAGGACGAGGGCGTGCTGAGCGTCACGGCCAAGCAGATCGCCGCGGCCGATATGACCGTCCGGGCTCCGGCCGACGTCGTGTACAGCGGCAAGGCCCAGCAGCAGAAGCCGGTCGTGAAGGACGGCGATAAGGTGCTGGTCGAGGGCGTCGACTACGAGTTGACGTACTCCGGGAACGCGACCGACGCGGGTACCGTCACGGTGACTGTGACCGGCAAGGGCGACTACGCCGGCAGCGTCGACGTGGCGTACCAGATCGCCCCTGCGCCGCTGACGGTGACCACCGAAAGCGCCAACAAGGTTTACGACGGCAAGCCCCTGACCGCTGACGGCAAGGTCGACGGCCTGGTCAACGGCGAGACCGTCGCGTTCAAGGTGGTCGGCAGTCAGACCAAGGTCGGCGAGAGCGACAACGCCTACAAGATCGAGTGGAGCGGGACAGCGAAGCGGGCGAACTACAGGCTTGAGGCCGAGACTATCGGCAAGCTGACCGTCACCGAGTCCGCCGACGAGGTGGTCGTGACCACCACGGGCGGCACCTTTACCTACGACGGCGCGTCCCACGGCGCCACCGTCAAGGTGGCCAATCTGCCCGAGGGCTACTCGCTTGAGACCGCCGAGTCCGCGGCAAGCGCGAAGGACGTCTCCGACGGCGAGGTGGCGGCCACGGCAGACGTGCTCGTCATCAAGAACGCCGAGGGCGAGGACGTCACCTCAAAGTTGAACATCAAGTTCGTCGACGACACCATCAAGGTCGAGCCGGCGAAGCTGACCGTGACCACCCCGAGCGTTACGAGGGTCTTCGATGGCGATGCGCTGACGGCCGAGGGCAGGGTGTCCGGCTTCGTGAGCGGCGAGACCGCAACCTTCAAGACCACCGGCAGCCAGACCGAGGTCGGCTCGAGCGTGAACGGCTACGAGCTGGTTTGGGATGGCAGCGCGAAGGCGGCGAACTACACGGTCGTGGAGAACCTCGGCACGCTGACGGTGTCGGCGCAGTCCATCGACCCCGACGATGCCGGCGCGTTCGGCGGCGTGACGGTCGGCTATCTGGCCGACACGGTGTACAACGGCGCCGATCAGCGCTTCGAGCCCGAAGTGGTCGACAAGGGCGGCAAGGCGCTGGTGAAGGGCCGCGATTACGAGCTTTCCTTCTCCGGTGATGTGAAGAACGTCGGCGAGGTGACCGTGATCGTCATCGGCAAGGGCAACTTCGCCGGCAGCGTCGAGCGCACGTACC
The DNA here is from genome assembly GCF_902464545.1 of uncultured Senegalimassilia sp. Classification (GTDB taxonomy): domain Bacteria; phylum Actinomycetota; class Coriobacteriia; order Coriobacteriales; family Eggerthellaceae; genus Senegalimassilia. The sequence continues at coordinate 14,661 of NZ_CABQJR010000001.1, forward strand.
ACATCACGCCCGCGCCGCTGGCGGTGACCACGGGCAGCGACTCGAAGATCTACGACGGCAGCGAGCTCACGAACAGCGAGCTGTCGATCGAGGGCCTGCAGGGCGAGGATCGAGTCACGGCGGCCACCACCGGCAGCCAGACCGAGGTGGGCAGCTCCGAGAACACCTATCGCATCACGTGGGGCGATGTCGATGCTGCCAACTACGTCATCGACGAGCACCTGGGCACGTTGACGGTCACGCCGGCTCCGGTGCCCCCGACGCCGAATCCGGATGACGGCACGACTCCGACGCCGGAGCCCACCCCGAGCCCGACCCCCGGCGACGGCTCGACGCCTGGCACGACTCCGGACGGCACGACGCCCGGTTCGACTCCGAATCCTGGCAACGGCTCGACGCCCGCCTCGGCTTCGACTCCGGCGCCTGCGGCCGCCGGCCCGCTCGATGCGTTGGCCGACGTGCTCGAGGGCGCGTACGAATCGGTGACGGGCGGCCCCGAGGCCGATAACCCGGTCGAGGAGGAGCGGATCTACGACGCCGAGAACCCGTTGGGCAGGGAGTCGGTCGAGGATCGTTGCTGGGTGCACTGGTACATGATCGTCGGCATGGTCCTGACGGCTGTCTATGGTCTTGCGGCGGCGCTTCGCCGTAAGAACCACGAGCGCAAGCTGCGCAACGACATGAACGACGTCTTGGGCGACGGCGACGGCAAGGACCCCTCGGGGTCTCCCGCCGCCAAGCCCGCTGGAATGGAGGCTTAGGGCTATGAGGAAAAGCAACTATCTGGTGCTGGGCGCGGCGGCCATCGTCGCGGCGCTGCTGCTGGTGCTGTGGTACCACCTGGGCTTCAACCGCATCGATAGCCCGCTCGACCTGACGCTGGCCATTGTATGGTGGGTCGGCATCGTGGCCATCGCCGCGATTCTCGTCCGCTTAGAGGAGCGTCGCCGTCGCCAGATCCGCACGCTGTACGTGTCCTCGAAGTCGCTGTACAGCAGCGAGCTCGGTATGGTGGGCATCGGGGAAGCCGGTGCGGTCGAGGCCATGCGCGGCATGCTCGGCCAGCTGAAATACGGCTTCGATTCGAAGGGCCTGCCGGACCGCAAGAAGTTCGACTACCGCTTCGTCGTGCGAACCGACGAGTTCAAGGAGCACGATAGCGAAGACGGCAAGCCCGCCGATGACGCGGCGGCAGCCTTGGCGGCCCAGCGCAAGGATCCCACGTGGAAGGGCACGGTCATCAAGGTCGACCGCCAAAACGGGAACAGCGAAACCCCGTTCGACGGCATCGATCAACTGAAGGCGGCGCTGGCCTAGCCGGTCGCCCCGCGCAATCTCGTTTGCCGCCCTCGGCACCAAGCGAGGGTTGATTGGGCAAGACCCTCACGGGCCCGGGAGAAATCCCGGGCCCGTCTTATATCGCAAGCTGGATGAACACCCTCCTGGAACCTGTTCATGTCCCAGCACGAGGGCGGTTGGCCTGAACAGGTTCCAGGTACCTGTTCACGTTCGCTTGAACGGGTTCCAGGAACCTGTTCGCGTTCGTGTGGGATCGGATGAACACCCTCCTGGAACCTGTTCATCCACAAATGATGGTTCGGCGCCGTGAGCTGCAAGGCGCTTCGGGCCGGGGAGGGCAAAAGTCGGGAAAGTTAACCATCGTTCACGGTTTCTTCACGTTCGCTTGACGCGTTCTGTAAACTGGGAACCTGACACACGGAGCGCATGCGACGCATGCGCAGGCAAGGGCACCTTTCGATCGCAAGGCAAGGTTCATGGAAGACATCACGCATCTCATCGGGCACGTTCTCGAGCACTCCGTCGAGGACACGCTGTACCTTATCCCGTTTTTGTTCGTCACCTATCTGGCAATGGAGTGGCTCGAGCACAAGGCGGGCGACAAGGCCGAGGAGGCCGTGCGCCGTGCAGGCGCGGCGGGGCCGGTAGTCGGTGCGCTCGTGGGCATCGTCCCGCAATGCGGCTTCTCGGCGGCGGCGGCAACGCTGTGGGCGGGCCGCGTCATCACGCTTGGCACGCTGTTCGCGGTGTTCCTGTCAGCCTCCGACGAGATGCTGCCCATCTTCCTGGCCGAGCAGGTGGCGCCGATGACCATCCTGAAGATCATGGGCGTGAAGCTGATAATCGGCATGGTCATGGGCTTCGTGGTGGACGCGGCCATCCGACTGGCGCGCCGCGACCGCGAGAAGCTGCGCATCCACGAGCTATGCGAACGCGACCATTGCCATTGCAACGGCGATTGCGAAACTTGCGAGCAGCAGCCGGAGCTGGCGTACGATTTCGAGCACGATGAGGAACACGAGCATCATCACGAGGGCGGCTCCATCTTGCGCAGCGCCCTTAAGCACACGGTGCAGGTCACGGTGTTCATCTTCGTCATCACCCTTGTGCTCGACGGCGCGCTGGAGCTGGTCGGCGAAGATGCGCTCGGCGCGTTTTTGGGCAGCAACCCGGTGCTTTCCGTGCTGGGCAGCGCGTTGGTGGGCCTTATCCCGAACTGCGCGGCAAGCGTGGTGATCGCGCAGCTCTACGTCGAGGGCGCGCTCGGCGCGGGCGCCATGATGGCGGGCCTTCTGGTGTCGGCCGGCGTGGGCCTGCTGGTGCTGTTCCGCACCAACCGCCGTCTTCGCCAGAACCTCATCGTGCTGGCGGGCCTGTGGGCCACGGGCGTGTTCTGGGGCCTCATCATCTCTGCGTTCGGCATCGCGTTCTAAGGCGTCGGAACCGCGGGTGCGGGGCTGAAGCGGCGGTGCGCGGAAGGGCCGCATCCGATTCCCGCCAGGCGGGGGACGGGTGCGGCCCCTGCCGTTTTATGCGCATGGCCGAGCGCCGCGCCGCTGTGATAGCATGGATGTCAACGATGAAAGGAGCATGCAATGGCAATCCTTGATGCCGGGATCGCCCGCGAGGAGGCTTTCGATCTGCTGAAGGCTCACAACCAGGACTCGTTCCATATCGAGCATGGCGAGACGGTCGAGCAGACCATGCGCTATTTCGCGCGCGAGTTCGATGCGGAGAACGAGGGCTTTTGGGGCATCGTCGGCCTGCTGCACGACCTTGACTGGGAAGAGCACGACGACGACCCCGAGAACCACACGGTATATGCGGCGGAGCTGATCGCGGCAGCCGGCGGGTCGCCCGAGCTCATCCGCGCCATCCAGACGCACAACAGCGATTTCAACCCCAGCCTGCCCGAGCCCGAGCTGCAGATGGAGAAGGTGCTCTTCGCCACCGAGGAGCTGACGGGGCTTATCGGTGCGGCGGTCGTCATGCGCCCGAGCAAGTCCGTCATGGACTTCAACGTGAAGTCGCTCAAGAAGAAGTTCAAGGATAAGCGTTTCGCGGCCGGCGTGAATCGCGACGTCATCCGCCGCGGCGCCGACATGCTGGGGTGGGAGCTTGGCGAGCTGTTCGAGCGTACCATCACCGCCATGCAGTCGTTCGCACCCGATCGCGACACGTTCGTAGTGGTGGAGTAGCGCCTCGACGCCTTATCCGCCCAAAAGAAGGAAACGCCCGGCGCCCTCGATGAACCGCCAACCCCATTCAAGAAATAGGGGGAGCGGTCCAAACGGGGGTCGCCGGGCGTTTCGCGTTCAGCGCCTGTCGCCCGCGAGCTCGTCGTCTTCGCGGCCTCAGCCGCTTCGCTTTCGCGTTCGCAACCGCTTCGCCTTATGGCCTGCGGGCCTACTTGTTAGCGCCTGTTGAAGGGGCGCATGGTCACGGGGATGCCGTTCTCGCAGATCAGCTTCGGCTCGCCTTGGATGAGCGGGCGGAAGTAGTCCAGCGCTTCGTCGGAGACGCCCTGGTAGTTCGGCAAGATCCACTCGCTGGGGAAAGGGCGCACGAAGTTGGCCAGATCGGAGGCGGGGCAGGCGAAGAACTCGGTGTTGTAGCCGCCGTCGACGCCCTGGCCGCGGCGGATGCCCACCACCTGCCCGGTGAACTCGGGCTTCGCGCTGCGCATGTGCGCGGAAACGCCCAGGTCGTAGGACTCCTCAAGGTCGACCAAGCTCATGGCGAAGTTGCTCGAGCGCGCCACGCGCGACAGGTCCTGCACCACGCAGCGCGGCACGATGCCGGCTTCCACGATCATGGACTTCAGCCGCCCGGCGGCCCCGCCCAGCATGGCGTGGCCCAGCCCGTCGGCGGCCTTGCCGTTGGCGGACAGGTACGTGCCGTCGTACCAGCGCGCGCCCTCCGACACCACCACGTAGCAGCTGCCCTGCTGCTCCATCTTCGCGCGCACCTGCTCCAAGAAGATGCTGCGGCGGAAATCCACCTCGGGCAGCACGAGCAGGTCGACGTCGCCGGTCAAGCACGTGCTCGCCGCAAGCCAGCCCGCGTCGCGGCCCATGGTCTCCAGCACGAACACCTCGGGGCGGGTGTAGGCGTCGTAATCCATGCGCGTGGCGTGCGTTATCTCGCACGCCACCTTCGCGGCGCTGGCGAATCCGGGGCAGTGGTCCATAAGCCCCAGGTCGTTGTCGACGGTCTTCGGGATGCCGATGAAGCGCTTGTCCAGGTTGCGCTCGGCGGCCCAGGCGGTCATGGCGGCGACCGTGGACATGGAGCCGTTGCCGCCGATGTAGAACATGGTGGAGATGTCGTTCTCGTCCATGACGTCGATGAGGCGCTGGAAGTCGGCCTCGTCGGAGAACTTGTAGCGGCATGTGCCCAGCGCGCACGAGGGCGTTTGCTTGAGCACCTCGATCTCGTGGCCGCTCAGGTCGGTCAGGTCGAACAGGTTGCCCGCCAGCGTTCCCTCGATGCCGTGAAGGCCGCCGAGGACGCGGTCGTAGAGCGGGTTGAGCTGGTTTGCGCGGATGACGCCGGCAAGGCTGGCGTTGATGACGGCGGTAGGGCCGCCCGATTGGGCGACAAGGCAGTTGGCCATGCGATGCTCCTGCACGTTGTTCAGGGTAGGAAGGCCCCATTATCGCACGCTCGCGTCAGGCTGCGGGCTAAGGGCGAAAGGCTGCAAAAAAGCTGCGAACGGGGCGGCTGCACATGCGGTGGCCGAGGCGGCAGGGATGCGGCGGCCGGTGCGGCGTCGCGCGGCAACGGGTATGGCGCGGACGCGGCGCCCGTGACGGCATCGCGTGGCCGCGCCCGTCCCCGCGCGCTTCCGCAGCGCATCCGGGCGCGTCGCCCGAACCGCTTGCCACGTTGCCCGCCGACCGCGGCACTTCCCGGCAGCGCCGCCATCCACTTGTGCGACAATAGAGGCGAACTATAGGAAAGCACTGCAATAAGTAGGTACCCACCATGTCTGCCAGATTCAACATCAAGGCGGCAGAGCCCGAGGCGGTCGCATCCCTGCAGCGCGAGCTGCACATGCCGCACTTCATCGCGGCCACGCTCGTCTCGCGCGGCATCGACACCTCGGAAGCCGCGAACCGTTTCCTCACGCCGTCGCTGGACCGCGACTGGCGCGACCCCTACATCATCCCCGGGCTGTCCGAGGCGGCCGATGCGCTGGAGGCGGCCATCCGCCGCGGCGACCACATCCTCGTGTTCGGCGATTTCGACCTGGACGGCATCTCCGCCACCACCGTCATGACGCGCGGCCTGCGCGAGTTCGGCGCGCACGTCACGCCCTTCATCCCGCGCCGCTTCGAGGAGGGCTACGCCATCACCCCGGCGGCCATCGAGCGCCTGTCGCAGGTCAAACCCGATTTCCTGGTCACCGTCGACTGCGGCATCGCCTGCAAGGCCGAGGTGCGCCTGCTGCAGGAGCGCGGCATCGAAGTGGCCGTCACCGATCACCACGAGCCTTCCGACCTGGTGCCCGAGGGCGTGCCCGTGGCCGACCCGAAGCGCGACCCCGCCTGCCCCAGCGCCATCCTGGCCGGCGTGGGCGTGGCGCTCAAGATGGTGCAGGCGCTGGGCGGTCGCTTCGGCAAGCCGCACCTGTGGCGCCAGTACACCGACTTCGCCACGCTCGGCACCATCGCCGACCTCATGCCCATGCGCGATGAGAACCGCGCCCTGGTGGCCGACGGCCTGCGCCGCATCAACCAGGCACCGCGCCCGTGCATCGCCGCGCTGCTCGACACCTCCGGAGCCTCCGGCAAGCAGGTCACCGCCACCAACCTCAGCTTCTCCATCATCCCGCGCCTGAACGCCGCCGGCCGCATGGGCGACGCGCAGCTGGCGCTCGACCTTCTGCTCACCGACGACTTCGAGCAGGCCAACCAGCAGGCGCAGCGCCTCGAGAGCGTCAACGACCAGCGCCGAGCCATCGAGGCGGAGCTCTCCGAGATCGCCAAGGCCCAGGCCGCCGAAACCTACAAGGGCCAGCGCGCCCTGGTGGTGGCCGGCGAAGGGTGGCACGAGGGCGTGAAGGGCATCGTGGCAAGCCGCCTGGTGAACACCTACGGCGTGCCCTGCCTGCTGTTCACCATCGACGGCGACGAGGCGCGCGGCAGCGGCCGCAGCGTGGGCCAGGTCAACCTGTTCAAGGCCGTGGAAAGCTGCTCCGACCTGCTGCTTCGCTTCGGCGGGCACGAGGCGGCCGTGGGCGTGACGCTTCCCACTGAAAAGCTCCCCGAGTTCGAGCGCCGCCTGTGCGAGTACATGGACGCGCTTCCCGAGGGCGCGTTCCATCCGCTCATCACCATCGACGCCTGCGTGAACCTCGACGAGCTCACGCTGCGCAACGTGGCGCAGCTCGACGCGTTGGCCCCGTTCGGCCAAGAGCATCCCGTGCCCGTGTACCTGGCACGCGACGTCACGCTGCTGCACAGCCGTGCGGTGGGCGCCGAGCGCAACCATTTCTCGTGCTCGCTTTCCAACGGGCGCACCACGGTGGCCGGCATCATGTTCCACTGCAACGACATCGAGGCGCTCATGAAGACCGACAGCGTGGTCAACGCCGCGTTCGAGGTGCAGATAGACGAATGGAAGAATCGCCGCAGCGTGAAGGCCATGCTCAAGTCGCTGTCGCCGGCGCGCACGTGCGCCGCGCTGGAGGCGTGCCTGAACCCGGAGAACCTCAGCTTCGTGAGCGACCTGTACGCCACGCGCGACGAGGAGCTGTGCGCCGACGCGCCGCACGACCCCGAGGCCATCGAGGAATACGAGAACGAGCTGGAGGTCAACCGCGCCCATTGGGAGGCCATGGCGCGCCAGGACCCGCAGCGCCTGCGCGAGCACATCGTGCACGCCATCATCGGCGACGGCCAGCTCCATCAGGCCCAACGCGACATTTTGGATAACCTCGCCGAAGGCAAGTCGGTGCTCGGCGTCATGGTCACGGGCCGAGGCAAGTCGCTGACCTTCCAGGTGCACGCCACGCTGCGCGCCCTGGCGGCCCGCGAGGCCAGCCTGTTCGTGTACCCGCTGCGTGCGCTCATCGCCGACCAGGCGTTCCATCTGCGCGAGGCGCTGGCGCCCTTCGGCATCACCGTGGTCACGCTCACCGGCGAGTCCACGGTCGACGAGCGCCGCCAGGCGTTCGCGGGCCTGGCCGACGGCAGCGTGGACATCGCGCTGACCACGCCCGAGTTCTTGGCATGGCATGCCGATTCGTTCGCTTACACCGGGCGCGTCAAGTTCGTGGTGGTCGACGAGGCGCACCACGTGGGCCTGGCGCGCGCCGGCCAGCGCGAGGCGTACGCCACCATCGGCTCCGCGGTGCGTAGGCTTGGCAACCCCACGGTGCTCGCGCTCACCGCCACCGCCGATGACGAGTGCGCCCAGGCCGTGCGCCGCGAACTGCCCATCGATGCGTGCGTGTTCGACGCCTCCGATCGCCCGAACCTGCGCCTGGACGACCGCCGCAACGTGCCCAGTCGCGACAACTACCTGGCCAACCTGGTGGCAACCGGCGAGAAGACGGTGGTGTTCGTGAACTCCCGCGAGCAGTCCGTGGCCGTCGCCCGCGCGCTGCGCAAGCACGCGCCGCAGGTGGCGCCGCTCATCGGCTTCTACAACGCGGGCTTGTCGCGCAGCGAGCGCAAGCGCATCGAGCAGCTGTTCCGCACCGACGCGCTCCTGGTGCTCATCGCCACCAGCGCGTTCGGCGAGGGCGTGGATATCCCGAACATCCGCCACGTGGTGCTGTACCACATGCCCTTCAACGAGATAGAATTCAACCAGATGTCGGGCCGCGCCGGACGTGACGGCAAGCCGGCCTGCGTGCACCTGCTGTTCAGCCGCAACGACTGCGCCCTCAACGAGCGCATCCTGGCGGACATGACGCCGTGCCACGACAGCTTGGCGCAGGTGTACCGCAAGCTGCGCGCCATGCAGCGCGCCTCCGACACGCTCTTCTTCACCACCAGCGACGCCGAGCTGGCCAAGAACGTGTCCACCGATATCTTCCCGGTGAACACGGCGTCGGTCACGTGCGCCGTGGCGGTGTTCCGCGAGCTGGGGCTTATCGAGGCGCACGCCATGTTCGGCCCCGATGGGCTGGTGCGATCCATTCATGTGAAGGACACGCAGGACAAGGTGCAGCTCACCGACAGCGTGCGCTATCGCGAGGGAATGGACGAGCGCGAGATCTTCCATGCGTTCCGCGATTGGGTTATGCGCAGCAATGCCGCCGACCTGCAGAAGCGCGTATCGCATCCCATCCTGCCCACCACCGCCGTTGCAAAGGAGGCTGGAAATGAACAAGTCGAATAGCCGATCGGACCAGAACCTGCTGGGGGCACAACCAGACGTGGTCCGGCAAACCGTCGACGATAGCCTGCTGGGCCGCCCGCACGTGGCGGAGAAGGCGTTTTCCACCGAGGCCACGAAGGTGATGCCCAAGGGTGAGAAAACCCCTGACGAGCGCTTCGCCGACCTTCAGGATATGACGCGCGGCTACCTGACCGACGAGGAGGAGGCCAAGCTCGAGAAGGCCTTCCGCTTCGCTGCCGCGGCGCACGAGGGCGCGTGCCGCAAGTCGGGCGAGCCGTTCATCGCGCACCCGGTGGAGGTTGCCATCATCCTGGCCGACCTGCGCATGGACGTGGAAACGCTGTGCGCGGCGCTTCTGCACGACACGGTGGAGGACACCGACGTGACCAGCCAGCTGGTCGATCAGGAGTTCGGCCCGCACGTGGCGCAGCTGGTCGACGGCGTCACCAAGATCACGCGCATCGAGGTGGAAACCCTCACCGACGAGCAGGCGGCCACCATCCGCAAGATGTTCGTCGCCATGAGCAAGGACATCCGCGTCATCGTCATCAAGCTGGCCGACCGCCTGCACAACATGCGCACCCTCGCCGCGCTCAAGGAGGACCGTCGCATCTTCAAGTCGCGCGAGACGCTTGAGATCTACGCGCCCATCGCGCACCGCCTGGGCATCAACTCCATCAAATGGGAGCTCGAGGACCTGAGCTTCTATTACCTCGAGCCCAACAAGTTCAAGCAGGTCTCGCGCATGGTCACCGAAAGCCGTTCCGAGCGCGAGGAGTACCTTGACCAGGTCATCTCCGTGCTGCGCGGCGAGATGGACAAGGTGAGCATCCAGGCGCAGATCATGGGTCGCCCCAAGCACCTGTACAGCATCTATCAGAAGATGGCGAAGAAGGGCAAGGGCTTCTCCGAGATCTACGACCTGATCGCTGTGCGCATCATCGTCAAGTCGGTGAAGGACTGCTATTCGGCACTGGGCGCGGTGCACACGCTGTGGCACCCCATGCCCGGGCGGTTCAAAGACTACATCGCCATGCCGAAGTTCAACATGTACCAAAGCCTGCACACCACGGTCATCGGCCCCGCCGGCAGGCCGCTCGAGGTGCAGATCCGCACCGAGGAGATGCACCGCCAAAGCGAGTACGGCGTGGCGGCGCACTGGCGCTATAAGGAGAAGGGTGGCCGCGGCGGCAACGACTCCATGGACAAGCAGCTGGCCTGGCTGCGCGAGATGGTGGACTGGCAGGACGAGACGCACGATTCGCGCGAGTTCCTGAAGGACCTGAAGGTGGACCTGGCGCCTACCGAGGTGTTCGTGTTCACGCCGAAGGGCGAGGCCATGAGCTTGCGTGCCGGATCCACGCCCGTTGACTTCGCCTACGCCATCCACACCGAGGTGGGCAACCATTGCGTGGGCGCGAAGGTCAACGGCGCCATCGTGCCGCTGGCCTACGAGCTGCAGCTGGGCGACCGCGTGGAGATCCTCACGCAGAAGTCGGCAAGCCCCAGCCGCGACTGGCTCAACATCGTGAAGACGCCCAGCGCGCGCAACAAGATCCGCGCGTACTTCAGCAAGGTCACCCGTGCCGACGACCTGCTCAGCGGCCGCGACAAGCTGGCGCGCGAGATGCGCAAGCACGGCCTGGGCATCTCCAACACCCGCTCCGAGCGCGCGCTGCGCACCGTTGCCGAGCATCTGGGCTACAAGGATGCCGACGACATGCTGGTCAATATCGGCACCAGCAAGGAGAGCGTGCAAAGCGTGGCCAACCGCCTGCTCGCTGAGCTGGGTCGCAAGGGCGATCAGCAGCCCGATCCGCTGAATCTGGGCACGGCGGCCATGACCACCGGCAAGCTGCCGCCCATGCTCACGCTGGTGAACAAGCCGAAGAAGCACGAGACGAAAAGCTCCAACGGCGTGGTGGTGGAAGGCGTGGAAGGCGCGCTCGTGCGCCTGTCGCGCTGCTGCAACCCCGTGCCGGGCGACGACATCATCGGCTTTGTCACGCGTGGCCGCGGCGTGTCGGTGCACCGTCGCGACTGCCCGAACGCCAAGGAGCTCATGGCACAGCCCGAGCGCATTATGAAGGTGCATTGGGAAAGCGACCTGCCGAAGAACACGTCGTTCAAGGTGGAGGTCTACATCGAGGCGCTCGACCGTCTGCAGCTGCTTTCCGATGTCGTGCTCGTGCTGTCGGGCATGGGGGCGAACGTCCTGTCGTCGAACACGGTGTCGCACCGCGATGGCATGGCAGAGATGCGCTTCCTGTTCCAGGTCAGCGACATCACGCACATCGACATCATCCTCAGCAAGCTCAAGGCGCTCGAGGGCGTGTTCGATGCCCGCCGCATGGTGCCGAAGGTAGGCGGAGGGAAGGATTCCGCCCTGCTGTAGCAAGGGCCTTGCGGGGCCGCCGCCTTGGGGGCTCCGAGGCGGCAGGTTTCCCGCTCCGGTTCGTTGGGGAAGGGTTGTTTGGCGAAGGGCCCTTCCCGTTGCAATGTTGGGGGGGCGGTGCGTCCGCCCTCGACGCTCGAAGATACTGATTTAGGAGGACAACATGGCATATAAGGTGAAGGGAACGTGCGTCGACGCGTCGTTCCTGGTTCTGGGACCGTATCAAACCAACGTGTACGTTGTGTCGGACGGCTCCGCCACCTTCGTGGTGGACCCCGCAAGCGATGCGAAGAAGATCGCGGCGGCTTTGGGCGGGCGCAAGCTCGATGCCATCGTGCTGACGCATCGCCACTCCGATCATGTGGCGGCCGCTGCCGAGCTGCGCAGCCTCACGGGCGCCACCGTCATCGCCTCGGCCATCGACGCCGACATGATCTGCGGCGACAAGCCCGTGCCGCGCGACGACCAGAAGTTCCCCGCATGCCCGGTCGACCAGCGCGTCAACCACGGCGACGTGGTGAAGATCGGCAACATGCCGTGGAAGGTCATCAGCACCCCCGGTCACACCGAGGGCAGCATGTGCCTGTTCCTGGATTCCTCGCTCACCGAGCGCCTGGATGCCAAGCCGGTCCTGATCGCCGGCGACACGCTGTTCTTCGGCTCCATCGGCCGCACCGACTTCAGCGGCGGCAGCATGTCGGCCATGCGCAAGTCGCTCAAGCGCCTGGCGGTCCTGCCCGACGACACGGTGGTCCTGCCCGGTCACGGCAACCTGACCACCATCGGCGGCGAGCGTCGCCGCGTGTTCGCCTTCTATGCATAAGGCGCAGCCTGGTCGCAAACTTGCAATCACATGAGAAAGGCCCGCATGAGCGGGCCTTTCGCGTTTCTATGGGTTTGTGTGGCCTGTGCCTACACGTTCTTCAGCATGATGGTGTTCATGACGTCGGCGGCAAGCTCGCATGCGTCGCAGCAGGCTTCCATGCTGTCGAACAGGTTCGTCCATACGTACACGCGCATGGGGTTGTCGTAATCTTTCACGTGCAGGTCGCGGATGACCTGGGTGTAGAGCTGGTCGGCCTGCTCCTCGAGGTCGTGGACCTTCACGATGAGGTTCACGAAGTTCTTCGACTTCTTGAAGTTGTGGAAGTCGCACATGGCGTTGTCGAGCGCCTCGCAGCTGCCCTGGATGAGCTTCGCGAACTCGATGGCCTGGTCGTGCATGAAGTGGATGTCGTACATGTAGAAGCGCAGCATGACGTCTTCGATGTCGTCGACGATGTCGTCGAGCGCCTGGCACATCTCGATGATGTCCTCGCGGTCGATGGGGGTGATGAAGTCGGTGGCGACCGTCTTGAAGATCTTGTGGTTGATCGTGTCGCCCTCGTGCTCGATCTCATGCGCCTTCTGCGTGTTCTCTTCGAGCGCGGATGCTTCCGTGAACTGCTCGATGGTTTCAACTAGCAACGCCGACTCGGCGACGGCCAGCTTCGAGTGCTGCTCGAATGCGCCGAAATAGTCGAACTTGTGCTTCCTGCCCATGGGGTCTCCTTCTAAGAACAAGTACCTACCACGTTCGCACGTGCGATTCCAAAGTGTAACGCAAGTTAACGTGCTGGAAACGGGGAATCCACGGTGGCGTTGCGAAAGACGCGAACCGTCAACATCCCGTTATATTGCAAGCCCCGTTTCCGCAACAGCTGGGGCGGATGCCCCAGCTGGCAGCCGAGACGAGGCTGCCAGCTGGGCGCCCGGGGCCGTGGATGCTTTTGCCGGTGGAAGTCCTAACGGACGGGGCGGCTGTCAGTCGGGGCCGCGCACGCTTTCCCGATGGAACTCCCGGCAGACGCCCGGCGTGGCCTGCGGGGCTCCTTACGTCTCGCTCTCGGGGCGCGGGGGCTGGTCGTCGCTTTCCGGGTAGCAGCGGTTCTCGCCGTCGGTGCTGGTAACGCCGTTGCCTAAGGCGCTATCCAGCGACGAGCCGTCGGCTGCGATAGGGGCCATGCTGCCGGTTGCGCTCGGAGAGGTGATGGGCGGCATGCTGCCGGTGACGCCCTTGGCGGTAACCGGGGGGATGGGGCCGGTGAGGCCGGTGGTCTGAGCCTGGAAGCCGGTGGGGCGGCGACGGGCGCGCACGCGGTTCGCCATGCGCTTGACCGGTTGGGCGACGGCCTGCGTGACCACGTCGGAGTAGTCACGCGCCGGGCGGGTTCGCCAGCCGAACGCCAGCGAGGCGTAGCGGATGCCCATGACCAGCACGACGCACGTGATGGCCGCATACTGGTCGAGCAGGTGGTTCTGCTTCATGACGGCGAAGGCAAGCGCTCCGATGAGCGCCGCGCTCACGTACACCGTGCCCGCTTGGAACGCCTCTGGTTCCCGGTTCATGCAGATGTCGCGCACGATGCCGCCGCCGTTTGCGGTGATGGTGCCCAGGATGACGGCGGGCACCAGGTCGAGGCCGGCGGAGAGCGCCTTGCCCGTGCCGATGATGGCCCACAGCGCCACCGACAGGTTGTCCAGGAAGTCCATGAACGGGTCGAAGTACGTCATGAGCTTGCCGAAGTAGAACGCCACGATGCCGGCCACGATGCAGGCAAGGATCAGGTTCGGTTTCTGGAAGGCGTAGATGCCGTAATCCTGCAGCAGGATGTCGCGCGTGATGCCGCCGGCAAGACCGACGACGATGGCGATGCAGCACACGCCGAAGATGTCGTATTTCGCCCGTACCGCGCTGAGCGCTCCGAAGATGGCGCCCGCAATGGTTGCGGCGAGCTCGAGCCAATAGGGGATAGCCAGGGCTACTTCCAGCATGAATACCCTTTCATATGGGAGTTGTTATATAAGATGAGGTTGCCGCCCGCATCGCTGCGGGCGGTCTGATGTTCGGATGTTCGGACGTCCAGGTTGCGCCGCGGGTGAGCAGGCGCCGGCGTGCGTGGCATGCGGACCGGCGACGTGCGAGCTGCCGGGTGCGCGGACCGTGCCGCGGGTGGATGCCTGCGTGCGGATCGCAACCGCTACTCTACCACCAGCACCTGGGCTTGCGTGGGGCGGCCGGAGAAGTCCAGCTCGCCGGTCAGCTCGCGCGTCCGCTCGACGGTGAAGCCCGGCTGATCGAACGCGGCGATCAGGTTCTTCGCCTTGTACTGCGCCTGATCGTAAAGATCCCAGAAGCCGGTGGTGCGCACGTCGCCGGTGAAGGGGTTGGTCCAGGCGTCGTGCTCGTGGTTGTCGAACACGCTTTCGGCGGCGGCCACCGGGCGATGGCTCATGGACTGGTAGAACGAATGCGGGCGCGCCAGGCGCTCGATGCGGCCGATGAGGTCGCGCTTGATGCCGGTGGGCGACCAGAACAGGCGCTGCACCAGGCGGAACCCGTGCACCGACAGGCGGAACAGGTTGTGCGGGATCACTTCGCCGTACACGTTCAGGGCCAGGTAGGCGTACATCTTCGACACGGCTCCGAGCACTGCCTCGCTTGCGTGCAGGATCTCGCGCGAGGGGTTGAACGCGGCCACGGTGTCGCCGCGCTTGGCGAACAGCACCATCTCGTCCAGCTCGCTTTCGATGACGCCGTGCACCTCGCTGCCGTCATCGCGCGTTAGGCCCGGCTCGCCTGCATCACACAGCGCGTGCTCGTGGCAGTACACCAGCGGGTGCACGGTGGAATCGAGCGCGTAGTGACAGAGGAACCCCAGCGCATAGGCGCGTCCGAGCGGCTTCTCCTCGGGGTCCAGGACGCCGAGGGAGTCCTTCAGCGCCGCCAGCAGCTCGGCGGGCTTTCGGCTGTGCATGGTGTTGCCCAGCTTGTGGTACGCCGTGGCGCGGAAGTCGGCCACTGCGTAGAACAGCGGGTCGGGGCCTTGGTTTCCCAGCAGGAACGCGTCGGCTTCGTCGCGCGATCCGCCGATGGTCTGGAACAGCGCGTCGTACACGTCGCGTCCGAAGAAATCATGGGTGATGATTGCTGGCATTCCGTATCCCCGTTTCTCGTGTGGCTGACATTCATTTTACGTGGACGATTATAGCCATCATATACAATGGTTTGCGCGCCGCTCGGCGGCGTTCAACGTACATGCACGATTCGGTGTTCGGAACCGCACGGGCCTGCGCGTCGGCGGGTTCCCGCGGACGGCGCGGGCCTTGCCGATAGCAAGGAGCAGCCATGGGATTGGGCCTTCGCAGCCTGTCGAAACGCGAGCGCAGCTGGGTTTTGTACGACGTGGGAAACTCCGCGTACGTCATGTTGGCGGCAACGCTCATCCCCATCTATTTCTCGGCCATCGCCGAACCTGGGTCGTCCGCCGTGGTGGCCTGGGGTTATGCGACCACGGTGGCCTCGCTGGCGCTTGCGCTGCTCATGCCGTTCCTGGGCAGCCTGGCCGATCTGAAGGGCAACAAGAAAAAGTTCCTTGCGGGCACCATCGGCACGGGCGCGGTGTCGCTCGCGGTCATGGGCGTGCCCGGCAACGCTATGGTGTTCCTAGTGATATACGTGTTCTCGTCGGTCATGCTCAACGCGTCGCTGGTGTTCTACGATGCGTTTTTGGTCGACGCCACCGAGCAGGAGCGCTACGATGAGGTCTCGTCGCAGGGCTACGCTTGGGGCTACATCGGATCCTGCATCCCGTTCATCGTGTGCCTGGTCATCGTGCTGTTCGGCAGCAGTTTCGGCATCGGGCAGCTTGACGGCATCCGCATCTCGTTCGTCATCACCGCGGTGTGGTGGCTGGTGTTTTCCGTGCCCGTGCTGCGCGACGTGCATCAGACGCACTTCAAGGCGCGCGAGGCGCATCTGTTCCGTCATACGCTCAAGGGCCTGGCGGGCACGTGCAAGAAGATCGCCCGCGACAAACGCCTGCTCATGTACATGCTGGCGTTCTTCTTCTACATCGACGGCGTGCACACCATCATCACCATGTCCACCAGCTACGGCACCGACCTGGGCATCGACTCCACGCAGCTGGTGCTCGCGCTTCTGGTGACGCAGTTCGTGGCGTTCCCGTCCGCCATCGCCTACGGGCGCTTGGCCGGGCGCTTCGGCACCAAGCGCATGCTGCTGATCGCGGTGTTCGCATACTTCTGCATCACGCTGTTCGCCGCATTCTTCCTGCGCTCCGCCGCCGAGTTCTGGGTGCTGGCCGTGTGCGTGGGCCTGTTCCAAGGCGGCATCCAGGCGCTGTCGCGCAGCGAGTTCGGCAAGCTCATCCCGAAGGAGAACGCCAACGAGTACTACGGCTTCTTCGACATCTTCGGCAAGTACGCCACCATCATGGGCACGTTGCTCGTAAGCGTGTTCACCCAGCTCACGGGTTCAAGCAGCTACGGCGTCCTCAGCGTGGCCGTGCTGTTCATCGTAGGCTTCATCCTGCTCTGGAAGATGCCCGAGGAGGCCGCCCGCTAACGCGATGGGCGGGCGCAGGCGCGTGGGGCGAGGGCGTTGCCCCGTGTTCGCAGGCGCCTGCTGGTCGGCTGCCGCAGTTGCCGCCCGCTAGCCACCCTTGCAGCTCGCCCTCTCGCCTGGGCGTTTTGCCGAGGATGCCGGGGCCGGCCTTCTCGTTGGGAAGGGTTTCGCGAAAATATGGCTGAGATTGTGAGTTTTCCGAATCTTAGGCACCGCTTACTCGCTTCGCGCTGATGGTGGGAAACGAGTGACCTGGGGAAACGCAGGGAAGTGACGTCGTCGTTCGTTTTCGCGCTCGGAATTCTTGGTGAATCTCGTCATCAAATTCGGAAAACTCGCAATCTGTGACACGAAACGCCAAAAACCTTCCCTAGCGGTAGGCGCGAGTTCGGCTTCGACTGCTTGCGAGGGGGCGCAACGGGCCTTCGCTGATTGCGCGAAGGGGAGGCGAGTCCGCTGTCGCTTTCTTCTCTATCGCTTTTATATCTCCGGGCCGCCGTTTGGCCGAAGGTGCGCATTCGTGAAGACGGGATTATTCGTGCATTGTTTTCGGCTATTTCCTTCGGAAACCCTTCCGTCGCCCTCATATCTCTGGTTCATCGCGCAGTCGAAGGTGCACATTTGCGAACTCGTGACCATCCGTGCGCTTTCTTCGCTTTCTCCTTGGTGGCCCTCCCATCGCGCTCATATCCCCAGGTCATTGCGCAGTTGAAGATGCGCTTTCGTGAAATCGGGGTCTTTGTAGCGTAGCCTGTGGTTTGCTAGAGCGGCCAGCTGCTTCGCAAGTTCGTTGAACGCCCCGCTATTGCGCACCTGCTCCGAAGCGACGTTGACGGACGTGATCCCCATGGCCTCGAGCGCGGCTCTTCGGCGGCTATCGAGCAGCATTTTCTCCTCGTGTGCGTGGAACGCGTTGCTGTCGTATTCGACGTCGAGTTTCAGCTCCGGCCAATACAAATCAAGCACGTACCGCTTTCTCGCTCCAAGATGTTTCGGTAAGTCAACGACATAATTAAGTTTCGGTGCCGGGAACCCGTAACCGCCGTGGCGATAGGGAAGCGAAAGCATCATGGCGAGCTGTGTTTCGCGAGGCGATGCCGACCCGTCGATGACATGCCGTATCGCGCGCTGTGCGGCTTGCTTGCCTTGGAAGCTGGCCGACTTCTCGATGAAGCCGGATATCCTCGCGACGTTTGTCAACGGAATGGCCTGGTAGGAGGTTTCCTCTTGGCCGAAGGAGGAGTACGTCCCGCAAAGCTCGAATCCGAGCATGACCAGCCGCGTGAAGCTAAGCTGCTTCGCCATCTGGACAAACGCCAGCTCCGGCGAGGCCGCGGCGTACTCCGGCCCTATGCGCACGAGCGAGCTCGGCGGCAGCGCGGCGGTTCGCAGGTGCGTGACGACTGACGCGCTTTCCGTGCGGGCGCGTTTGTCGGTGATCATGACATGCAAGGGAGCCGTGCATTCCGGTGGCGCATCGTGCAGCCGGGCAGGGGTTTGACGGATGCCGATTCCAGCGCCAGCTTCGTATCCGCCCAGCGGGTTTTCGCCGTCCCCAGGAGCTGCTCCCGGCTTTTGCACGAGCACCGTGCAAAAGACCAGTATTGCAGCGCGCTCAATCCGTGAAGCGTTACGAGCCTACGAGCGCCCGTGCCCTTCGTCGCCATTGCGCCCCTTTCCATTCTCGTCCCGTCGAAGTTTCGCTTCTGCCCTTTGAGCTCCCGTTCTTGCGTTTCGGGTTTCCGCTTCCGTCCCTTCGAGTCCGTGAACCATATCCCTCGGACATGCTCGCGTCGATGGATCGGTCGTTCTTGGCACCGATCCGTAACGCGCGGCGGTGCAAACCCCTTCGTTGTCTTCGCTGATGCCTCCGATTGCGAAGATACGGTGAAGAGACGTCCGGATGCGTAGCGGCGTTTCCCGGGAAAGCGCATTGGCGTGCGGCTGGGCATCCCGAGGCAAGGCGAATCGGGTTTTCCGGGGAAGCGCGGCGGCGCGCGGCTGGCATCACGGGATATAGAACACCCCGGGTCTTTCATGGAGGAGTTCGGTTGCTTTTCGGGGCGCGCATGTTTCGGCTCGAGATGTCTCGGTTTTCTAGGGCACGACAATATCTGCGGCGGGATCTCGTTGACCGCGCAAGCTGGAGAGATTGCGTTGTTCGGGATATGGGGGGGGTGGGGTTGAGTTTGGGGATGTTTGTGGCCTTCCCGAAATGCGGAAAGGCGCTTTGTCATGAAGCCTTATCGGTAACGCGGGCCGGCGAGTGCGCGGTGGGGGGCGATGCGGACAGGTGTTCCGACATGAGATCTTGCGGGGATGCGGCAGGCTTTGTCGGACGGTGCGGCAACGTTTCTTGGGGGCTTCAATCTCGGGAGACCTGCGGTTTCTTCGCGTGCGGTTGGAGTGCGATGGGGCCTGATGCTCTTGCGATGCACGGTTCTTCGACTTCCCAAGAAGAGGGTGCCACGACGTGCGGCCCCAGGTAGTGAGGAAGGGAAAGGCGTCACGGCGCACGGCCCCTGGCTTCGGGCTGTGAGGAAGGAGAGACGTCGCGATGCGCGGCTCTGGCTTTGGGGAGGGGGCGTTTTATCGCGCGGTCTCCCTGGCTTCGGGGAAGGAAATCGGCCGATTGTGTCTCAAAATGCGAGTTTTCCGAATTTTTGCAGATGGGTTAGCGGGGGTTTGGGTGCCTCTTTGTGGACGTCGCCGAAAGCCGCGAAGATCATGCCTGGTGAGGGCGTCGTCGCTTTGGACCCTATTGAGATTCACCGATTTGCCCCAAAGCTAACTTTCGGAAAACAAGCGATTCGAGCCGTGAAACGCGAAAAACCTTCCTTGTGAACGTTTCGCGGCCCGCGCAGAGCGTGCGTTGGTCCTCGTTGAGCGCGCATCGGTCGGCGTTGGGGGATCAGTTAACCCTCTCCGAGCGTGATTCGGCTTGCGCCGAGCGCATATTGGCCCGCATCGAGCGCATGTTGACTTGTACAGTTGCTTGGGATGGCGAAAGGAGCTCTTCTGCCCTGCTTGCGACGACTCGGCATGGACGGAGCTCTCGCCAACATGCTCGCTACGGCTCGAAACCAAAGGGAAGCTGTTGCCGGCGCTCTCTCGGACATTTGACGACGGCGGGTTTTTGGTGCGGAATCGGGCGGAGTGCCTGCTGGCGGACAGGTACAGGGGGTCGGGGATGCTGCCGCCCGCTAGCCACCCCTTGCAGCTCGTCCTTTCGCCCGGGCGTTTCGCCGCTCGCATCGCTCTTTCCGCCCCCGCACGTGCTAATCTGACAGTTGCGGTTTTTTCCGCATATGTTGATTCGACTCCGGCCGCTCGCGCTTGCACGGGCGGCCGACGCGCTGTGGGGGTGCGGAAGGAAGAGGGGGCGCGCCGCAACACGCGCATCCGGAAAGGGGAAAGGGCGGAATGGAAGCGGCTATCGAGCGTTTCTTCAAGATAGGCGAGCGCGGCAGCTCGTTGGGCACGGAGGTGATGGCGGGTCTGACCACCTTCCTGACCATGGCCTATATCGTGGCGGTCAACCCCGCCATGATGGAGGCGGCGGGCATCCCGTTCAACGCCGCGCTTACGGCTACGTGCTTCGGCGCCGCCGTCATGACGGCGGCCATGGGCCTGATCGCCAACCGTCCCATCGCGCTGGCGTCGGGTATGGGCATCAACGCCATCGTGGCCTTCACGCTGTGCGGGTCGATGGGGCTCGACTGGCGCATCGCCATGGGCGTGGTGTTCTTGGAAGGCGTCATCATCCTGGTGCTGGTCATGCTGGGCTTGCGCGAGGCCGTCATGGACGCCATCCCCGTGGCGCTGCGCCAGGCCATCGGCATCGGCATCGGCCTGTTCGTGGCGTTCATCGGCCTAAAGGGCGGCGGCATCCTGGCGCCCGATTCCTCCACGCTCGTCACCATGGGCAGCCTGACCGAGCCCACGGCCATAGTGTCCGTGGTGTCCATCGCCCTTGCCATCATATTGACGGTGCGCGGCACGAAGGGCGGCCTGCTCATCTCCATCGTGGTGGCCACCATCGTAGGCATCCCGCTCGGCGTCACGGCGCTGCCCACCGAGTTCGACTTCGTCCCGGACTTCAGCGCGCTGTGCGCCCCGTTCCAACAGCTGCCCGACGGCAGCGGTCTGGCTATCGTGCAGGTGTTCGTGCAGCCCGTGCTGCTCATGTTCGTGTTCAGCCTGCTCATGAGCGACTTTTTCGACACCATGGGCACGATGATGGCGGTGGGCCAGCAGGGCGGCTTCGTCGACGAGGACGGCAACGTGGAGAACACGCGCGAGATCCTCATGGTCGATTCCGTGGGCGCCATCGTCGGCGGCTTCGTCGGCGCAAGCTCCATCACCTCGTTCGCCGAGTCCACCTCGGGCGCGGCGGCGGGCGCGCGCACGGGCCTGTCCAACATCGTGATCGCCCTGGCGTTTTTCGTCTGCGCGTTTTTGGCTCCCATCATCGGCATGGTGTCGAGCTCGGCCACCTGCGGCGCGTTGGTGGTCGTGGGTTACCTTATGATGAGCGACATCGGCAAGATCGATTGGGGGAGCCTCGAGGCGGCCGTCCCCGCGTTCGTCACCATCATGGGCATCCCGTTCACCTACTCCATCACCAACGGCATCGGCTTCGGCTTCATCACCTACGTGGTGGTGAAGGTGACGCAGGGCCATTGGCGCGACGTCAAGCCGCTCATGTGGATCGTGTCCGCGGCATTCCTGTTCACGTTCGTCGCGTTCTCGTAGACGGCGGAGCTTCCGGGGCGCTGCAAGGCGCGCGGGGGGCGCAAGGCTCGAGTTGCGTGTGGCGAAGGGGTGGCGAAGGGGGCGGCGAGGATCGCGCGGCGGCGCCTGCTCGCGTCTCGGACGGCGCCTGCCGGCCGATCGCGCCCCCCGGCCGGCGCTCGTCGTGCGAGTCTCGCGTTCCGAGCCCTCATCCGGCCCCGGCTATCCCGCAAACCGATAGCGCGTAGCCGTTCGGCCCGATATCGCCAGCTCGTCCATACGTTCGCTGTGAAAAAACAACCTCGCAACCATCGTTTGACGCGGTGGTTACGAGGTTGTTTGCTATAGTGGCAGACAATCGAAACCCCGTCCGAAAAAGGAAACGCATGTCGCTAATCGTATGCAAATTCGGGGGCACGTCCGTTGCAAGCCCCGAGCGCATCCAAATGGTTGCGAAGAAGCTGATCGCGAAGAAGCAGGCCGGCCATGACGTGGTCGCCGTGGTGTCCGCCATGGGCAAGACCACCGACGAGTTGGTGGGCCTGGCAGCCGCGCTCAACGACAACCCGCCGCTGCGCGAGATGGACCGTTTGCTCTCCACCGGCGAGCAAGTGTCCATGTCGCTTCTGGCCATGGCCATCGAAGCGCGCGGCTACAAGGCCATGAGCTTCACCGGCCGCCAGGCTGGCATTGAGACCGACAAGTTCCACAACAAGGCGAAGATCGTCATGGTGCACAGCGAGCGCGTGCGCGATGCGCTCGAGCGCGGCGCCATCGCGGTCGTCGCCGGCTTCCAGGGCGTCGATGCCGACGGCGACATCACCACGCTCGGCCGCGGCGGCTCCGACACCACGGCGGTTGCCGTGGCACACGGCCTGAACGCCGACGTGTGCGAGATCTACTCCGACGTGGACGGCGTCTACACCGCCGACCCGCGCATCTGCCCGCGCGCGAAGAAGCTCGACGTCATCAACTACGACGACATGCTGGAGCTTTCCGGCTCCGGCGCCGGCGTCCTGCAGATGCGCGCCGTCGAGTTCGCCCGCAAGTACAACGTGGTCATCCATTCCCGTTCGGCGTTCTCCGACGCCGAGGGCACCTATGTCAAGGAGGAAACCGACATGATGGAGGAAGCCGTCATCACCGGCATCGCACACGACACGTCGGAAGTGAAGGTCACCATTCGCGGCGTGCCCGACATGTCCGGCGTGGCTGCCAAGCTGTTCAGCGCCTTGGCGGGCAATCAGGTGAGCGTGGACATGATCATCCAGAACGTGTCCGAGGACGGCATCACCGACATCAGCTTCACCTGCCCGGGCGCCGACGAGAAGCGCGCCTGCGAAACGGTCGAGCGCATCCTTCCCGACGTCAACGCGCGCGAGTACGTGGTCGACGAGGACATCGCGAAGGTCAGCATCGTGGGCACGGGCATGAAGTCCAGCCCCGGCATCGCCGCCAAGGCGTTCCAGACGCTCGGCGAGAACAACATCAACATCCTGGCCATCTCCACGTCGCCCATCCGCCTGTCCGTGGTGGTCGACGGCGCCCAGACCGCTGCCGCGGTGCGCTGCCTGCACACGGCGTTCGGCCTGGACTCCGACAGCGTGTTCGAGGAAACGCAGCTGTCCGCGGAGGAGATCGCCGCGAAGATGAACAAGGGCAGGTAGGTGTAGCTCCGCCTGCCTGGCGGCAGCCGGACTGCTCGACGTTGCGGCCGCCTGCGGCACCCCGCCTTCGCACGAGCCTAAGGGCTTACGTACCAAAGGCCGCCATACGGCGAACGGACCGCTTGGAGCCGCGGGGGCGAGAAGCATCCCGCGGCTCCTTTCCCATTGCGCGCAGGCAGGTGCCGGCGCGCATCCCCCAAGGCAATATGGGGCGCAAAAGCACCCATCTTGACGATATATCAACCCGGAACGTGAACGAGGAGGACCTCATGGCTTGGACGAAAGTTATGCCGGCTAACCCGGTGGTTGCGGTTTGCGGCGCTACGGGCGCCGTCGGCAACGAGTTCTTGAATGTGCTGCACGACCTGGATTTCCCCGCGTCGAAGGTCATTGCGCTGGCTTCCGCGCGTTCCGCCGGTAAGAAGCTGCCGTTCAAGGGCTGCGGCCAGGTTCCCGCAGGCGAGCTGACCGTGCAGGAGATGACCCCCGAGTCGTTCGAGGGCGTCGACATCGCGCTGTTCTCCGCCGGCGGCTCCGTGTCGAAGGCCATGCGCGAGGCCGTGGTCTCCCATGGCGCCGTCATGATCGACAACTCCAGCGCGTTCCGCATGGACGAGGATGTGCCGCTGGTGGTGCCCGAGGTGAACCCCGGCGACGTGAGCTGGCACAACGGCGTCATCGCCAACCCGAACTGCTCCACCATCCAGATGGTGGTCGCGCTCAAGCCGCTCTACGACCTGGCGCGCATCACCCGCGTGGTCGTCTCCACGTACCAGGCCGCGTCCGGCGCCGGCGCCCTGGCCATGGCCGAGCTGTACGATCAGACGCGTGAGTTCCTGGACGGCAAGCCCGAGGACGAGCTGACCATCAAGGCGTTCAAACACCGCATCGCGTTCAACACCATCCCGCACATCGACGTGTTCCTGGACGACGATTCCACGAAGGAAGAGTGGAAGATGGTCGCGGAAACGAAGAAGATCATGGGCGACGAGGGCGTGCAGGTGGCCGCCACCTGCGTGCGCGTGCCCGTGCTGCGCTGCCACGGCGAGTCCATCAACGTCGAGTTCGTCGGCGACGTGCCGCCCGAGGCTGCTCGCGAGGCGCTTGCCGCCGCGCCGGGCGTCACCGTCATGGACGACCCTGCCAACGACGTGTATCCCATGCCGGGCTTGCTGGCCGGCACGAACGACACTTACGTCGGCCGCATCCGCCGCGACCCCACGGTCAAGCACGGCCTGGCCATGTGGGTGGTCGCCGACCAGATCCGCAAAGGCGCTGCACTCAACGCCGTGCAGATCGCCCAGCTGCTGCTTCCGCAGGAGTAGGAAAACGGCGAAGGGCGTGCTCGAAAGGGTCCGTCCGAACAGCTTATGAAATACGAACGGGGAGCCGCGGCACGACGCCGAGGCTCCCCGTGTTTTTGGCGGTGCGTCCTTGCTGCTTATCTTCCGAGTCGACGATGTGCTCCCCCCCCCGGTTCTCCGGCAAGACGGCGAATTCTCGCGAAAGGCGTTCTTGCAATGCCGATGGGGCGCTTCCTGTTTCGCCGATGCCGGAAAACCGCCGCAGATGCGCTCGAGGCATCGGATACCGAACACCTGTGGGCGATATTCCGGTGGGGCGGTGCGTTTACCTGCGGGGTTGATAGGGTCTTTCGCTATAATGGGCCGCATGACTAAGAAACCGAAAAAGATACGCTTGGATGAGCTGCTGGTCGAGCAGGGGATGTTCCCCGACGCCGGCACCGTGCTGCGCGCCGTTTTGGCGCACGAGGTGAAGGTGGACGACGTGTACGCCACCAGCGCGGCCATCAAGGTTGTGCCCGATGCCGACATCGTGGTGAAGGGCCGCAAGAAGTTCGTCTCGCGCGGCGGGCACAAGCTGCAAGGCGCGCTCGACGCGTTCGGGCAGGACGTCTCGGGCATGCGCTGTATGGACATCGGCAGCTCGACGGGCGGATTCTCCGATTGCCTTCTGCAAGCGGGCGCCGGCAGCGTGGCGTGTGTGGACGTGAACTACGGGCAGCTGGCGTGGAAGCTGCGCCAAGACCCGCGCGTGGCGGTGTTCGAGCGCACCAACATCAAGCTGGCCGACCCCGCCGAGCTGGGCGCGCCGTTCGACCTGCTGGTGGCCGATCTCAGCTTCATCGGCCTGGCAGCTCTGGCGCCCACGTTCGCGCGTTTCGCGCAGGCGGGCACCATCTTCATCGGCTTGATCAAGCCCCAGTTCGAAAGCCAGCACGACGAAACCGACCACGGCATCGTGCGCGACGAGGCCGTGCGCCTGCGTACGGTCGACGAGGTGCGCGCGGCCTTAGAGGCCGCCGGCTTCGAATGCACGGGCGTTACCGAAAGCCCCATCACCGGCCACGAGGGCAATGTGGAGTACCTGGTTCGCGCGGTTTTTCAGGGGTAGCAATCCGTCTACACGCGGTACACGGCGATGCCCGTGAAGTTGAATATGCGCTTGCCGTTGTCGTATAACGCCACATATGCGCGGCCGGTCGTCCCGTCGTTGTTCACGATGGGCGCATAGTATTTGTGGCGATAGAGATGCGACGGATGCTTCATCTGACGTTCATCGATAAGCGGCAGCTGATAGGCAACGAAGGGCGCCCCCGTGTCGCGCGGCGCGGCAAGGTTGCCCTCGCCTTCGCCGAACAGGATGTCCGTGAGCGTCTTCTTCTTGTCGTAGTCAAGGTACATGTTGACCAGCTGATCTTGCGCGAGCACGCAATGACCTGCGGAATCTTTCATGAGCTGCTTTTGCGTCAGGCCGCCGTCCTTGGTCGTGCGCACGTTCGCGGCGTTGGCGGCGATCTGCACCTGATGCCCCGGCACCTGGTAGTAGCGGATGTTGTCGGCCCGTTTCACCAGCTTTTGCGCGGTGGCCATCGCCGCGACTTCGTTGGAGACGCCCGTTGCGGCGCCGTCGGCATCGTCGCCCTCGGCAAGCAAGGCCAGCGCCGTCTCGGGCAGCGTGGCCGTTCCGAACAGGCCTTTCCAAAAGCCCAGCCATTCGGCAAGCTCGGTCTTCTTCTCGGGGTCGTCTTTGATGACAAGGTAGTGCTCGTTGAGGCAGAATGTCGAGTAGTTGATGAGCGCCATGAAGTTCGACAGCACCGAGCTTTGGAAGTTGGCGCGCATCTCGTATCCGTGGTGCTCCCATTTGTAGCTCAGCACCATGAGCTCGTCGAACGCGCCGAACAGGTTCTTGTTCGTGCCGGTGTAGCACTGCATGATCTCGTTGCCCAGGACGCCGGCCATGTCGTAAACGTATCTGCCGCACACCTGGTAGCGGGGGTTCGAGTACAGGTTCTCGGCGAACTCCTTGCGGCGGGCTTCCTTCTCGTCACCGTCGGGCAGCGCGTCGATGGATTCCGTCATGCTGCTGAGCTTTGAGAGGTCCCATCGCATCTCGGCGGAGAACTTGCTGAGGTAATTGTTCACCTGCAGGTAACAAGCCTGCTTGTCGAATTGGGCTATGACCTGCGCGATCTCGCGCTCGATGTCGTCGAGCTGCCCTTGGATCTCGGTAAGCTTCGAGATGATCTGCGCCGATTCGTCGTTGCCGCCGAACACCAGCTCGAGCAGCGACGAGCTTCCGTACTCGAAGGCGCGCCCCGCCGTCTGCTCGCCGATGAATTTCAGGCCGGCGATCAGCAGGTCGATGGCCTCGATTGCGACGTCGGCCTCGGGGGCGGGGTCTTCCGCGCCCAGCGCGGCCACATCTTGTTGGAAGTCCTCGGTCGATTGATCGTCGGATGACATGTCGGGCTCGCTGTCGGTTTCCAGGGGTTCCCCGGGCGTGAAGGACAGCAGGTTCTCGTCGTTGTCGTCGTCGGCGGCCGTATTCTCCGTGTCGATGACGACGTCGCTTGCCGCCTCATCCGCGTAGGCGGTTTGAGGGGCGAAGGGGTTGGCGGAGGCAGCGGTGGTGTTGGCGGCGGTTGCGGAAGCGGCGGTGGTCGCGGAAGCGGGGCCGCTCCCGGCGGGCGCCTTCGCCTGGTGGACGGTTGCGGTGCCGGCCAGGGCGGCGACGGCATCCTCCCAGGCGGCATCGTCGTTCGCGGCCTCGAGCAGCGTGCCGTGGCGCTGCTCGGCGGCCCCTTCGTCGCCGGTGATGGTCACGCGCGCGCCGTCGGCTCCTTCGCCGGACACCTGGGCCTCGAAGGGCGCGTCGACGTCGCCCACGGAGCTGTTCGCGTTGATGACCAGATCGGCGCACGAATCGCCCAGCGTTGCCTGCCCGATGCGTGCGCCATCGTGAGCGACGGCGTCGCTTTTGCCGACGACGATGAGATGGTCGACCGACCCCTCGATATCGGCGGTTTTGATCGAACCGAGGCTCAAAACGCTGATGGCCGCGTCAGGCTGGATGGAAACGACGCCGTCGGAGTTCACGCCATCGACGTTGAGCATGCGCAGCGTTCCCGTCACGATGACCGGGGACCCAAGCGACGCCAGCGTTGTACAGCAGGGATCGGGGTTTTCGCTGTCGCGATAGCAGAGCGCTATGGTGCCGTCGGCAAGGTTGGGGACCAGGGAAAGCGCCGCGCCTGAGAACGCGGTTCCCGCGGCGTCGCCGTCGATGAAGAAGCGCTGGCCATCGACGTGAAGGGTGACCTGGTCGGAGTCGTTTGAGAAAGCGCCGCCTCCGATGTCGTCCGCGCTGCATCCGAGCGAGGCGACGCCGGTGAAACCGAGCGCGCACGAGCCGATGAGCACGGCGGACGTTTTGATCATGGTGCGGCGGGTGAGGCCGTTCCCGGCGGGTCGAGCGTCGAAGCTTGTCATAGGGGCTCCTTCTCGAAGGTGAAAACGTTGCGCACATGATATGACACGCGCGATCGTTTTCGGAAGAGGGATGCCCGCCTTTTTCGGCGGCGGGCGGCAGCTCGGGCTAGCCGCGAAGATGGGCGGCAGGCCGTGGTGGTTCGGGCGCCCCTCATGTTTCCACCTTCGAACGATGTTGTTTCCAGCTGGTTAAGCGCAGCGGCGGAAACGCTTGCGTAACACGCGGCCTGCACACTGAATGCGGGCCGCTTACGGTTTCAGGCGACCTTTTCATCCAGACGAAGGACCGCATATGAACGCTGAACTTACCGAACAAGCCGAGGCAGCCCGCGAAACGGGGGCGGCCGCTGGCTTCACCGGCGCGCAATGCGCGAACGAAACGGCCGGTTGCACGCATGCCGCACCCGCGGCAACCGCAGCGCGCACGCCCGGCCTGTACCGATCCAGTTACGAACATGACGCGTGCGGCATCGGCGCGCTGGCCCACCTGAAGGGCCAGCGAAGCCACGCCATGCTCGACGACGCGCTTTCCGTGCTCGTGAACCTCGAACATCGCGGCGGCACCGGCTTGGAGCGCAATACCGGCGACGGCGCCGGCGTGCTGTTCCAGATTCCGCATCGTTTCTTCCGCAAGGAGGCCCAGAAGGAGGGCCAGCTGTTGCCCGACGAGGGCGATTACGGCGTGGCCATGCTCTTCTTCCCGCACGACGATCCCACGGGCGTGCGCGACGCGAAGCGCACGTTCGAGGAGGGGTGCGCGAAGTGCGGCATCCCGCTGATGTTCTGGCGCGAGGTGCCGGTCGACCCGCACGACCTCGGCTCCACCGCGCAGGCGTGCATGCCCACCATCCTGCAGGCGTTCCTGCGCCGTCCTGCCGACGTTGACGCAGGTCAGGCGTTCGAGCGCAAGCTGTACGTGTGCCGCCGCACCATCGAGCGCGCCGCCGACGCCAACCCGGCGCTTGCGGGCAAGATCTTCTACGTGTGCTCCATGTCCTCCCGCACCATCGTGTACAAGGGCATGTTGGTGGCCACGCAGATGCGCCGCTTCTTCATCGACCTCAACGACGCGGCGGTGGAGACCAGCCTGGCGCTCGTGCATTCGCGCTATTCCACGAACACCACGCCCAGCTGGGAGCGCGCGCATCCGAACCGCTACATCATCCACAACGGCGAGATCAACACGCTGCGTGGCAACATCAGCTGGACGCGCGCTCGCGAGCCGAAGCTGTACAGCCCCGCGCTGGGCGATGACCTGCGACAGGTGCTGCCCATCATCAATCGCGAGGGCTCGGACTCAGCAATTCTGGACAACGTGCTGGAGTTCTTGACCATGAACGGCCGCCCGCTCGACCGCGCCGTCACCATGATGATTCCCGAGCCGTGGGACCACAACGACCGCATCTCCGACAAGCGCCGCGCCTACGACGCGTATCAGTCCATGCTCATGGAGCCGTGGGACGGCCCGGCCGCCATCGCGTTCACCGACGGCCGCATGCTCGGCGCCGCGCTCGACCGCAACGGCCTGCGTCCGGCGCGCTACTACGTCACCCGCGACGACTGGCTGATCTTGTCGTCGGAGGTGGGCGCCATCGACGTCGACCCGGCCAACGTGCTGCAGGCCGGCTGCCTGGGCCCCGGCGAGATGCTGGAGGTCGACCCGGGTCAGGGCCGCGTCATCTGGAACGACGAGATCCGCAACCGTTACGCCAACGAGAAGCCGTACCGCGATTGGCTGGACGAGGAAACGCTGGCGGTCGACGACCTGGAGGCCCCGGCGCCCGGCAAGCTGCCCGTCGAGCGCGACGCGAACGTGGGCTTTACGCGCCGTTTGGCGAAGCTGGGCTACCATTACGACGATGTGCAGGAGCTGGTGCGCCCCATGGCCGAGCAGGGCAAGGTGCCGCTGGCGTCCATGGGCACCGACGCTCCGCTGGCGTGCCTGTCGAAGCGCCAGCGCAGCTTCTTCGACTACTTCAACCAGCTGTTCGCCCAGGTCACGAACCCGCCGATCGATGCGCTGCGTGAAAGTTTCGTCACCAGCAGCGTTCTGTACGTGGGCAACCACGGCAACATGCTCGAGGACTGCCGCGACACGTGCCGCCTGGTGCGCCTGGAAAGCCCCATGCTCACGCATGACGAGTTCGACCGCCTGTGCGCCATCGACCGCGTCGGCTTCAAGACGCAACGCTTCGTGTGCGCCTACGACCGCGATGCTGCCGAGGGCGCGCTCGAGGCGGCGCTCGACGAGCTGTGCATCGACGTCGAGCAGGCGGTGCGCGATGGCGTGAACCTGGTCGTGCTGACCGACCGCACGGCGGAAGGCGAAGTGCCCATCCCCAGCCTGCTGTCGCTGGCGGCCGTGCACAACCACCTGATCGCTGTGGGCCTGCGCACCGACGCCGACCTGATCGTCGAGACCGGTGACGCGATGCGCGCGCACGATTTCGCCTGCTTGGTGGGTTATTCCGCCTCGGGCATCTACCCGTATGCCGCTCACGAGTGCATCCGCGACCTGTGCGAGCGCGGCGAGATCTCCATCCCGGGCGATGAGGCCGTGGCCAACTACGATCGCGCCGTTGTGGCCGGCATCACCTCCATCATGTCGAAGATGGGCATCTCCACGATGCAGGGCTACCATAGCGCGCAGATCTTCGAGATCTTGGGCCTGGACGATTCTCTGGTGGAGAAGTACTTCACGCACACCTCCACGCGCATCGGCGGCCTGGATGCCTCAGGCGTGCAGCGCGAGCTCAACGAGCGCTACGACAGCGCCCTGGCCCTGGAGAAGAGCCCCTCGCCCGAACAGCTTCCCACGCTCGGCGTTACCGCGTGGCGCCCGCTTGGCGGCGAGGAGCACCTGATCAACCCGCAGACCATCTACCTGCTGCAACGCGCTTGCCGCGAGGGCGACTACGACCTGTTCCGCGAGTATAGCGCCGCGTGCCACGTGCCCGGTCGTGCGGTCACGCTGCGCGATCTCATGGACTTCGCGCCGACGCGCCAGCCGGTGCCGCTGGACGAGGTCGAACCCGCGAGCGAGATCGTCAAGCGCTTCAACACCGGCGCCATGAGCTACGGCTCCATCTCCAAGGAAGCGCACGAGTGCCTGGCAATCGCCATGAACCGCCTTGGTGGGCGCAGCAACACCGGCGAGGGCGGCGAGGACCCGGCGCGCGAGACGCCGCTGGTAAACGGCGACAGCAAGTGCAGCGCCATCAAGCAGGTGGCGTCGGGCCGCTTCGGCGTGACCAGCCGTTACCTGTCGAGCGCCATCGAGATCCAGATCAAGATGGCCCAGGGCGCAAAACCCGGCGAAGGCGGCCACTTGCCCGGCAAGAAGGTGTACCCGTGGATCGCGGAAGTGCGCCGCTCCACGCCGGGCGTGGGCCTGATCTCCCCGCCGCCGCACCACGACATCTACTCCATCGAGGACTTGGCGGAGCTCATCTTCGACCTGAAGAACGCCAACCCCGATGCGCGTGTGTCCGTGAAGCTGTGCGCGCTGGCGGGCGTGGGCACCATTGCCACCGGCGTGGCGAAGGGCGGCGCCGACAAGATCACCATCTCCGGCCACAACGGCGGCACGGGCGCGGCCCCGCGCGACTCCATCTACCATGCGGGCATCCCGTTCGAGATCGGCCTGGCGGAAACCCAGCAGACGCTTCTGCGCAACGGCCTGCGTAGCCGTGTGGTGGTGGAGACCGACGGCAAGCTCATGTGTGGCCGCGACGTGGCTATGGCGGCCCTGCTCGGCGCCGAGGAGTTCGGCTTTGCCACCATGCCGCTGGTGGCCATGGGCTGCATGATGCAGCGCGACTGCCAGCAGGACACCTGCCCGGTGGGCATCGCCACGCAGAACTGCAAGCTGCGCGGCTGCTTCACCGGCAAGCCCGAGTACGTGGTGAACTTCATGATGTTCGTGGCCGAGGAGCTGCGCGAGATCATGGCTGAGCTGGGCTTCCGCACCGTCGACGAGATGGTCGGCCACCCCGAGTGCCTGCGCCAGGTGGAGGTGCCCGGCAACTGGAAGGCCAACGAGATGGACCTGTCCGACATGCTGGCGCCCGCGACCTGCGAGTTCGGCCGTGCCATCCCCGGTGCGGACGGTCGCCACTTCCTGCCGTCCATGGCGGCGGATTGCCAGCTTGACAAGTCGCTCGACGCCACGCTGTTCATCCCGTACACGGCAAGCGCGCGCGAGCACCTGGAGCCCATCCGCTTCCGTGCCGACATCGATAACGTGAACCGTTGCGTGGGCACCATGCTGGGCAGCCAGGTGACGCGTCAGCATCCCGAGGGCCTGCCCGAGGGGTCCATCACCGTGGACTGCGACGGTTCCGGCGGCCAGAGCTTCGGCGCATTCTTGCCCCGCGGCGTGACGCTCAATATCACCGGCGATGCCAACGACTACTTCGGCAAGGGCCTCTCCGGCGGCATCTTGACGGTGCGCCCGCCCGAGACCGCGACGTACAAGTTCGACGAGAACGTGGTCATCGGCAACGTGGCGTTCTACGGCGCCACCAGCGGCAAGGGCTTCGTCAACGGCCTGTCCGGCCAGCGTTTCGCCGTGCGCAACTCCGGCGCCACCGTGGTGGCGGAGGGCGTGGGCAACCACGGTTGCGAGTACATGACCGGCGGCGTGGCGTTGATTCTGGGCGAGGTCGGGCCTAACTTCGCGGCCGGCATGTCCGGCGGCGTGGCGTACGTGTACGACAAGTTCGGCACGCTGGCGGCCAACTGCAACCAGGACATGGTGCGCCTGTGCGAGCCTTCCGCCGACGAGATCGAGCTGATCCGCAGCCTGATCGAGGAGCACGCCGAGCGCACGCAAAGCCCGCGCGGCATCAAGCTGCTGTATCAGTTCAACACGCTGAAGCGTCACTTCGTGAAGGTCATCCCGCGCGATTACGAGCGCGTGATGAACGTGGTGGCCGAGGCAGAGGCGGCAGGCAAATCGCGCACCGATGCGCTGCAGATCGCATTCGATGCCATGACGGAAGGGAAGTAGGAGATGGGAAAGCTCGGAGCATTTTTGGAACACGGCCGCTGCGCCCACAGCCTGCGTCCCGTGCAAGAGCGAAGCCGTGATTTCGACGAGCTGTATGAGCCCGTGCCGGAGGAGCGGACGCGTGAGCAGGCAAGCCGCTGCATGGCATGCGGCGTGGCGTTTTGCCAGGTG
Organism: uncultured Senegalimassilia sp.; assembly: GCF_902464545.1. GTDB lineage: Bacteria > Actinomycetota > Coriobacteriia > Coriobacteriales > Eggerthellaceae > Senegalimassilia. Next base: position 47,494 of record NZ_CABQJR010000001.1, read on the forward strand.
GGAGCGCCGTTTGGGAAGGCAAGGCCTTCCGGTTGCCCGCTGCACAACCTGATTCCCGAGTGGAACGACCTGGTGTGGCGCGGCCAGTGGGAGCAGGCTGCCGAGCGCTTGGCGCTGACCAGCCCCATGCCCGAGTTCACCAGCCGCGTGTGCCCGGCCTTGTGCGAGGCGGCGTGCAACCTTGCCCGCAACGACGAGGCCGAGACCATCCACGACAATGAGCGCGCCATCTCCGACTGGCAGTGGGCCCATGGCGGCCCGCGCCGCTTCGAGCCGGCGGGTCAGGATGCGCCGAGCGTCGTCGTGGTCGGCTCGGGCCCGGCGGGCCTGGTGGCCGCGTGGGATTTGGCGCGCCGCGGGGCGCGCGTGTGCGTGGTCGAGCGCCACGACCGCGCCGGCGGTCTGCTCATGTACGGCATCCCGAACATGAAGCTGGACAAGTCGGTGGTCAAGCGCCGCGTTGATCTGATGGCCGAGCTGGGCATCGAGTTCCGTCTGGGCGTCGACGCGGCCAATGCCGACGTGGCCGCGGGTTTGGCTGCCGAGTTCGATGCCGTGGTGGTTGCCGCGGGAGCCTGCAAGGCGCGCGGCGTGGGAGCTGAAGGCTTCGACGCCGGCGTTGCCGCGGGGGATGTGGTGTACGCGGTGGATTACCTGACCGAGCAGACGCGCGCGTTGCTCGAGGGTCGCAAGCCCGTCATCAGCGCCGAAGGCAAGGATGTGGTGGTCATCGGCGGCGGCGACACGGGCAACGACTGCATGGGCACCGCGGTACGCCAAGGCGCGCGCACGGTTCGCCAGCTGGAATATGGTCCGCGTGTGCCGAAGGAGCGCGCGGCGTCGAACCTGTGGCCCGAATGGCCCAACGTCGCCAAGACCGACTACGGTCAGGAGGAAGCTATCGCGCTCCAGGGCGATGACCTGCGCGAATGGTGCGCCGACACGCAGAAAGTGCTGCTGGATGACGCCGGGCATGTGCGCGGGTTGCAGGTGCGCTCGTTCGATTGGTCGGCCGGCAAGCCCGAGCCCGTGGAAGGCTCCGAGCGTGAGGTCGATGCGCAACTGGTGCTGGTGGCCTGCGGCTTCGCGGGCCCGGAGGGCGGCGTGTTCGACGCGTTCGGCGTGACGCTGGCAACGCAGGGCCGCCCGCTTCCGGTGATGGCGGCCGGCGATTCGCATCGCGCCCTGCGCGCCGCCGCGGGCAAGGATGATGCCGCCGTGTACGTTGCCGGCGATGCCCGTACGGGCAGCAGCCTGGTGGTCAACGCCATGGCCGACGCCCTCAAGTGCGCCGCCGAGGTTGCTAGCGACCTGGGGTTGTAGGGAGCTGGCTGCAGCTTCTTCGCCTAGCGCGACGGGGCGATTTTGTTTTGCTTGGCCCGGCGACAACGAGCGCGTCGGGCTGATCTGCTTTCGAACGAAGCATTGTTCTGGAAAGCCCTTCATCCTCGTTGAGGAAGAAGGGCTTTCCCGTTTGGTGCCTATGTCATGGCGAAGTTAGCCGAATTTCGGATGCATAGTTGCGCTTCTCTGATTCGTGCAATAGCATATTCAGCTACTGCTAATCACAACGAAATCGGAGTCGCATGTCACGTCGTCAAGCCACCTCACGCATCCTCTTCATCTGCCACGGTAACATCTGCAGGTCGACCATGTGATGGTGTATAAGTGCGGGTCAGAAGGGAATAGTTAGATTTCATAGGTAGTTCGTTGCGACGATCTTACAACAAACGATTCGAGTCCAAACACGACAACGCGATAACGAATTGCCTCAAGGTGATTTGGGCCGTACAACGCATCCCGATGTTTGAAGCGCGGGAGCTAATCGTGGCGATTTTGACGCAAAGGGTGGAGAGACTGCCTTGCCGATGCTACAATGACGGCACTAGCGAAGCCCGCTATGGTTTAAGTCACTCGGGCGACGCGGATTGGTTGAGGGGTCGTAGTTCCAGCTACGGCCCTTCTTTGTCTCCTACCTTGTCACCTGCTTGCTGCTGTTTTACTTCCTATCGTCGAAATATCGCCACACCTCGAAGAGGAATGCCCCGATCGTGGCCAGGGCTGCAACGAGATAAATAGTCTGCTCGAACATAGGCTTCGCCTCCTTACGAAAGCGCCGCCCGCTACAGGCTTGCTAGTACCGTGGGTGGGATTATATCGGCTAATTACGAAGAGCGCTATGCAGGGCAGTCTACGATTCGGGCGAAGAAGGCAAAGAGGCTTGCTTCTCGAAGCAAAAGCGTGCATCGATCCAGAAAGCGAATTGCGATGAATATGCGGCTGAAACTATGTATGCATTGATTCAGACGTGCGATCCTTCGCTGACCAAGGACGAAGCCCACGCTATCGGGAGCGAAGTCATCGCCAACTACGAGTCGCTCGGTTCGGGCAAGGGAATGGGCCAAGCCTCAAAGAACGGAATTACCTATTCAATAGCAAGCTCAAGCGGCCGGATCGTGAGCGCAAAAGTAGGGTAAGCGGGAAGAAGCTGGCTGGCGTTGTGACTGTTGGCTTGGCTTCGAGGAGCATCGGAGACCGTTTTTCGAAGGTATTCGTCCTGTAGTTCGATGTGTCTTTCGCGGTGTTTCCCATTATGGTAGTTTGGCGTAGGGCGTTGGCCCCCCTTTGTAGGTTATCGGCCTTTTGTCGTGTCCAACAGTTGAGTTTCTTTTCGAGTGAGTCTTTGAGCTGGCAAGATGCGAATATGATTTGGGCATGCGGTCGGTATCGCTCGGTGGTTGCGTAAATGCGGAATTGGGGGAATGTTGGACAAGGAAGAGAAGGAACAGGTCGAGACCCAGCTTGCGAATGATGCGGTGGATGGGGAAGCGGCATCTTCGCAGCCTTCGAAGGCCGGCGGAATTCGGCAGTGGTGCGCCGATAACAAGAAGCCGTTTGCGGCGATAATCATGCTTTCGGTTTTGCTCGTGGCTTCTATCGCGGCAGGGTGCATCGTCTATACCGCTGAGCATAATGCGCTTGCCTCCGTGAATGAAGAGTGCGCTGAACTGCGAGTCGACCTTGACGAGGCCAATGCGAAGATCGCCTCTTTGCAGAAATCAAACAAGGAATTGGAAGGCAAGTTGTCTTCGGCGGAGAAGGAGCGCGATTCATTTAAGGCTGAGGTTGGCGGATATCAAGATCAGCAGGCGACTATTGCTGACGAGAAAGCAAAGCTCGAGGATTTGCATGCTCAGCTCGATGCGCTTCAAGCGGAGCGAGATTCCTTGCAAGAGCAAATTGATGCCAAGAAGCTTGCCGAGGAAAAAGCTGCACAAGAGAAAGAGCAACGCAGAATCGAGAAGGAGAGCAAAAGCGCCGGGAATTCGCAAATCGTTTATTGGGTGTCCGGGGGCAAGGTCTACCACACCACTCCGGATTGTCCGACGCTGAAGCGTTCGTCGGGAATCCATAGCGGGTCGATTTCCGCAAGCGGGAAAAGTCGGTGCTGTAAAGTTTGCGGTTAAGAGTTCTCGTGGCGTCCGCTTAATCGATGCGTAGGGCGGCGCTCTGGTTGGGCCGCCCTATGGTAAAGCACACGACACAACATTTCAGATACGCTTGCTGAAAGGGTTTGTCCCCGCTTCCCCGTTCGATGCCTAAGCTGTGGCGAAGTTAGCCGAATATCGGATGCATTATTGCGCTTCCCTGATTCGTGCAATAGCATATTCAGCTACTGCTAATCACAATCGAATCGGAGTCGCATGTCACGTCGTCAAGCCACCTCACGCATCCTCTTCATCTGCCACGGCAACATCTGCAGGTCGACCATGGCCCAGTTCGTGATGCAGGACCTGGTGAACAAGGCAGGGCTGGCCGACGTTCTGTTCGTCGACTCTGCCGCAACTACCAACGATGAGATTGGACATCCGCCGCATCACGGCACGGTCGACAAACTCAAGCAGGTGGGCGTGCCGGTGCTGCCGCATCGCGCTCGCAAGGTCCGTGCCGACGAGTACGATGAGTGGGATCTGTTCGTGTACATGGACGACGAGAACGAGCGCCACCTGAGCCGCATCTTCGGAAGCGATCCGGAGACGAAGTGCGTGCGTCTGCTCGCGTTCGCGCCCGGTGCGGGGCTGGTTGGCGAGGACGGGAAAGCCCTTCCCGATGCGCAGGATTCGCGCACGATCGCGCAAGCCGGCGCGAACGCCGCCGACGTGGCCGACCCCTGGTTCACCGGCAACTTCGATGACACCTACCGTGACGTGCTGGCCGGCTGCAAAGGCTTGTTGGCCTGGTGCCAAGCGCAATAACATACGCTCGTTAAACGGGGCCGCCGGCAGATACGCCAGCGGCCTCGTTTACGTTCCTGTGAAATCGTTCGCTATGCTCGCTGTTTGCCGGTGAAGCGGTCGATGTCGATGCAGTAGATGTTCGCGCGGGCGAGCGCCTGGTCGGTGAAGTCGGTCGAGGCTTCGGGCGCCAGGTGCTGCATGATGCGTGTGAGGCCGTAGCGCTTCGCTTCGATCCCCTGGATGCGATGGATGGTGCCCGTGCCCATGATGGAGCGGTACGCGTACGAATACGCGCAGGCGTACGTGCCCGTGATCACGCCTTCCTGCACGTCCATCTCGATCGCCACGCGCGGCTCCCGATCGAACGCGTCCACCTTGCGGCCGACGCCGGCCGAGTGCACCCACAGCGCCAGGCGCGGCGCGTCGGCGTCTATCTCCTCGGGGTCCGCCCAGTCGTAGCCGAAGCTCATGGGCACGATGAACGGCCCCTCCTCGTCCACGCACGCGATGCGCACCGTCTGGCAAGCCTCGACCACCGCATGCAGCTGCGTGGTGCTGCGAAGCTGACGACCCGCCTGTCGCATGGGGCGATGCGAAACAGGCATGGCGGCCTGCGCTGCGACACCGGCCTGGGCCATGCCGGCGATTTGCTGTGCCTGCGCGGCCTGCGCCATGGCGGCGGCTTGCTGCTGCGCCGACGCGGTTTGCGGCTGGGGTGCGGTGCTCTCTGGGTAGACGGCGGGGATGTTGTGCAAGTTCATGGTTGCTCCTGCGGGTTATGCGGGTGTTTTCGTTACCTGCATGGTATGGCCTGGAAAGCCCGCCGTGCCCAAAATGCCCGCTGCCTGCCCCAACATCACACGAGTTCGGGGCTTCTGTTCTATTTGCGCTATAACAAAAGCCTGAAATCTGTTATAGTATGGCTATAACAACTACCTGACAGCCAGAATCGGGGCGCCGGGAAGTCGCGCGTAGCGAATCGGCTCTGCGTAGAAGATTCCCGCGAACCGTTACGGCCGGCGTGTGCGGAAAACGCGTTGCAGCAGGCGTGCTTGCTGTCGGGCGCACGCTCGCTGCGGGCTCGAGGTTGTGGCAGCTTATGGAATCCGGTGAAGGGAGGCTGCATGTTCATACGCATAGACCAGGCGTTGCCCGATCCGCTGTATCGGCAGATCCGCGATGAGGTTGTTCGCGGCATCGCGCAGGGCGAGCTTGCGCCGGGCGACGCGTTGCCCAGCGTTCGCAACTTAGCTAGCGACCTGGGTATCAATCTGCATACGGTGAACAAAGCCTATGCGTTGCTGCGCGACGAGGGGTTTGTGCTGATGCGCGGTCGCTCAGGCGCGTTCGTGGCGCAGCCGAGGGAGCCAGCGGGCGCGGGCGATGTCGAGAACGGCCCATTCGCTCGCGATCTTCGCCGCCTGGCGTTGGCGTTCAAAGCGGCCGGCGGTGGCAGGGAAGCGTTCGAGCAGTTGGTGAAATCCCAGCTCGATGACGTGTTTTAGCAAGAACGGCAAGTTGTCGTTCGCTATCCGCGCGATGACTTCAAGGGCCGTGGTGCAAGCTTGCCGCTTTGCGTGGCCCGTCGCCTTCGCCTTACGAAGGAGGGCTGCCTCAAGCGCAGGCGCGGGGGCAAGAGAAGGGAGCCGAAAGTGTCGAATAACGAAGTGCGAGCGATCATGCTGATTCTGGTGGCGTTCATTCCGCTTGTGGGGCTGACCATGGCGCTGACGCCGCGCCTGCAGCCGCGCGGTGAGGTGTTCTCCGTGTCTGTGCCCACCTCGGCATGGGACGACCCGCGCATTCGCCGCCTCATGAATCGCTATGTTGCCATCGTGATAGCCGCAACGGCGCTGTTCACTGTTGCTGCGCTGGCGTTATGCCTGATGGGAAATGCGGAAGCGTCCCTGGCGGCAGTGGTTGTCGCCTCGCTTGCCCTGATGGTGATCGGTTACGGGCTCATCCTGCGCTACCGGGCGAAGGTTCAGGGCCTCAAGCGCGCTTGCGGCTGGGTTGCGCAGTCTCAGCAGCATGTTGCGACCATTGGCGAAGGGGTCGAACAGGCCCCGCGTCCGATTTCGCTTGCGTGGAACTGGCTGTATGTGCCGCTTGTGGCGCTGACGGCAGCGGTTGTTGCCGTGGGCTACGGTTCCATGCCCGATATGATTCCCATGCATGTCGATGTTTCGGGCAACGTCACCGATATGGTTCCGAAAAGCCCGATGGTTGCGGCGTTCCCCGTTGCGCTGGAGGTGTTTTTGGCTGCCGTATTCGCGTTCTGCCATTGGATGGCGCTGCGATCGAAGAAGGGCCTGGAGCCGGGCCGCCCGGCAAGCTCCTCGTGGGCGTACGGGATGTTTGCGTATGCGCAAACGGCGTTTCTGCTGGTCATGGGCCTGGCCTGTACGGTTGCCTGCGGCTTGGGCATGGCACTTGCCATGATCGGTATCGTCTCCATGGGCGTGGCGACGGCGGTCATCATCGGCGTGGCGCTGCTTTGCGTCGTCGGCAGCCTTGTCGTAGGGGTCAAGTATGGGCAGTCGGGGTCGCGCGTGTTTCGTATGGAAGCGTCGGACACGCTGCTTTCTGACGACGACCGCTTCTGGAAGCTGGGCATGCTGTATTGCAACCCCAACGACGCCAGCCTGTTTTTGCCGCAGCGCTCGGGCATTGGCTGGACGGTGAACTGGGGCCGGCCGGCGGTGTGGGCCATGGTGGCAGCGCTTGTCCTGTTCGTGGCGGCGTTCATCGCGATTTGCATAGTGATGGTCAGATGACGTCGGGCAGCGCTTTCCCGTCGGAAGGGCAACGGATGCGTGCCGTGCCTGCGCCCGCAATGAATGGCTGGTATTCTGGCAGCAGGGAATGCGCCGCAGGGTAGCGGCGCGACGATGCGAAGGAGCTGGCGCGTATGGTGCTGCCGGAAAACGTGAAGGGTGTTGCAAGCGCGGGCGAAGATGCTGAGGGGCGTGCGGGCAAAGCGGCGGAAACGCATTGCGGCGCGCAGCCTGCGCCTGAGCGTTTGCAGTCGTCCGACCTGCACGCGCATCCCGAGCTGCCGGCGGACCCGACGGGCATGGCGTGCGCGATTCCCAAGCCCGATGCGCCCGCGCTGTGCGCCCTGGTCACGGGCGCGACGGGCGGCATCGGGCGCGAGCTGTGCGCCGAGCTTGCCCGCGACCACGGCGTGCTTGCGCTGGTCGGGCGCAGCCAGGCCAAGCTCGACGAGCTGGCGAAGAACCTGGCGGAGCGCTTCGACGTGAGCGTGCGCACCTTCGCCGCCGACTTCGCGCAGCCGGGCGCCGTCGATGTGCTGGTCGCGCAGGTGCGGGCGGCGAACCTGCAGGTGGAGACGCTCGTGAACAACGCCGGCTTCGGCTACGACGCGCCCTTCGCGGAAAGCAGCCTGGAGCGGCAGCGCGCGCTCGTGCAAACCAACGGCATGGCGCTCATGGAGCTTTGCCACGCGTTCGCGCCCGGCATGGCGGCGCGCGGGCACGGCGGCATCCTCAACGTAGCCAGCGTGGCCGGGTTCGTCCCCGGGCCGTACATGTCCACGTACTACGCCTCGAAGGCGTTCGTCCAGTCGTTCTCAAGCGCGCTGCATATGGAGCTACGCCCGCATGGCGTGCACGTGACCGCATTGTGCTCCGGGCCTGTTCGCACGCCGTTTTGGGACAACGCCGACGCGGGCGGGACCGCGCTGGCGAAGCTGACCATCGGCGCCCCGCGCGTGGCCCGCGCGGCCATCCGTGCGCTGGGCTGCAGCCGTCTGCTGTGCTGCCCGGGCGTTCTGGCGAAGTTCATCGTGTTTGGCAGCCGTTTCGTTCCGCGCACCTGGGCCGCCGCCGCGGCGGCAAAGCTTCAGAAACCGAAAGGGTAGGGGGCGCCCGTTTGAAACAAATGGTTTCGCTATTACGGTCAAAATTTTGAGTAATGTAGCTTCCCATGGTTGGGGCAGAGGCTCATTGCGACCGTTTCATTATTCAAAGTACTTGGGAATGCGATTCAGACATGTATTCGTGACAAATACATGCTCGTTTGCGATATATGAGCTTGTAACTCAAGTTACACAAAGCCTTTTTTGACTGCAAATCGGATATGAGTTTTTCGCGCTTCACGTTATTCCCGTGAGTGAAGCGGCTCTATGGCCAGGTATGCCAAGGCTTGATAGAATAGGCGGACGCACCAAGTCCGAAACGCGGGCGGGGTCTTCGATTCAAAGGAGGCTTCGCCTATGAACCAAGTGTATGAAATCTTGCAAGCCCTTGCCGCATCGGCATGCATCGCCGAGTTTCTGATTCAGCGATGGCGGGACTATAAGCGTTTGACGGATGAGGTCGAAGGAAAAGAAAAGCCCGGCGGCCACCGGGCTTAACTAAACCGTAAACACGACCCCGCCCGCCACCTGTAAGTTACCCGGGCTTGGTGTGCACCCGAAGTATAGCATGGAGCGGCTTGGCTTTGCCATACGCAAGCTGCTCGATCAGAAAGGCAACACGCATGGCAGAGTTCATCTACCAAATGTACAAGGCGCGCAAGGCGCACGGCGACAAGGTCATCCTCGATGATGTCACCCTGTCGTTCTATCCCGGCGCGAAGATCGGCGTGGTGGGCCCGAACGGCATGGGCAAGTCCACGCTGCTCAAAATCATGGCCGGAATCGAGGAGGTCAGCAACGGCGACGCGCGCCTGACCCCCGGTTATTCGGTGGGCATCCTGCAGCAGGAGCCGCCGCTGGACGAGGACAAGACCGTCCTGGAGAACATCGAGATGGCGTTCGCCGACGTGAAGGCCAACATCGCCCGCTTCAACAAGATCGGCACGCTCATGGGCGAGCCCGATGCCGACTTCGACGCGCTCATGGAGGAGATGGGCAAGCTGCAGGACGCCATCGACGCGGCCAACGGCTGGGACCTGGACAGCCAGCTGTCCCAGGCCATGGACGCGCTGCAGTGCCCTGACCCCGACATGCCGGTGAACGTGCTCTCCGGCGGCGAGCGTCGTCGCGTGGCCCTGTGCCGTCTGCTGCTCGAGGCCCCCGACCTGCTGCTTCTAGACGAGCCCACCAACCATCTGGACGCCGAGTCCGTGCTGTGGCTGGAGAAGTTCCTGCACAAGTACCCCGGCGCCGTGCTGGCTGTCACGCACGACCGCTACTTCCTGGACAACGTGGCCGAGTGGATCTGCGAGGTCGACCGCGGCAGCCTGTACCCGTACAAGGGCAACTACTCCACGTACCTGGAGACCAAGGCTGCGCGTATGGCGGGCCAGAAGCAGCGTGATGAGAAGCTGCAGAAGCGCCTGGCAAGCGAGCTCGAGTGGGTCCGTAGCTCCCCGAAGGCGCGTCAGGCGAAGAGCCGCGCCCGTCTGGAGCGCTACGACCAGATGGCCGCCGAGGCTGCGCAGTCCAAGAAGCTTGACTTCACCGAGATCCAGATCCCGGCCGGCCCGCGTCTGGGCGCCGAGGTCCTCAGGGTCGAGCACCTGCACAAGCAGTTCGGCGACCGCGTGCTCATGGACGACCTGTCCTTCGAGCTGCCGCGCAACGGCATCGTCGGCGTGATCGGCCCCAACGGCGTGGGTAAATCCACCCTGTTCAAGATGATCATGGGCATCGAACAGCCCACCTCCGGCAGCCTGAAGCTCGGCGAGACTGTGAAGGTGTCCTATGTCGACCAGGGTCGTGCGGGCATCGATGGCGACAAGAACGTGTGGGAAGTCGTTTCCGGCGGCCTGGACTACATGATGGTTTGCGAAACCGAGGTGCCCAGCCGCGCATACGTGGCGAGCTTCGGCTTCAAGGGCTCCGACCAGCAGAAGCCCGCGGGCGTGCTCTCCGGCGGCGAGCGCAACCGCCTGAACCTGGCGCTGACGCTCAAGCAGGGCGGCAACCTGCTGCTCCTCGACGAGCCCACCAACGACCTGGACGTGGAAACGCTGTCCAGCCTGGAAGAGGCGCTGCTGCGCTTCCCGGGTTGCGCCGTGGTGACCAGCCATGACCGTATGTTCCTCGACCGCGTTGCCACGCACATCCTGGCGTGGGAGGGTACCGATGAGAACCCGGGCAACTGGCACTGGTTCGAGGGCAACTTCGAGAGCTACCAGAAGAACCGCATCGAGCGCCTGGGCGAGGAGGCGGCAAAGCCCCACCGCCTGCACCGCAAGCTGACCAGGGATTAAGCTCAAGCGCATAAACGCAAACGAACGGCTCCCGCAGCCTTAGGGCAGTGGGAGCCGTTTTGCGTTGGTGGCGAGGAATCGTTTGCCGCCAATGTGTGGAAGGTGCGATAGCGATGCATGTTCGCAGTCCTGGTTTTCCCGGTGGAGCTTCGGCTAGACAAACCGAGCCGCGTCCATTTCTGATCGCTATCTGCGCCCGGAGGGGCGTGAGGACTATCCCTCTTCTGCGGCAAAAGAAAAGCGGGGATTCCGAGTGCTCGGAATCCCCGCTTGCGTTCGGGTGATGTTTGCCGCGTTCGCTAGTTCTTCAGCGAGTTGATGGGGGCGGGCATGCGGCCGCCGCGGTGGGCGAACACGGTGCCGGCGTGGGTGTTCACGGGCATGACCGGCGCGTAGCCGAGCAGGCCGCCGAAGTCCAGCTTGTCGCCGACCTTCTTGCCGATGGCCGGGATGACGCGCACGGCGGTGGTCTTGTTGTTGATCATGCCGATGGCGCATTCGTCGGCGATGATGCCGAAGATGGCCTCGACCGGTGTGTCGCCGGGGATGGCGATCATGTCCAGGCCGACGCTGCAGACGCAGGTCATGGCCTCGAGCTTCTCCAGGCACAGCGCGCCGGACTCGGCGGCGCGGATCATGCCGGCGTCCTCGGACACGGGGATGAACGCGCCGGACAGGCCGCCGACGCTGGAGCTGGCCATGACGCCGCCCTTCTTCACGGCGTCATTGAGCATGGCGAGTGCGGCCGTGGTGCCCGGACCGCCGCACTGGCCAACGCCGATGGCTTCCAGGATCTCGGCCACGGAGTCGCCCTCGGCCGGGGTGGGGGCCAGCGACAGGTCCAGGATGCCCTTGGCCACGCCCATGCGGCGGCTGGCCTCGCGGGCCATCAGCTCGCCGGCGCGGGTGATCTTGAACGCGGTGGCCTTGATGGCCTCGGCGACCTCGGTCATGTCGGCGTCCTTGGGCATGTTCGCCAGCACCTGGCGTACGACGCCCGGGCCGGAAACGCCCACGTTGACCACGGCATCGGCTTCGCCAGAGCCATGGAAGGCGCCTGCCATGAAGGGGTTATCCTCGACGGCGTTGCAGAACACCACCAGCTTGCCGGCGGCGATGCAGTCGCGGTCGGCCGTCAGCTCGGCGCACTGCTTGACGATGCCGGCCATCTTGAGCGCGGCGTCCATGTTGATGCCGGCGCGCGTGGAGCCGACGTTCACGCTCGAGCACACGCGCTCGGTAGCGGCCAGCGCATTGGGGATGGAGTCCATCAGCTTGTTGTCGGCCGCCGATGCGCCCTTGTGCACGAGCGCGGAGAAGCCGCCTACGAAGTCGACGCCCACCTCGGCGCCGGCCTTGTCCATGGCCACGGCGATGCGCGACAGGTCGGTGTCGGGCACAGCGGCGCAGATCTCGGCGATGGGCGTGACGGAGATGCGCTTGTTCACGATCGGGATGCCGAACTCGCGCTCGAGCTGCTCGGCGGTGGGCACCAGCTGCTCGGCGGCCTTCGTCATCTTGTCGTAGACCTTGCGCGCCATGGTGTTGATGTCCGAATCCGTGCAGGAGCGCAGGTTCAGGCCCAACGTGATGGTGCGGATGTCCAGGTGCTGCTTGCTGACCATAGCAAGCGTTTCGGCGATTTCTTCCGGGGTGATTTGCATGATGCTGTCCTTTTAACGGGCGACGCTTTTGCAACAGGATAGCAAATTGCGGCCGTTACCGGGCGCCGCGCCCAACTGTTCCACGAATGATTGACGCTCGGCGGTGCTATTTGCGGACTTATTCGAGTGCTTGGCGGCGCAAAGCGCGATACGTCTGCGTCTGAATTCAGGTGTTCCGAGTAGCCAATAGTAGTCCGAGCCTGTGACCTGGGACTTTCTGGCGGGCATAAGCTACCTACTCGCCAAGGCCCCATTTAAACGCAGACGTATCGTGGTTAGCCTTGCGTGCGGCAGTATTGGGCGGTTGGGATGGCATTTGCCGGCGTGGATTCGCGTGAACAGGGGACGGAGGTGTGTTCAGGATGGTTATTCGGGAGATGCGAACGCTCTCCCCTGAACACACCTCCGTCCCCTGTTCACGCGAAGGAGCCTTTGGGCAACGAAAAAGCGGGCCCACGGGCCCGCTTTTCGCGATTGGTTCTTGGTTGCGGCTTAGAAGACCGGGACGACGGCGCCCTCGTAGGTCTTGTTGATGAAGTCGCGCACGGCGTCGGACTTCAGGGCCTTGGCCAGAGCCTGGATCTTCTCGGAGTCCTGGTTGCCGTCCTTGACGACCAGCACGTTGGCGTAGGTCTCGGCGGCCAGGGAGTCGGTGGCCTCGACGGCCAGGGCGTCCTTCTCGACGGACAGGCCGGCAGCCTGGGCGTAGTTGCCGTTGATGCAGGCGATGTCGACATCCTTCAGGGCGTTGGGGATGTTGGCGGCCTCAAGCTCCTTGATCTGCAGGTTCTTGGGGTTCTCGACGATGTCCTTGGCGGTTGCGGTGATGCCTGCGCCGTCGGCCAGCTTGATCAGGCCCTCCTGCTGCAGCAGGAGCAGGGCGCGAGCCTCGTTGGTGGTGTCGTTGGGCACAGCGACGGTTGCGCCGTCGGTCAGGGCATCAAGGGAAGCGGTCTTGCCAGCGTACAGGCCGAAGGGCTCGAAGTGAACCGGCTCGACGGAGACCAGGTGCGTGCCTTTCTCTTCATTGAAGGAATCCAGGTAAGGCTGATGCTGGAAGTAGTTGGCGTCGACCTCGCCCTCTTCGGTGACCGTGTTGGGCTGGACGTAGTCGGTGAACTCCTTCACCTCGAGCGTGTAGCCCTGCTCTTTGAGCTGATCGGCAACGGCGTTGGTGAGGATCTCGGCGTGCGGGGTGGGGCTGGCGGCGACGGTGATGGTCTTGTCGTCGGAGCCGGAGTTGGAACCGGAGCCTGCGCAACCGGCCAGGACGCCGGCGGCCAGGACGCCTGCAGCGGCGAACGCCGCGAGCTTCTTCAGTGCGGACTTCTTCATGTAGGGTCTCCCTCCCATCGTTTCGCGCTTGGACGGCCCCGTGAGTTTGCGATCGGGGCAGTGGCGCCTTGTTTTGCGTGACGCCTAGTATACCGAGCGTGGATTTTTGGGCAATAGCTTTGCTCATACGAAAAGGCGGGTGGACGATATCTGCAAAATCGATAACCTGGTCGGCTATGGCGTAGAACAGGGACGAACGGCGGCAAGGCGACGCCCAACGGCGTCGCGGTGTCGGCAGAGCGTCGGAAGCCACGTTGCTCCGCCGATGCTGCCGCTCGGGAAATCGCGTCGCATCGATGCTATTTTGCAAAGCACATTGCGCTGGACGTTGCTTCGAGGCCATGCCGTGCTGCCGACGTTGCTCTGTGAAACGTACCGTGGTGGAAGGGCCTTCGGGCGTCGCCTTGCATTTCGGGCGCCGTGCAAGACCCACGGCTACCTATATATGTAGAGGTTGCGGGACTCGTTTGCAGGCGTGTTGCGCTCGTTGATTCCCACCTGCGTGGTCGGTAAAATAACGCTATTGAACAACTTGTCCATTATTGCCCGGGTTGTTCAAAACGCAAAGCGCAGCAAGCTGCGTCGCGAGGCCGTTATCGTCCGGTCATCGCGTGTTCGCAGCCTGCATACGCAAGGAAGGGGGCATATGTCCACGCAACGAAGCTCCGCTTCGAACTCGGCGATAGCGTCTGCGGATACGCCGCTTGCCGCCGAGGATCGGCGCATCACGCGCTCGAAGCGCGCGCTGCGCGATGCGCTCGTTGAGTTGATCGAGGAACGCGGCCTGACCAACTTCAGCGCCAGCGACCTGTGCGCTCGCGCGGACCTCAACCGCGGCACGCTGTACAACAACTTCGGCGACATGGAGGGTCTGCTCGCCGCCCTTGAGGACGACATCATGGACGACCTGGAAAACCTCCAGTCGTGTATGCAGCAGCTCAGCCTAAAGGACGTGCTGCGCTATCGCGTGAACAAGAAGCCTATGCCGTTTCTGGTGAAGCTGTTCGACTACCTGCGCGAACAAGGTGACTTCCTGCACGCGATCATGGGCCCGAAAGGCGACCCGAGCTTCGGCCCGCGCGTGCGCGACGCCGTGTGCACCGAGATCATCCAAACCATCCTGCACGAGCGCTACCGCAGCGACCCCTCGCCGTTCGTGCAATATTACGTGGCGTTCTACGCCAGCGCGTATCTAGGGGTCATCACCCACTGGATCGAGACGGGCATGAAGGAAAGCTCGCAGGAGATGGCCCTTGTGGCCATGCGCCTGTTCTTCATCAAACCCGGCGACCCCATTCGACTGTAAGGAATAAGGCGGAACATGAGCGAGAACAACCAGAACGAGAACCTGCATATCGGCATCGACGTGGGCTCCACCACGGTCAAGCTGGCCATCTTGGACGACGCGGACCAGATCCGCTACGCGGTGTACCGTCGTCACCACGCGGACGTGCGCGCCACCATCGTCGAGGTGCTGTCCGAGGCTGCGCGCGACTTCGGCGACAAGCGCATGACCATCGCCATCACCGGATCGGGCGGCTTGCTTTTGGCCCAATGGCTGGGCATCGAGTTCGTGCAGGAGGTCATCGCCAGCAAAACCGCCGTCGAAACCTTCATCCCGAAAACCGACGTGGCCATCGAGCTGGGCGGCGAGGACGCGAAGATCATCTACTTCGACAACGGCATCGAGCAGCGCATGAACGGCACGTGCGCCGGCGGCACCGGCGCGTTCATCGACCAGATGGCGGCGCTTTTGAACACCGACGCCGGCGGCCTGAACGAGCTGGCGCAGCACGCCACCACCATCTATCCCATCGCCAGCCGCTGCGGCGTGTTCGCGAAAACCGACGTGCAGCCGCTGCTCAACGAGGGCGCGCGCCGCGAGGACATCGCCGCGTCCATCTTCCAGTCCGTGGTCACGCAGACCATCTCCGGCCTGGCGTGCGGGCGCCCTATCCGCGGCTACGTGGCTTTCCTGGGCGGCCCGCTGCAGTACCTTCCTGAACTGCGCAAACGCTTCTATGAAACGCTGAACCTGGACGAGGAGCACCGCATCGTCCCGCAAAACGCCCACCTGTTCGTGGCCGGCGGCTGCGCCATCGCCGGCGCGGCCAGCGAGACGGTGAAGGCCGAGCTGCTCTCAGACGTGCTCGAGCGCCTGAAGAACCTCGGCGACATCCAGGGCAGCGAGGTCGTGCGCCTGCCCCCGCTGTTCGTCGACCAGGCGGAACTGGACGAGTTCAACGCCCGCCACGCCGGCGAGCGCGTGCCCCGCGGCGACCTTGCCAGCTACCGCGGCACCGCCTTCTTGGGCATCGACGCCGGCTCCACCACGTTCAAGGCCGCGCTCATCGGCCAGGACGGCGAGCTGCTGTGGACCCATTACGTGTCGAACAAGGGCGACGTGCTCGGTTGCGCGAAGGCCGCCATCGCCAAGCTCTACCGCGAGCTGCCGCGCGACGCCGCCGGCAACCCGCTGGTGACCATCGGCCATTCCACGGTCACGGGCTACGGCGAGCACCTGCTGCTCGAGGCGCTGCGCGTGGACTCGGGCGAGATCGAGACGGTTGCGCACCTGCGCGGCGCGCAGGAGATGCTGCCGGGCGTTGAGTTCATCCTGGACATCGGCGGTCAGGACATGAAGTGCCTGCGCGTGAAAGACGGCGTCATCGACCACATCATGCTCAACGAGGCGTGCTCCTCGGGCTGCGGCAGCTTCATCGAAAGCTTCGCCAGCGGCCTGAACCTGGACGTGTCCGAGTTCGCGAAGACCGCCATCGGCGCGGAAAACCCCGTCGACCTGGGCAGCCGCTGCACCGTGTTCATGAACAGCCGCGTGAAGCAGGCGCAGAAGGAAGGCGCCACCGTCGGCGACATCGCCGCGGGCCTGGCCATCTCGGTCATCAAGAACGCCCTGTTCAAGGTCATCAAGATCCGCGACCCGCATGACGTGGGCAGCAAGGTCATCGTGCAGGGCGGCACGTTCCTCAACGATGCCGTGCTGCGCGCCTTCGAGCAGCTCTCGGGCGTGAACGCCGTGCGTCCCGACATCGCCGGCAACATGGGCGCGTTCGGCGCGGCGCTTCTGGCCCGCGACCGTTTCAGCCGCCAGGATTCGCAAGTCAGCGGCCTGCTGTCCCTTGATGCGCTCGAGGCCCTTGCGCCCACGCACAGGACCGTGCGCTGCAAGGCGTGCTCGAACCACTGCCTGCTCACCGTCAACGACTTCGGCGTCGACGAGGCCACGGGCAAACACCGCCGCTTCATCACGGGCAATCGCTGCGAGAAGGGCGCCGGCGCGCTTGGCCAGGCGACGAAGGCCGACAAGGTCCCCAACCTGTTCGAGTACAAGTCGAAGCGCCTGTTCGACCACTACACGCCGCTGGCGGAGCAGGACGCGCCGCGCGGCACCGTGGGCATTCCGCGCGCGCTGAACATGTACGAGAACTACCCGTTCTGGTTCACCTTCTTCACGAAGCTGGGCTGGCGCGTGGTGCTCTCGGACCCGTCCACGAAGAAAACCTACGAGGCCGGCATCGAGTCCATGCCGTCGGAGAGCGTGTGCTACCCGGCGAAGCTCTCGCACGGCCACATCATGAACCTGCTGGACAAGCACCCCGACTTCATCTGGTTCCCCTGCAGCAAGTGGGAGCGCCAGGAGGACGAGGGCGCCGGCAACCACTTCAACTGCCCCATCGTGGCCAGCTACGCCGAGGCGCTGCGTCTCAACATCGACGAGCTGCGCGACTCCGACACGCAGTTCCTGAACCCGTGGCTGCCCTACGATAAGAAGGAGCACCTTAAGAAGCGCCTGTTCGTGGAGCTGATCCAGGCGCATCCCGAACTGTGCGGCAAGGGCGTGGCAGCGCCCACGCAGGCCGAGGTCGACGCCGCGGTGGACGCCGCATGGGCCGAGGACGAGGCGTTCAAGGCCGACATCCGCGAGAAGGGCGCCGAGACGCTGCTGTGGATGGAGAAGACCCATACGCACGGCATCGTGCTGGCGGGCCGCCCGTACCACAACGACCCCGAGATCAACCACGCCATCCCCGAGCTTCTGACCAGCTTCGGCCTGGCGGTGCTCACCGAGGACTCCATCGCGCATTTGGGCACGCTCGAGCGCCCCATCCGCCTGGTGGACCAGTGGATGTACCACACGCGCCTGTACGCCGCGGCGAAGGTGGCGTCGGAGCGCAAGGACCTCGACCTCATCCAGCTGAACAGCTTCGGCTGCGGCCTTGACGCGCTGACCACCGATCAGGTGCAGGAGATCTTGGAGCAGGCTGGCAAGGTGTACACCGTGCTGAAGATCGACGAGGTGTCCAACCTCGGCGCCGCGCGCATCCGTGTGCGCAGCCTGCTTGCGGCCCTGAAGGACCAGGCCGACGAGGAGGCCGAGGCCCGTGCGGCCGAGCAGGCGCGCAACGCCGCGGGCTGCGGCGCATGCAGCCTGGATGTGGAGCAGCTGCTGGCCGAGGCCGAGGAGCGCGCGGCGGGCAAGCAGGCCGGCGGCGCCGATGCCGAGGCCGTGCAGGCCGCGGCGGCAGCCATCAAGCCGCCCGCAAGCTTCACGGAAAAGGCTGCGCCCGAGGTGCAGGCCGAGTTCAAGCAGCGCGACAGCGGTGCTTCGACGGAGTTCCCGCGCGCCCAGTTCACCGAGGAGATGCGCGATGCGGGCTACACCATCCTGGCTCCGCAGATGGCGCCGTACCACTTCGAGCTGCTCGTGCCCATCTTCGAGCGCTTCGGCTACAACGTGGAGCTGCTGCCTTCCGTGGACCACGGGGCGGTGGATGCGGGCCTGAAGTACGTGAACAACGACATCTGCTACCCGTCCATTCTGGTCACGGGCCAAATCATGGAAGCGGTCATGTCCGGCAAGTACGACACCGACAAGCTAGCGGTGCTCATCACGCAGACCGGCGGCGGCTGCCGTGCCACGAACTACATCTCGCTCATCCGCAAGGCGCTCAAGTCGGTGGGCCTGTCGCATATCCCCGTCATCGCCATCAGCTTCAAGGACTTAGGCGAGGTCAACCCCGGCTTCTCCATCACGCCGGCCATGCTCTACCAGGCGGTGTCGGCGCTGCAGTACGGCGACCTGCTCATGATGTGCCTGTACCGCACGCGCCCCTACGAGGTGGAGCCCGGCAGTGCGAACGCCCTGTTCGACCACTGGATGGCCGAGTGCAAGCGCCAGCTGAAACGCGGTGTGAAGCGCGGCGAGTTCAAGCGCACGGTCAAGCAGATCGTCGAGGACTTCGACACGCTGCCGCTGCAAGGCGAGGGCACCAAGCCGCGCGTCGGCGTGGTCGGCGAGATCTTGGTGAAGTTCCACCCCACGGCGAACAACCAGATCGTCGACGTCATCGAGCGCGAGGGCTGCGAGGCCGTGGTGCCGGGGCTTATCGAGTTCTTCCTGTTCGGCGCGGCGGGCGGCATCTTCCAGAAGGACCCGCTCGGCCGTTCGGCCAAGGGCGCGTTTGGCAGCAAGATCGCCCTGCAGGCGGTGAAGGCCCTGCGCGCGCCGGTGACCAAGGCGCTCGAGGAGTCCACGCGCTTCAACCCACCGGCGAGCATCTATGAGCTGGCCGAGTACGCAAGCGAGATCTTGAGCCTGTGCAACTCCATGGGCGAGGGCTGGCTGCTCACGGCCGAGATGGTGGAGCTCATCCGCACGGGCGCGCCGAACGTGGTGTGCACGCAGCCGTTCGCCTGCCTGCCGAACCACGTGGTGGGCAAGGCGGTCATCAAGGAGCTGCGCCGCCGCTACCCGGAGAGCAACATCGTGGCCGTCGACTACGACCCCGGCGCGTCCGAGGTCAACCAGCTCAACCGCATCAAGCTCATGATCGCGGTGGCGAAGAGCAACCTGGCCGACAAGGAGGCCGAGGCCCGCGCGGCTCGCACGGCGGCGGCCACGCCGGCGGTCGAGGAAGCCGGCGCGCTCGACGTGCAGGAAACGAGGGCGTAAAGCCGTCATCAAGGGGGGCGATGGGAGACCGTCGCCCCTGCATTTCGTTTGCGAGAACGTAAGTGATTGTGGGTGAGCGCGGGAGCTGAACAGGGGACGGAGGTGTGTTCAGGAAGCAGCTTTGGGAAACGCGAACCTCTTCCTGAACACACCTCCGTCCCCTGTTCGCCCTGTTCGCCCCCCGTTCATCTGGGTACGACACCTCCGCAATGAGGAAAAGGGCGTGGCTGGCAAATCGATCGAACGCCGCCCGCCCTCATATCCGCGTTGCGTATCACGATAGGAAGGAACGATATGGCTGGCAAGCTGATCATCTGCCCGACGCCCATCGGCAACCTGGGCGATATGCCGCAGCGTGCGCTTGATGCGCTGACCAGCGCCGATGTGGTGTGTGCGGAAGATACGCGCGTCACCGGCAAGCTGCTGGCGGCGTTCGGCATCGGCAAGCGCTTGGAGCGCTTGGACGAGGCGCTCATCGGCTCGCGCGCCGACGGCATTGTGGCGCGCGTGGAGGCTGGCGAGGTCATCGCGTATTGCAGCGATGCCGGCATGCCGGGCGTATCCGACCCGGGCTTGCGACTGGTTCGCGCATGCCGGGAAGCGGGCGCGCCGGTGGAGGTGCTGCCCGGGCCCACCGCTACCGCCACGGCGTATGTGGCAAGCGGTTGCACGAATCCGCGCTTCTACTTCGGCGGCTTCTTCCCGCGCAAGGCTGGCGAGCAGAAGGCCGCGCTCGATGCGGTGCGCACGCTGGATGCGGCGCTTATCTATTACGAAAGCCCGAACCGCATCGCTGGGGCGCTTGCTGTGCTGTCCGAGGCTTTCCCGCTGCGCGAGGCGGCCGTGTGCCGCGAGCTCACGAAGCTGCATGAGGAAGTGGTGCGCGACGCGCTGCCTGCGTTGCGCGACGAGTTCGCCGCCCGCGAGGCGGCCGGCGGCATCAAGGGCGAGATCGTCATCGTGATCGACGGGCCCAGCGAGGCGGAGGGGCAGGCTGCTCAGGAAAGCGCCGAGGATTCCGCTCGCGTCCGTGCTGCCCAGCTCAAGGCCGAGGGCGCGCGCAACAAGGACATCGCGAAAACGCTGGTGGCCGAGTTCGGCCTGCCGCGCAACGCCGCGTACGAGATCGCGCTGGAGGCGTAGGGCGTGGCCAGCGATAACCGCTCCGGCCCGGTGCGCACGCGCCGCGTTGACCCGGGCGAGCTCAAGCGCCAGGCGGCGGGCGGCTCGCGCGGGGCGGGTGCCGCGCCGCAGCGGCGTTCGGCCGCTTCCGGTCGCGGGAGCGACGAGGCGGGGAAGGTTGCGCAGCGCCGCCGTCCGTCCGGTGTCGGGCGCACGGCGGCCGGGGCAGGGAAGGCGGGTTCGCAAGCAACGCGCCGCAAGCCCGCGCGCCCAGCTGCGCCCGAGGTGCTTCATGTCGACGGCATCGAGGTTCGCTTGCAGCGCAAAAAGGTGAAGAACCTCAACCTGCGCATCGCCCGCGATGGCGGCCATGTGGACGCATCCGCGCCCTCCTGGATGGCGCCGGCGGATGTGGCGGATTTCGTGCATCGCAAGCATGATTGGATAGAGGCCCAGATGGAGCGCGTGTCCGCCACGCCCATGGCGCAGGCATCGCAGGCGTCGAAGGCCGAGGTAGCGCAGTGGCGCGCGGTGGTGCAGGCATGCGTGCCGGCGCTGGTGGCGGCATGGGAACCTATCATGGGGGTGAAGGCGGGCCAGCTGGCGTATCGCAACATGACCAGCCGCTGGGGCAGTTGCCAACCTTCCACGGGCCGCATCTGCATCAACGTGCGCTTGGCGCTCTACCCGCCGGAATGCCTGGAATACGTGGTGGTGCACGAGCTGTGCCATCTGCTCGAGCGCGGTCACGGCCCAAGGTTCCACCAGCTCATGGACCGCTTCATGCCCGACTGGAAACAGCGCCGCGACAAACTGCGGTAGCGCGCGCTGCTCCCGAACAGGGGACGGAGGTGTGTTCAGGAGGGGGCTTCCGCTTTCCGGAGCTGTTTCCTGAACACACCTCCGTCCCCTGTTCACCCAGTCCGTCCGCGCATGTTAGCGCCAGTAGCGCTTCACCCGTTATTCTCATGCCTCCGATATGCTGCTGAGGGGAAGTCCTGTCAAGCGTTGAATTTGCCTTACGCCTATTCCGTTGTCTTTCAGCAAGCGAATAGCCGTACGGCGTTCCTCGCGTGGGGTTTGCTTCAAGGCGATAAGCGCATCTTCGCCAATGAGGTTTGCCGCCATCGCGTAGGCTTCCTCGTTTGTAAGGCGTTTGACCTGCATAGAAGCTGACGGTATATCTATTGGCAGCTTGCCTTCATGCTCGAGTCGGTGGAATTTTTCAAATGCGTCAATCCCTCCAAGCATATTCAGAATCAAATCCCGATTCGTTATCCCTGGTTTGCCCAGATAATCCTGGTAGCTGCTCCATTTCCAATCGGCTGCAGGGGATAATCCAGCAACGGCAGGGTTGTTGTGGATATAGCGAACAACGGTTAGAAGGTAGTCGTCGTCTTCGATGGGCTCGCTTCGGAATCGTCCACCGAAAAGATGTCCGCAGCGACGATGACGCTCATTGAACCACAAGGCGTAAGATCCCAGCAATCGACGCATGCCGTTGGAGATGCTGGGCAGCGGCGCTTGGGCCAGAACGTGAAAATGGTTGTCCATGAGCACGTACGCAAAAATGGAAATGTCAAACTTGCAAAACAGGGAATTCATGAGCGTGGTGAACCGAATTCGATCAACGTCGTCTTCGAAAATGATCTGCTTAGCAGTTCCGCGGGCCATCACGTGATATGTATTGCAATCAGATTCCATTCGAGCACATCGAGGCATAGGCGAGTCCTTTCGGCAAAAGATGAGAACAGGTCGAGCATCAAGGCACTTTCGTGAATAGAATGAACAGGGGGACGGAGGTGTGTTCAGGAAGCAGCTTTGGGAAATGCGGGTCCTCTCTCTGAACACACCTCCGTCCCCCTGTTCATCTGCAAGCTGCCTTGCCTTCTTTGGTCGCCAGACTATAGCAGTGTGCTGTTCCGTGACTCGTTTGGGGGAGGGAAGTGTCGCGAATTTGTTGTTTTCACCTGGGCAAAAGCCTCTCTTATGCAGCTTTGCCTTATCGGTTGTGGCTGTTTTCTGTTAGTGAACATCCGCTGTTCGCAAATCAAGTTAGGGATAACCGCAGATTGGGTTCCAAAGACAGCCTGCGGGCGTAAGGCATCGAGAAAATCGAAGGCATTTGATGTCGGAACATACGAGCACGCTGAAGGACGCACCTTCGAATAGCGGCGTATTGGACGTGACGGGCTGCTGCATTACGATTGCTTGTGAGCGGAACGGTGAACAGGGGACGGAGGTGTGTTCAGACGGAGGCCTGCATTTCTCTAAGCTATTTTCTGAACACACCTCCGTCCCCTGTTCACGCAAGCGACAGCGTTCGCCGAACACACCTCCGTCCCCTGTTCACGTGGCGAGCCGCCTTCCTCCCTTCCGTGCGCGTTTCGTGCGCGGGCGGTTGCGGGTGCGCTGCAACTGCTACCATCGCGGTATGAATACGAACGAAATCAACTCTACGGATGCGGCGAACGCGTCTTGTTTGAAAACTGCTGCGCCGGCTGCTGTAGCCGACCCCGAACCCGACTCCGAACCCGAGCGCGACGGCTTGCCGCTGCGGCAACGCCGTGTGGTGCTGGGCATCATGGTGTCGGGTACCACGGCGGCGTGCATCTCTCAAAGCATGATGATCGCCGCGTTGCCGGCGGTCATGCACGAGTACGGCATCAGCGCAAGTTCCGGCCAGCTGCTCACCACGGCGTATATTTTCGTGTTGGGCCTGATCAGCGCCATGACGGGCTATCTGATGAATCGGTTCGATTCCAAGAAGCTGTTCTTTGCGTCCATGGCGTCGTTCGCCGTCGGGTGCGCTGCGGCCATCTTCGCGCCGAACTATCCGTGCCTGCTGGCGGCGCGCCTGTTGCAGGCCGGCGGTGCCGGCATCTGCCTGCCGCTCGTGCAGCTGGTGGCGCTGAACATCTATCCGAAAAGCCAGTACGGCCAAGCAACGGCCATCGTAGGCATGATCATCGGGTTCGCGCCTGCCATCGGCCCGACCATTAGCGGCTTCCTCATCGACGCGTGGGGCTGGCGTTCCATGTTCTGGATGCTCGGAGCCATCGCGCTTGCGGTGATGGTTCTGACGGTTCTGCTGCTCGACGACGTGGTGCGGCGCCCCGACCATTCGGGGCATTTCGATTTGGTGTCGGCGCTTCTGTATTCCGGCGGCTTCGTACTGGTGATGGTCGCGGCCACCATGTTGGAATCGGGCGGGTCCGTGGGCGCGGGCTTCGTCGCCCCGTTGCTGGCGGGTGCAGCAGGGCTTGTCGTGTTCGCGCGTCGTCAGCTGCGCGTTCCCGAACCGTTCCTGAGGCTGCAATGCTTCCGCGACAAGACGTTCGCCATCTCCACGCTCATCGTCATATGCGCGCACATGATGTTCATGGCGCCATCGATCATGGTGCCGCTGTTCGTACAGGATATCCAGGGGCTTTCCGCCACGGTGTCGGGCCTGACGCTTCTGCCCGGCGCCATCATGATGGGCGTGATGAACCCCATCACCGGGCGCTTGCTCGATCGCCGCGGCCCGCGTCCGCTCATCGCGGTGGGCTGCGTCACGGTACTTGCGGGCACGGTGGCGTTTGCGCTCATCCCCGCAAGCGTTCCCGAGTGGGTGGTCACGGTGCTTTACGGTGTCCGCGCGACGGGCATCGCGTGCCTGATGATGCCGCTGACAGCGTGGGCGTGCACCACGCTCGATCCCGACGAGCTGGCGCAGGCGTCGGCCATCATCACGTCCGCGCGACAGCTTATCGGAAGCCTTTCGGCATCGGTGTTCATCGCTGTGATGGCGTTGACCTCGCAAAACGCGCTGGGCGTCGACCTCGGCGGCTTCGACTTCAGCTTCTGGCTGCAATGCGGCGTTCCCGTGCTGGCGTTCGTGCTGGGCATGTTCGTCCTGCCGGCGAAAGGGAAGCGCTAGGTCGCGTATCGGGCCCCCGTTGCCTGGCGGCAGATGGCGAAGGGTGTGGCACGAAAGCCCCTGGCGTGTGGAACGAGAGCCCCGATGCATGATGGCGATGCCCAGCGCATCCGGTGGTGAAGGGTTCGGGGCTCGATGGCGGCAGGGAGATGCGCCGTGGCGAAGAGCTCAGCGCCCAATAAAGAAACCCTAGCGCTCAATGGTGAAACAGCAGCATGCGCGACAGCGGGGTCGACGCACCCCGCTAGCAAGAAACCCGGCGCATGGCCGGGTTTCCTTCTAGATCATATTCATCTGCGCAAGCGTTGCGTTGTACCAATGCTCCCAGTTCGGCGGGCAGTACCTCTTGGCCACCTCCACCGAGATGGTGTAGCCGTAGCCGCGGGCAAGGCCGGCAACGTGGTCGCGGATGGCCTCTTCCCAGCTTCCCCAGCTGCAGCCGCCCCAGCCCCAGGCGTTGCAGCTGCCGGAGCAGTACAGGCCCTTGGAGCTTTCGGTGTTGGAGATGGCGGGCGACCAACGCGGGTCCACGCCGTAGTCCCAAGCGGCCTCGGCGAACACCTTGCCCGTGCCTGCCATAGGCGAACCGGCCAGATATGCGTCGATGCGGCCGGCCCACTGCGCCACGAACACGTCGCGCTCGCTTGCCCAATCGGCGCCGTCGTCGCTGGGCGCCTCCACGGTGCCCGCGGAAGATCCGCCCGCTGCCTCGGCGGCAGCCGGAGCGCTGGCGGAATCGGCCTGCTCCTGCTTGTCCGCCTCTTTTGTGGTTTCGGTCTTGGCTGCCTCGGCTTCAGCAGCCTTTGCGGCCTCTTCGGCCTGGCGGGCAGCTTCCTCCTGCGCTTTGCGCTGGGCCTCCTGGCGCGCCTGCTGGGCGGCGGAAAGCGCCTGCTCGGCGTTGGCTGCCTCGGCGTCGGCGTCCTTCTTCGCCTGCGAAAGGCCGCGCTTCGTTTGGTCGAGCTCGTCTTTCAACTCGCTAAGGCGCTTGATCTCGGCCTGGTTGCTGCTGTAGATGTGGGACACGTACTCAAGCGACGTGAAGAAATCCACGATGTTCTCGGAGCTGAGGACCATTTCCAGCAAGCCGGGCGTGGAAGCCTGGGTCTTGTACAGCTTCACCGCGGCAGCGGAGCTGCGCTCCTGCTGAGTGGGAAGGGTGTCCTCGATCTCGGCGATGCGCGCCTCGTTGTCGGCGATCTGCTGATTCAGATCGTCGATGCGGCTTATGGCCTGGTCGTACTCGGCGGCAGTGCGCTCGACCTCCTGCTGTGCGGCGTCTGCCTGCACGTTCGTGTCGATGTCCTCTGCCCATGCGGTTCGCTGAGCCATGCCCGCGATCGGCACGCTTGCGAAGGCCAGCGTCGCGCTCAAGGCGACGGTCAGCGGCAAGCGGTGGCGAGGGCGGCTGCTCGGGTTCGTTTGAAGTTTGTTAGAAAACATCCGCCATCCTTCGATTTATAACAATTACCGTTAATTATACCGGGCGGATATGTGCAAACCGTGCCGCTCATTAAACGTGCACAAGCGCTCGAGCCCGCCGGATCGCCCGATGATTGCGTGGTGGCGGGTTTGGGGGCAGGCTTCGCGCCGTCTCCGCGTGGTACAATCGGGGGCACTGCGAAAACCCAGGTTGGCGGGGCATCATTCGCCCGACTGCGGCCGCGAGCAAAAGGAAGCACCATGTCAAAGGGAACCTACTCGTTCACCACGCCCATCTATTATGTGAACGCCGAGCCCCACTTGGGCACGGCCTACACCACCGTCGCCGCCGACACCGTCGCGCGCTACCAGCGCATGAACGGCTACGACGTGGCGTTCGTCACGGGTATGGACGAGCATGGCCAGAAAGTGGCCGATACCGCCGAGTCGAAGGGCATGACCCCGCAGGCCTGGTGCGATTCCATGGAGCCGGCGTTCCGCAACGTGTGGGACCTGCTCGACATCACCTACACCGATTTCGTGCGCACCACCCAGCCGCGCCACGCCCGCACCGTGCAGAAGTTCTGGCAGGACCTGTTCGACAAGGGCTGGTGCTACAAGGGCAGCTACGAGGGTTGGTACTGCGTGCACGAGGAAACCTATTACGCCGAGTCCGACCTTGAGAAGAACGAGGACGGCGAGCTGGTGTGCCCCGACTGCCATCGCCCGGTGCAGAAGGCCGGCGGCGAGGAGAACTGGTTCTTCAAGCTTTCCGAGTTCCAGGAGCCGCTGCTGAAGTTCTACGAGGAGAACCCCGACTTCATCCGTCCCGAAACGCGCAAGAACGAGGTGGTCACCTTCGTGAAGAGCGGCCTGAAGGACCTGTCCATCAGCCGTTCCACCTTCGACTGGGGCGTGCCGCTGCCCTTCGACGATGGCCACGTGGCCTACGTGTGGGCCGACGCCCTGCTGGCCTATCTCACGGGCATCGGCTACGGCGACGAGCAGCGCGCCGGCGAGTTCGAGCAGCGCTGGCCCATGCAGTACCACTTCGTGGGCAAGGACATCACGCGCTTTCACTGCGTCATCTGGCCGGCCATGCTCATGGCCGCCGGCCTGCCCATCACGCACACCGTGTTCGGCCATGGCTTCCTGCTCACCAAGGGCGAGAAGATGTCGAAGTCCAAGGGCAACGGCATGAAGCCCGCCGACCTAGTGAAGATCTTCGGCGTGGACGCGTACCGCTACTACTTCATGTCCGACGTGCAGTTCGGCCATGACGGCAACATCTCCATGGAGCGCATGGTACAGGTGTACAACGCCGACCTGGCCAACACCTGGGGCAACCTGTGCAGCCGCGTGTTCAACATGACGAACAAGTACTTCGACGGCAAGGTGCCCGCTGTGCCGACCGACGCCGCCGAGCGCGTTGCCAACCCCATGCTGCCCATCGTCGAGCAGCTGTACGCGAAGTACGACGCCTGCATGTCCCAGGTCGACTTCACCGGCGCTGCCGTCGCGGTGCAGGAGCTTGCCGGTCGCGTGAACCTTTACGTCGAGGAAAGCGCTCCGTGGAACCTGGCGAAGAAGGAAGAGACCCAGGGCGATCTGGCCGCCGTCATCTACAACGCGCTCGAGGCAATCCGCATCATCGCGCTGTACATGGCCCCGTTCATGCCGAACACCTCCAACGAGGTGTTCGATCGCCTGAGCCTGGGCAAGGTCACCGACGTGGTGGACGTCGAGGGCGCCACGAAGTGGGGCCAGCTGTCCGCCGGCAACACGGTCACCGTGGGCGACCCGCTGTTCCCGCGCCTGAACATGGACGAGATCCAGATCGAGGAATAAAAGCGTTCCGCCTGCCAAACGGCAGGCGGAACGCTTGATGCTGCGGCGGATCGCGGCGAAGGAGCCTCCTTCGCCGCGCCGCACATCGCGACACTTCAAGTCCTGACATTTCGGGGACGTAGCGTTAAGTGTCAGGGCGAAGGGGAGACCCTTCGCCCTGCTGCATATATATGTATAGGGAAGGGATGCATGGCCGAGGAAGAGCAACAACCGGTTTTCGCCGACGCGCTGTTTCGGCAGAAACGCAAGCATGGAAAGTTTCGCCTGGTGGAGCCGCCGCGGCTTGCCGGTCCGGTGGCGGACACGCATGCGCATGTGCACCTGCTTGCCGATCCGGCACTGGAGTTCGCGCGCTGCGCGGCGTGGGGTGTGGATTTCGTCTGCGACATCATCGACGTGCAGGAAGATGCCCCGGATGTGTTCGAGCGCTTCGATGGCTGGTTTGCCGAAGCGCAGTCTCGCTTGCCCGAAGTGGTGGAGCGCACGCGCGAGGTGTTGGCCGCCGGCGGCGATGAGCTGACGCATCTGCCCGATGGCGCCGATGCGGCGCGTTTCGCCTTGCCCGACGATGCGGCGTCGCGTCCGCTGCCGCGCCTGCGTCTGGCAGCCGGCGTGCATCCGCATAACGCGCGCTTCTACGATGACGCTATGGAATCTCGCCTGGTCAATCGCCTGGCCGACCCGCGTATATGCGCCGTGGGCGAGATCGGCCTGGACTACCATTACGACCTTTCGCCGCGCGAGGATCAACGGCAGGCGTTCCGCCGTCAGATCCGCTTGGCGCACGCCACGGGCCTTCCCGCGGCGTTGCACGTGCGCGAGGCGCATGACGAGGCGTTCGCCATCCTGCGCGAGGAGGGCTTCCCCGAGGCGGGCACGTTGCTGCACTGCTTCGACCTGGACTGGGAAACGCTCGAGCCGTGGGTGGATCGCGGCTGCTTCGTGGCTTTGGGCGGTGCGCTCACATTCAAGCGCTGCCAGGACACGCGCGACGCGGTCGCGCGCACCCCCCGCCACCTGTTGCTCACCGAAACCGATTCGCCGTACATGACGCCCGAGCCTATGCGCGGCATGCCGTGCGGCCCCGCGCACACCGTGTTCACCGCGGCGTGCATGGCCGAGGTGCTCGGGTGCGAAACCGAAAAGGCCAGAAGCCAGATGCTGGCTCAAATCGCGCAAAACGCGCGCGCATTGTTGGACCGCCCACCCACACCCTGGCAGATCGAACATGCGCAAACCGCCGCAACTGAAAGGAATTGCGAATGAAACGCCTGATCATCGTCGGCTCGCCTCGTGTCGAGGGGCGAAGCGGCGCGCTTGCGGACCTTTTGTTCGAAAGCTGCATCGAGGAGTGCCCGGAAGACGAGGTGTATTTGGCGCCCGTGTCCACGCTCGATGTGGCCGGCTGCAACGCCTGCGATTTCTGCAAGCGCAAGGCGCAGGGCGCGATGACCGAGCAGGAGGCTGCCGAGGATGAGGCCTTCGAGGAGCAGCGCGCCGAGGACGAGGCGCCGCGCCGTTGCGCCATCCGCGACGACATGGACGACGTCTACCCGCTGCTTGAGGATGCCGACGAGCTGATCGTCGTGGCGCCGGTGTATTTCGCCGGCCCATCTTCGCAGCTCAAGTGCATGCTCGATCGTTTCCAGCCGTACTTCTGGACGCGCACCCGCGCCCGCAAGCGCCCGTGCACGCTGCACGTGGTGGGAGAGGGCGGCGACCCGCACGGTTTCGATCCGCTTGTGGGGTGCGTCCGCTCTGCCGCCGCTGTGGCGGGCTTCCGCTTGGAGCGTGTGCTGGATTGGGTCGGCAAGATCGATGAATCCGGCGAGATCGTCGATGAAGCCGACGAGTATCCCGTCGAGGGGCCCGTGGTGCGCGCCTTCGCTGGGGGCAAGATGGCCGACCAGGGCGCTGGCGAGCAGGAGCTGCTGGCGGAAGATGAGCCGACGGAACAGGCCGACGAGTTCGAACCCGAGGCGTTCGCTGAGAACGATTTCGCCGCTCAGCTGGCCTCCCAGGCGCAGCGTCGCCAGAATCGCGCGCGCCTGAACCTGGGCGAGAACGGTGCCGAGCGCCAGGTCATCCAGCTTGACGAGGATGGCCGCCGCATCGATGCGGCGCAGCACGGTCGCAAGCGTTCGGCTCAAAAGAAGCACGCCAACGCCAAGCGCGGCACGAACGGCACGGTGCAGGCTAAGCACGAGAACCCGCATGCTCCTAAGGGCAAAGGCGGGCAGGGCAGGTCCGGCAAGGGCAGCTCGAAGCAGGGCGGCGGTCGCGGCAAGCAGGGGAAGCGCCGTGGGTAGCGTATCGTCTTTGGCCAACCTTTCGGTCACTCGGCAGGTGCTGGCAGATCACGGGCTTTCGGCAAAGTACTCGCTCGGGCAGAACTTCCTGGTCAACGAGGCGATTGTCGCGAAGATCGTGGCGCTGGCCGAGCTCGAGGGCGCGGACAACGTGCTCGAGATCGGTCCCGGCATCGGCACGCTCACCATGGCCCTGCTGCAAAACGCGAAGCATGTCACGTCCATCGAGCGCGATACCGACCTGCCTGCGGTGCTGGCCGAAACGCTGGAGCCGTGGTGGGATTCGTTCACGCTCATTCAGAAGGACGCGCTTGACCTGCAGCTTTCCGATTTGGACGGGCAAGAGGCCCCCAACAAGCTGGTGGCGAACCTGCCGTATGCCGTCGCTGCCACGGTGGTGCTTGACTATTTCCAGCGCATCGAATCGCTTGAGTCGGCAACGGTGATGGTGCAGAAGGAGGTGGCCGACCGCATGGCCGCCGAGCCGGGCACGAAGAACTACGGCGCCTATACCGTGAAGCTGCGGCTGTATGCGCAGCCGGCGGGGCGCTTCCCGGTCAGCCCGAACAACTTCTTCCCGCCGCCGCGCGTGGACAGCGCGGTCATCCGCCTGAACCGCACGCCCGTGCTCGATAAGCAGGGCAAGCCTCTTGACGGGGAAGTGGTGCGCGCCGCTTGCACCATGGCCGACGCTGCGTTCGCCAGCCGCCGCAAAACGCTGTCGAACTCATGCAAAACCTACTTCGCCGGTCGTGGGGCCGGCGGTGCCGCGGTGGCTCCGCACCTGCCCGAGTTGTTCGAGCAAGCGGGCATCGATCCCAAGCGCCGCGGCGAGACGCTCTCGCTGGCGGAGTTCGTGAACATGGGCAAGGCGCTGCTGGCGCTGCAGCAGGGCCTATAGTCAAAATATGGCCATTGTGTGGGAAATGCTATGCAATTAGGTGCAAAACATGGAGAAGTAAGCGTGCATTGACCCGCATGATACAATTTTGAGCTGTTATCTGTGTGTTATGTAGGAAAGAGCAACTATGGACTTAGCGAAACAAGCGCAAATCGTCGACTCCATTCATGATACGTTACACGATTTCGTCGGTCAACGCCTGAAAGTGCGCGCCAACATGGGCCGCTCCAAGATCGTCGAGAGCGAGGGCACGCTCATGCAGGTGCACCCGCAGCTGTTCATCATGGAAGTCGATCGCAAGCGCGGCCGCA
Source organism: uncultured Senegalimassilia sp. (assembly GCF_902464545.1). Classification (GTDB taxonomy): domain Bacteria; phylum Actinomycetota; class Coriobacteriia; order Coriobacteriales; family Eggerthellaceae; genus Senegalimassilia. The sequence goes on from NZ_CABQJR010000001.1 coordinate 78,720, forward strand.
CCGCCCGTCAGTCGTACCAGTATGTCGACGTGCTCACCGGCATGGTCGAGCTGTCGCAGAATGGCGAGCCGCTGTTCGAGCCTTTCGTTCCCGAAGGCGACGAGCCGGGCGTTGAGTCTCCTCTCGTGGAGGAGCGCGTCCTGTCGTAAGCGGTTTTAACCGTGAACTTTTTGCGGATGCCCGCGAAGAAGTGTTTGACAAACAGCGTTTGAACGAGGAAAATGCTTTCTCGCGCAAAGCGCAATACCCATGGGGATGTAGCTCAGCTGGGAGAGCATTACGTTCGCAACGTAGGGGTCGTGGGTTCGAATCCCATCATCTCCACCATGGAAATGCAAGGGCTGCTGGTAATCCGGCAGCCCTTTTTCTTTTCCCAGACACTTCGGGGACGTAGGGCTAAGTATCCGACCCGGCCGGAATCGGCGGCATGTCGATTCGGGAGACGTAGCATTAAGTGTCCGGATCGATGGGAATCGGCGGGAGAGCGGTTTCGATGGCGTTGGCGCAACTCGAAAGCGGTCGCTGTTGCTGTCCGTTGGTTTGCGGAGCGGGCTTATATAGATAAATAAGGAGCATCATGGCTGGTTTGAAAGCGGTTTTGTTCGACAACGATGGCACGCTGGTGGATTCTCGCGAGCTGCTTTTGGCGAGCTTTCACTATGCGGGCCCTGCGGTGCTGGGCCGTCAGCTCAGCGACGAGGAGTACTTGCAGAAAGTGGGGCAGCCGCTGGCCGTGCAGGTCAAGGACTACACGGACGACCCGGTGCTGCAGGAGCGGTTCTGCGAAGCGTATCGAGCGCACAACAAAACGGTGCACGATAAGATGATCAAGGCGTTCCCCGGAACGGTTGAGGCGCTGGCGGAGCTCGCAAGCGCGGGCCTGAAGCTGGGCGTGGTCACTTCGAAGCGTCATGCGGTTGCCTGGCGCGGGCTTGAGGTGGTGGGTGCCGCATCGTATCTGGATTGCTGTGTGGGCTGGGACGATATCGAGCGCCCGAAGCCCGATCCCCAGCCGGTGGTCCGCGGTTGCGAGCTGCTGGGGTTAGATCCTAGCGAGTGCCTGTACGTCGGCGACGCCCCGTTCGACCTGCAATCCGGCAACGCGGCAGGCGCAAGCACCGCGGCGGTGACCTGGGGCATGTTCAACGAGCCCGCTCTGACGGCCGAGCACCCATCGTTCGTCTCGCACACCTGGGACGAGCTGATCGCAAGCACGCTGGCGTTGCTCTAGCTTTCGGCATCTACGGGGCGTCGGACGCTTTGGGGTCGCGGCTCCGAAGCGTCCGATTTGATGATGTCATCCGGAAGGATGGCGGTACGTTTCCGAAACGTCTGCTGGCGTTGCTCTGGGCGCTTGCGGTTATCGTGCGGAAGCTTGCTTGCGGGTTTTGGCTGCGGCTTTGGGGCGGTATACTTGCCGCGTGATTGATGGACAGTTCGAAAACCTCCTGTCGGTAAACAAAACTAGGTACCTTGCCCGCTGATCGCGGCGGGCGTTTTGCGTGACAACGCGATTCTATCAGCGGGGGGCGAACAGCTCCTGCTGCATCGTTGCAGGTTGCCGCGCATTTCGAAAAGGGCCTTTCCGACGGCGGTTTTCGCTTGATGGAAGGGCTTTTACTATGTATGGGCTGAAAACGGAGAGCAGCTTCGACGCTGCGCATTTCCTGACCGATTACCACGGCAAGTGCGAGAACCTGCACGGTCATCGCTGGCGCGTGGTGGCGTATCTCGAGCAGGCCGAGCTGCAAACCGAGGGCACGCACAAGGATATGGTTATCGACTTCGCGGACTTCAAGCATGCGCTGCGCGACCTTACCGAGGAGCTCGACCACTCGTTCGTGGTAGAGGAGGGCTCGCTCATGCCCAAAACCCTGGATTGCCTGCGGGAGGAAGGGTTCACGCTGTCGATGATGCCCTTCCGCACCACCGCGGAGAACCTGGCGCGCTACTTCTTCGGCAGGCTTGCCGAGCAGGGTTTCCCCGTGTCGCAGGTGGACGTGTACGAAACGCCGAACAACTGCGCGATTTACCGCGCGTAGCGAAGTCATGACCTGCGAAAACGAAAACGCAACGGCAACCTATGGCAGCCTGCACGACGCGTTCTCGGCCTTTAAGCGCGCCGATGGCGCGCAAGCGCCCGCATCCGGCGCCGGCAAGACGTCGGCGCCCGCGCCGGCCTCTTCGCTTGCTGCCGCCGTCAGGGCATCGCAATGCCGAAGCGCCGACCAGTCCAGCTCCCAGGCGACCATGCCGGTTGCGGAGCGGTTCGTCAGCATCAACGGCGAAGGGGCGTGCGCGGGCAAGCTGGCGGCGTTCATCCGATTTACCGGCTGCAATCTGCGTTGCGGTTATTGCGACACCATGTGGGCGAACGTCCCGGGTGCCGCGGCGAAGGACGAAACTCCCGAGCAGTTGGCGGCGTGGGTGCGGCAGACCGGCGTGGAATGCGTGACGCTCACCGGCGGCGAGCCGGTGCTGCAGTCGCTGTTGCCGCAGCTGGTGGAGCTGCTGCTGGGCGAACCCGGTCCGAGCGGGCGCGGCCTACGCGTGGAGATCGAGACGAACGGCGCCGCCGACTTGAACGAGCTTGCCGGGTTGCGCACGCGTATCGGCAACGCCGCGCCCGGCACGCTCTCCTTCACCGTAGACTGGAAGCTGCCGTCAAGCGGTATGGAGCAGCAGATGCTGCCCGCGAACTTCCGCCTGCTCGACGCGCGCGACACGGTGAAGTTCGTGTGCGGGCAGGGCGATCTGCCGCGCGTTTTGGAAGTTGCCCGGCAGCTCGATCTGCCGGGGCGCGTGCCGGTATACCTGAGCCCGTGCTTTGGGGACATCGAGCCGGCGCGCATCGTTGAATTCATGCAAGAGAACCAAATGACCTGGGCAACCGCTCAAGTGCAGCTGCACAAGGTCATTTGGCCCGATGTTGAGAGGGGCGTGTAAGGATGGGCATTTTCGAAGGACAGGCGTTCTCTTCTTTCGCGGCTGCGGCCGCCAACGCGCGCGAGAACCTGCGCGTGCACGGGACGCTGGGCGAGGATCCGGCCCCGCGCGACGAGAACGGCAAGGTGTGCGGCGAGAACCCGCAAAAGGCGCTCGTACTCAGCAGCGGCGGCGTGGATTCCAGCACGCTTCTGGCCTTGGCGGTCAAGCGCTTTGGCGCGGAGAACGTGTTCGCGCTGAGCATCTCCTACGGTCAGCGTCACGAGAAGGAAATCGAGAGCGCGAAGGCGGTTGCCGCGCATTACGGCGTCGAGCAGCGCTTCCTCGACCTTTCCGCCATCTTCGCCGATAGCGACTGCAGCCTGCTCGAGCACTCCTCGCAAGACGTTCCCGAGGAAAGCTACGCCGAGCAGATCGACGAGGCGGACGGCTCCCCGGTCAGCACGTACGTGCCGTTCCGTAACGGGCTGTTCCTGTCGAGCGCTGCGTCCATGGCGTTGTCGCTGGGCGCGAGCGTGCTGTTCTACGGTGCGCATCATGACGATTGGGCTGGCGATGCCTATCCCGATTGCTCCATCGAGTTCGTGAATGCCATGAACCTTGCCATTACGCAGGGCACGGGGGGTCAGCTGCATATGGAGGCGCCGTTCGTGTCCTGGTCGAAGGCCGATATCGTGAAATGCGGTCTTGAGCTGGACGTTCCCTACGAGCTTACCTGGAGCTGCTACGAGGGCGGCGAGCGTCCGTGCGGCAAATGCGGCACGTGCATCGATCGCGACCGCGCTTTTGCCGCCAACGGCATGCGCGACCCGCTGCTCGACAAGCTGGACGCCCAAGGGTAGGACGCTGCCGCTAGGAAGGTCGCCTTCCACTGCGCGGCGGCCGTCCGCTGTGTAGCGGCCGTTTACCTAGCAGTCCCGAATCCATGCAACCCGCGCGGTTTTTTCGGCCGCGCTTCCCAAGGAGGATCTATGACCAACGAGAAACCTATGCGCGCCGGCACCGACGACCTGTCGCTTCTTGGAAACCAGGGTGTGCAATATCCGCAAACCTATGATCCCAGCGTGCTGGAAACGTTCGACAACAAGCATCCCGGCAACGACTATTTCGTGAAGTTCAACTGCCCGGAGTTCACGGCGCTGTGCCCTATCACCGGCCAGCCCGACTTCGCCACTATCTATATCTCCTATGTGCCCGACGTGCGCATGGTGGAGAGCAAAAGCCTGAAGCTGTACCTGTTCAGCTTCCGTAACTATGGCGATTTCCACGAGGATTGCGTGAACGTGATCATGAAGGACCTCATCGCGCTGATGGACCCGAAGTACATCGAGGTGTGGGGCAAGTTCCTGCCGCGCGGCGGCATCTCCATCGACCCGTATTGCAACTACGGCAAGCCCGGCACGCGCTGGGAACAGGTTGCCTGGGATCGCCTGGCGAACCACGACCTGCATCCCGAGGCCGTGAACAACCGCTAGTAGCGCTTGACGCCCGCAGACATCGCCGTCTGCGGGCGTTTTTGTGCGGGGCTGCAACATTTACGCGTTTTGGTCGGAACCTAACGTGTGCGTTGACCTGGGGAAACATTGCGCCAGACCAGGTCATCCGCCGATTTTCAAACGTATGCGAGCGCGTGCGCTTTGGCGGTCGGATACAATGCTGGCATGCAAAAAACCACTTACATATCTATGACCGATGCCTTGCGGGCACGTCCTGCGCTGGCGCGCGGCGTATCGCTGGCGAACAAGATCATCACCAACGCGGTGTATGTGGCATATCCGTGCCTGCTCGCGTGGCTGGCATATGCCGCGGCAGCCGGTGCAGCCGGTGCGGCGAGCGAGCTGCTCCGCGCCGTGCTAGTACCGGGCATCTCGTTTGCGCTGGTCACCGTGATACGCAAGGCCAGCAACGCACCGCGTCCGTACGAGGTGTTCGGCGCCGCTCCCGTCATCCCGAAGGATACGCACGGCAATTCGTTCCCCAGCCGGCACGCGTTCAGCATCTTCGTCATAGCCATGACGTTTTGCGCCTGCTGCCCGCTTGCGTGGGTGGGGCCGGTCATGCTGGCTGCCGGGGTGTTGCTGGCGGTTATCCGCGTGGTGTCGGGCGTGCATTTCCCCCGCGATGTCGTGGTGGGGGCTTTGCTGGGTGTGCTTGCAGGTTTTGTGGGTCTCTGGATTCTTTAGTGGCAGGCTGATACAGTTATTGATATCGAATATCGATATAGGTTAGCCGATACCGTCCGTTTCGTTTCAGAGGGGGTAGATATGCTGAAGGTTTCGAAGCGTACGTTGCTTTTAGTCGCCGGCATTGTTTGGCTTATCGCCGGCGGGAACATCGCCTGGCTGGGTATCCAGTCGTTCGCTCAGATGGATCAGGGAATCTGGTGGCTGCTCGCTATCGGCGCTGCCGTGGTGTTCACGCTGTTCCACATCAAGGTTTTCTCGAAGATGGTGGGCAAGCATGCCGCTCGCATCGCCGGTTACGAGGCTGACCGCGTGGGTGTGTGGCACTTCTTCGACGTGCCGGGTTATGCCATGATGGCCATCATGATGAGCGGCGGCATCTCCCTTCGTGCGTTCGGCCTGGTTCCCGCATGGTTCATCGCGTTCTTCTACACGGGTCTGGGCGTTGCTCTGGCGCTTTCCGGCGCAAGCTTCCTTATCCGTTTCGCGCGTCGCGGCAATCGTCCCGCCCCGTGCCCGCTGGTTCCCGGTGCGGCTTCGCGCGGATAACCGTTGCATAACCGCATTCATCACGAAGGCCCGCTCAGCTGAGCGGGCCTTCGCTTTGCTACCGGGAAATCCTGGCAAGGGGTTGTTTCGGTCAGGGGCATCTCGCGAAACTGCCCCGTCGCGGCTATGGCGCGCGCCGCTGGGGAAACGGAAGCGCCATAGCCTTCGGGGTGCCACCTGGCGGCGCAATCCCGCTTCCGGCCGGGGAAATAGGAGCCGGTAGCGCGCGTCGCCATGGGCGATTGCCGCTGGCGGGCTACTTGATGGCTTCGAAGCCAGCTGCCAGGTCGGCGATGATGTCGTCGATGTTCTCGGTGCCGATGGACAGGCGCACGGTGGTGGGCTTGATGCCTGCGGCAAGCAGCTCGTTCTCGGTCAGCTGGGAGTGCGTGGTGGATGCCGGATGGATGACCAGCGACTTCACGTCGGCCACGTTGGCCAGCAGGCTGAACAGGCTCAAGGACTCGGTGAACTTGCGCGCGTCGTCGGCGGTGCCCTTCACGTCGAAGGTGAAGATGGAGCCGGCGCCGTTCGGGTAGTACTCATCGTAGAGCTCCTTGGCGCGGCCGGTTGCCAGCGCCGGATGGTTCACGGAAGCCACCTGCGGATGGTTGTTCAGGAACTCCACCACCTTCAGCGCATTCTCCACGTGGCGGTCGACGCGCAGGGACAGCGTCTCCAGGCCAAGCAGCAGCAACCATGCGTTGAACGGGGAGAGCGTGGCGCCCTGGTCGCGCAGCAGCGTGGCGCGGGCCTTCGTGATGTAGGCTGCGGGGCCTGCGGCCTCGGTGAACACCACGCCATGGTAGCTGGGGTTGGGCTTGGCCACGCCGGGGAACTTGTCGGCATTGGCGGCCCAATCGAACGTGCCGGCGTCGGTGATCACGCCGCCCATGGCCGTGCCGTGGCCGCCGATAAACTTGGTGGCGGAGTGGACGACCACGTCGGCGCCGTGCTCGATGGGGCGTAGCAGGTAGGGCGTGGAGAACGTGGCGTCCACGATCAGCGGCACGTTGTGGCGGTGTGCGATATCGGCCCAAGCCTTAAGGTCGAGCACGTCGGAGTTGGGGTTGCCCAGCGTCTCGGCGTACAGCAGCTTGGTGTTGTCCTGGATGGCGGCCTCGACGGCGTCCAGGTCGGCCGGGTTGACGAACGTGGTGGAAAGCCCCTGATCGGCCAGCGTGTGCTCGAACAGGTTCAGCGTGCCGCCGTACAGGTTGGTGGAGGACACGATGTGATCGCCGGCGGTGGCGATGTTCTGCACGGCGATGGTGATGGCGGCGGAACCGGTTGCCACGCCCAGGGAACCCACGCCGCCTTCAAGCGCGGCCACGCGCTCCTCGAAGGTGCTGACGGTGGGGTTGGTCAGGCGGCTGTAGATGTTGCCGGGCTCGGTCAGGCCGAAACGGCCGGCGGCGGTGGCGGCATCCTTGAACACGTAGGACGAGGTCAGATAAATCGGCACGGCGCGGGAATCGGTTGCCGGATCGGGCTGCTCCTGACCGGCATGCACTTGCAGGGTTTCAAAGGCGTACTTCTGCTTCTCAGACATCTGGTTATCTCCTAAATCGATTGCAATGGCTTTCTCATTCCCATATAACTTGGTGACGGTTTGTAGTTATACCGAAGCATAGGAAGCGGGTCAATAGGAATATAGGAGATTCGGTCTGCGGGGTATTTCGAAATTCAGATACCTGGTTTTTCGTACCGCCGATAAGCCTAGCAAATAAATGGGAAATAATGCTCGAATATGCCCCATGGGGGTATACAAGTGCTATGATTGCCTTGTCTGTTAACCAAAGCTAAGAAAGGTGGGACCATGGTCGCGACCGTGATCATCTGCATCGTCATCGCCGTTGCCGTCGTTTTCGCAGCTAGAAGGGCCGTTCGCACGTTCTCGGGTGATGGCTCATGCTGCGGCGGGAAGAGCGCGAAGAAGGTCAAGCGCACGCATGTCGAGGATACGGATGAGGCGAACTATCCGTATGCGACGGATGTGCCGATCGGCGGTATGACGTGCGAGAGATGCTCCGCCGCGGTTGAGAATGCGCTGAACGGTATCGACGGCGTGTGGGCGCGGGTCGATTTGGCGGCGAAGAACGCGCACGTGCTGTCCAAGCAGCCGCTCGACATGGACCGCGTGAAGGATGTCGTCCGCGAAGCCGGCTACTACGCGATCCAGCGCTAGCTGCGCGCCCGTCGCAAGGCGAGCGACCGCATGCGGCGGCCCGTTTCGCTGGGCAGGTTGCGCGATTGGCGAGGTGGATCCCGGCTGCGGCATTATACGGAGCGGCTTGTCCGCTAGCGCGAAAAAGGGCCTCCCTTGGGAGGCCCTTTTTCATGGTTGATCGTCGGTTTCGCGAACCATAGGGGTTCGTAAGTTGCGCTATGCCAGCAGCGCGCCTAGGCGCATGCACTCGGCGGCGGCGTCATCGTCGGGGTAATCCTTGGCGATGACGCTGTCCACCACGTTCAGGCCGGCCTCGTCGGCGCGCTGCTCCCACAGCTCCATCCATTCGCCATCGTTCCAGTCGTAGGAGCCGAACAGGGCCACCTTCTGGCCGGACAGCGCGGGTTCGACCTCGTCGTACATGGGCAAGAACTCGGTGTCCTCAAGCTCCTCGTCGCCCATGGCCGGGCAGCCGAAGGCGAACGCGTCGAAGTCACCGATGCGGTCAGCGCTGAAATCGTTGCATTGCACCAGGTCGGCGGTACCGCCCGCCGCGCGCACGCCCTGCGCCACCAGATCTGCCATGGCCTCGGTGTTGCCCGTGCCGCTCCAATACACCACTGCTACTTTGCTCATCTGCATATCCTTTCGTTTGCAAGGGAAGCGTCGGTCTTGTGCCGAACGGTCGAGGCGCTTCGGGCGAGCGCATCGACCGTTCGGCGCGAATGCGGCAAGGGTGCGTTCCGCCGCCGGCGTTCCATGCTTGCGGCGTTTGCGCGCTTGCGAGCCTTTCGCGCCTACGGACGCAGGTTACACCGCTGCCGCGAACGCCTCCTGAGCGGGGAAGTTCTCGTCGATGGAGGCAAGGCAGTCGATGGGCACGCCCTCGTCGAACAGGTCCTCGTAGGCCGCGGTGCAGGTTTTGTAACAGCAGAAGCACGCCTGCGCATCGCGGGCGCGGCTGTACACCTTCCAGCAGCCGCTGCACAGGCTGTTCTCGCCCTTGTTCTCGATGAAGCCCACCACGTCGTCGTAGGGGTAGCCCAAGAAGAACCCGATCTCGTGCGGGAACGCACAGCTGCCGGAAAGCGTGGCGGCCAGGTCGGTTCCGCAGATGCGGCGGTGCAGCTTGGCGATGCAGGCGGAAAGGTCGGAGGGGTCGTAGCCCTCGTCTTGCAGATAGCGGAATACCTCGGGCTGCGTAAGGTATGCCCTCAGCATGGTTGGACGGTACACGTACAACAATAGGCCGGTCTTTCGCCGTGCCAATATCTCGATACGCACTCCGCACGGTTCGAGTTTTTTGCGGCAGATGCCCAGATCATGGGCAAACTTGGTTGAGTCGAGGGCACTGAGCGCGGCGCTTCCGTCAAGGTTTTCGCCGGCGTCGGCGCCTTCGCGGTATACGAACATGTTCGCCGGCTTCAGGCCGGCAAGCGCAGGGGAGCAGTGGTGCACCAGCTTGCGCTCAAGATCGGCGGTGCGGCTCGGCCTCGCACCTGATGCGCCTATGATCATAGCGGCTCCTTCCCATTCATGTAATCCGTGGCTAACATAGTAAGCATAAGTAAACCGCAGTCAACATGTTTGGGGAATCTTCGCAAAAGATTTTTCGCCGAAGGCGCGTGCGGCTGGAAAGCGGTGGCGCCAGCGGGCACGGCAGGGAAGCGGCGCTGGTCCGCAAGGCGCCGACGTGCGGACCGGTGCCTTGCGGACCAGCTCGCCGGCAGCGGGCCTGCGAGCCGTCAACGTCGAGGCGCCGGCTCCTTGCCGTCGCCGCGCGGGCCGAAGCGCTATACCAGCGTCAGCGCGATAAGGGTGGCGGCGATCACGCCAAGGATGATGGTGAGGGCGTTCGCGAAGCCGGCTAGGCCGCCGTCGCCGCCCGACATCTGGGTATACATAGGCGCAAGCGCGCTTGCCGGGCTCCACACCAGCAGCGTGAGCAGGGCGCGCATAACGTCGTCGACCGGAAGCGCCAGCCAAACGATGCAGGTCAGCACCACGCTGAACGCTGCGCGCAAACCTACCAGGCGGGCCACCTTCGCCATGCGTTCGCGCGAGACCGAGAAGCTCATCATGAGCCCCAGCATGAACATCGCCAGAAACGAGTTGGCATTGGCGATGGGCTCGGTGAAGGCCACCAGCTCGGAGGGCAGGCGCACTCCCGCCACCGACAGCACGATGATCAGCAGGTACGTGTCGAAGGGCAGGCTGGAGAACAGGCGCTTGGCGACGAATCGCACCGGATGCTCGATGCGCTTGCCCCCGGCGATCAGGCCGGTGAGCGCATAGGAGCCGCCGGCCATCATGAACGCGTTGCCGGCGTCGTAGAGGCAGGTGGCCACGGCCATAGTGGGCGAGAAGATGGCCTGTACGAACGGCAACGCGAAGCATCCCAGGTTAAATCCACAGGCGTTGAGCAGGTAAAACGCGCGTTCGCTGCGCTTGGCGCGCGGGGTGATGGCGAAGGTGACCAGGTATGCGCCGAAGGCAAAGGCGAAGCCGAGGGGCACGAGCAGCAGCATCTCCGGCGAGAAGTCGGCAGCGCCGAACGCGTGCAGCACCGCGCAAGGCAGCGTGAACGTGAACACGATCTTCGACACGAACTCGCCGGGCATGTTGCCGAGCTTGCCGGTGTGGCCCATCCAGTAGCCTGCGATGATGATGCAGACGAAGGCGAATACTTTGATGAGTGCGGTTTCCATGCTGTCCTTTCTTCCTAGGCCCCTTTGAGAAGCCCGTCGGCGTTTTCCCTGTGTAAAACGGGAAAACGCGCAAACCCCCAACCAATCGAATCCCGAAAGAAACCGGTCAGGGGCCTGCGCGTTGTGCGACTTGCGTATGCGGTTGTAGGGCAAGGGGCTTATGCGACGCTTCGTTCCCTCGTCGGGTTTGCCTTACAGATGCGCGTTGATGAGCTTCGGGCGGAAGCCTTCGCCTTCGAGCGCCTTGACGATCTGCTGCTTGTGGTCGGTGCCGAACGCCTCGATGGTGACGCGCAGCTCCACGGCGGCTTGGCGGTTCGTGGTGACGAACTGGTTGTGGTCCAGGCGGATGACGTTGCCCTTGTTGTCGGCGATGACCTGCGCCACGCGCACCAGCTCGCCGGGGCGGTCGGGCAGAAGCACCGACACGGTGAAGATGCGGTCGCGCTGGATCAGGCCGTGCTGCACCACCGAGGACATGGTGATGACGTCCATGTTGCCGCCGGAGAGGATGGAGACGACCTTCTTGCCTTGGAAGTCCAGGTGGCGAAGGGCGGCCACGGTGAGCAGGCCGGAGTTCTCCACGACCATCTTGTGGTTCTCGACCATATCCAGGAACGACGCGATCAGCTCGTCGTCATCGACGGTGATGATGCCGTCGAGGTTCTCTTGGATGTAGGGGAAGATCTTGTCGCCGGGCTCGAGCACCGCGGTGCCGTCGGCGATGGTGTTGGCGCGCGGCAGCTTCACCACGTGGCCCGCCTCAAGGGAGGCCTTCATGCATGCGGCGCCGGAGGGCTCCACGCCGATGACCTTGATGTGGGGGTTGAGCAGCTTGGCCAGCGTGGAGACGCCCGTGGCAAGCCCGCCGCCGCCGATGGGCACCAGGATGTAATCGACCAGCGGCAGCTCCTGCACGATCTCCATGGCGATGGTACCCTGGCCCGTGGCGACGCCCAGGTCGTTGAAGGGGTGGATGAACGTGTAGCTGTTCTCCTCGGCAAGCTTGAGCGCGTGTTCGTAGGCCTCGTCGTAGACGTTGCCGGCCAGCACCACGTCGGCGCCCAGGGCCTTGGTGCGCTCGACCTTGATGAGCGGGGTGGTGGTGGGCATGACGATGGTGGCCTTGACGCCGTAATGCTGCGCGGCGTAGGCGACGCCCTGCGCGTGGTTGCCGGCGGAAGCGGTGATCAGACCGTGCGCACGTTCCTCGTCGGTCAGCGTGCTGATCTTATAGTAGGCGCCGCGCACCTTGTAGGCACCGGTGCGCTGCATGTTCTCGGGCTTGAAGAACACGCGGTTGCGGGAAATCTCGCTGAAGTAGGGGCTTTCAATAAGCTTCGTCTCCTGTGTAACTTCCTTGACTTTGGCTGCGGCTTCTTCGAATGCGTCCAGCGTCAGCATAGTTTCACCCCTTTTGTTTTCGGTTCGCGGCGGTTTAGTGTCGGTGAACATCATAGCCGTGCGAGCGCTACAATGGGGAGGTTCCATATCAGCGCGACAAAATTCGACGCTTTGCCTAGGTTTAAGGCTTGGGAAGGGTGCGAAAATGCTGTCCGGTTTCCGGACGGTTGGCGCTACGTCCCCGTGCGGCCCATGTGGCAGTTCGGGGCGAAGCGTGCAAAGCGCTGCCGTTCCGCGCGCATAAGCGCGCATGTTGGGGCGCAAAGCCCCGGAAAGGACGACCATCATGAAGGTCATCGCCACCCCGAACGCCCCCGCGGCCATCGGCCCCTACGTGCAGGGCCGCGTGTGCGGCAACCTGCTGTTCGCCAGCGGCCAGATCGCGCTGTCCCCGGAGACCGGCGAGCTTGTCGGCACCACCATCGAGGAGCAGACGGCGCAGGTCATGAAGAACGTGGCCGCCATCTTGGCCGAGGCGGGCACCGACTTCGACCACGTGCTGAAGGCCACGTGCTTCCTGGATGACATCGACGACTTCGCCGCATTCAACGCCGAGTACGCCAAGTCCTTCGGCGACGCCCGTCCGGCCCGTTCGGCCGTGGGCGTGGCCAAACTCCCCAAGGGCGCCCTGGTGGAAGTAGAGGTAATCGCAGAAGTGTAACGGTTTCGCCGTTCTGCCGAACGGCGAATTTACTCGACACTGCGGGCCGCTGCGGCACCCCGCCTTCGCACGAGCCTGAAGGCTTGCGTACCAAAGTACGCGGCGCCTTCACGCTCCCGCGAATTCGGGGCACCGCAGCGGCCCTCGTTGACTTTGCCGCCACCTGCGAGTGAAGTGAAGCTGGCGCTTCCGGGGAGGGTTGACGCTACGTCGTTGCTCATGTGCTTACTTGCTGCGAACGGCGCTGTGCGCAGGGCGAGCGGCTGGCGCGTTAGAGATTGTCTGCAGCCTTGGTGCGCGCGTCGGACGCTGCCCTACCATGTACGCGATGAAAAGCCCGACCAGGCAGCTCGGCTTTGAGCGTTCGCTCCCGCCGTGCGATGCTTTCGGGCCGCAACCTACCTGTGAGGAGCAATCGCATGTGCGGAATCGTCGGTTTCACGGGCACGCGCCCGGCGCAGGGCATCCTGATCGAGGGCCTGTCGCGCCTTGAGTATCGCGGCTACGACAGCGCCGGAGTGGCCATCTACCAGGACGGCAAGCTTGAGGTGGTGCACCGCAAGGGCAAGGTTTCCAGCTTGGCGCACACGCTGGGGCACTTCAACTTCGAAGGCGCATGCGGCATCGGTCACACGCGCTGGGCAACCCACGGCCGCCCGAGCGAGGCAAATGCCCATCCGCACACCAGCTGCGACGGCCGCATCGCCGTGGTGCACAACGGCATCATCGAGAACTTCGCCGACCTGCGCGAGGAGCTGCAAGCCGCGGGGCATTCCTTCACCAGCGACACCGACACCGAGGTGGTGCCGCATCTGATCGAGCAGGCGTTGCGCGACGGCGCGCCCGACCTGCTGTCCGCAGTTCGTGCCGCGTGCGAGCGTTTGGTGGGCGCCTATGCGCTGGCCGTCGTGTCTGCCGACGAGCCGGGCACCATCGTGGCCACGCGCAAGGACTCCCCGCTGGTGGTGGGCCAGGGCGCCGAGGGCGCCTACGTCGCCAGCGACATCATCGCCATGATCGACGCCACGCGCGACGTGGTGGTCATGAACGACGGCGAGCTGGCCAAGCTCACGCCCGAGGGCGTGACGTACTACACCGCCGCCGGCCAGGTCATCGAAGATCCCCGGGTCACGCACGTTGACTGGAACCTCGACGTGGCCGAGAAGGGCGGATACCCCGACTTCATGCTCAAGGAGATCCACGAGCAGCCGCGCGTCATCCGCGACACGCTGGCGGGCCGTCTGGTGGGCGGCGCCCTTTCCATCGATGAGCTGGACCTTTCCGTGGAGGAGCTCAACCTCATCGACCGTGTTTACATCATCGCGTGCGGCACCAGCTACCATGCCGGCCTTATCGCGAAGAACCTCATCGAGGGCTGGGCGCGCATCCCCTGCGAGTGCGAGGTCGCAAGCGAGTTCCGCTATCGCAACCCCATCATCACGCCCACCACGCTCGTGGTGGCGGTTTCCCAGTCCGGTGAAACGGCCGACACGCTGGCGGCCATCCGCGACGCCCGCGTGAAGGGCGCGCGCGTGTTCGGCATCACCAACGTGGTGGGCAGCCCCGTGGCGCGCGAGTCCGACGGCGTCATCTACACGAAGGCTAACAAGGAGATTGCCGTGGCCTCCACGAAGTCGTTCCTGGGCCAGGTGGTCTCGCTCACGTTGCTTGCCATGCTGTTGGCGCAGGTCAAGGGCAAGTTGAAGATGAGTCAGATCCGCCTGCTGTTCCGCGAGCTCGCCGACACCGCCGAGCAGGTCGAACGTATCCTGGCCGAGTGCGGCCCGGCGGTCGAGGAGGCGGCGCAGGCGTGCAAGGAAGCCCGCAGCGCGCTGTTCGTGGGTCGCGGCATGGGCGCGGCGGTCAGCCGCGAGGGCGCCCTCAAGCTCAAGGAGATCAGCTACCTGCACGCTGAGTCCTATCCGGCCGGCGAGATGAAGCACGGCCCCATTGCGCTGATCGATGAGGGCTTCCCCGTCATCGCCGTGGCGACGAAAAGCCCCGTCTACGACAAGCTGGTGTCCAATCTGCAGGAGAGCAAGGCGCGCGGCGCCATGGTGGTGGCCATCGCCACCGAGGGCGATGAGGAGATCCGCAAGCATGCCGATCACGTCATCTACATCCCGAAGGTGCGCGACGCGTTCTCGGCCATCACGGCCAGCGTGCCGTTGCAGCTGCTCGCGCGCGCCATCGCCGTGGCCCGCGGCTGCGATGTCGATCAGCCGCGCAATCTGGCGAAAAGCGTGACGGTGGAGTAGGTTCGCGTACAATAAGGGCAACGTTGGTGCGGGCGCCGTTCGGGCGCCCGCTTGCTTTACAGGGAGGTCGCTTGTGGTCGAGGACGCGAAAGTAGCGGGCGAAAACCGAAACGACGACGCATCGTCGCAGGTGGAAGCTGCGTTCGGCGCCGTCGAGGGGGCGGTGGGCCTTGGCGTGGACATCGTGGAGATCGAGCGTATGCGCAAGATCCTCAAGCGGTCGCCCGCATTCGCGCGCAAGGTGTTCAGCGCCGAGGAATGCCGCTATTGCGACGCCACCGCGCAGCCGGCCGTCCATTACGCCACGCGCTTCGCGGCGAAGGAAGCGGTGCTCAAGGCGTTGGGCACGGGCTTCTCCCAGGGCATCGGCGTGCGCGATGTGGAAGTGCGTCGAACGTCGAAGGGCCGACCATACGCCGTGCTCACCGGCCGTGCCAAGCAGGTGGCGCAGGCGCTCGGCGTGCGCGAGTTGCCTCTTTCGCTGTCGTACACGCACACCGATGCGGTGGCGTGCGCCATGGCCATCACCGAGGGGTCGGTGCGCGCGCAGCAGGAGCGGCGCGACCCCATGGAGGAGCTTGCGCGCCAGTTCAAGGAGGCGCGCACCATGCTCGACGACCTGGATGCGGCAGCGCCCGCGCCTGCGCAGCCCCAGGTGCCCGACGCGCATTCGGCCATGGGCATGGTCCGCGATGCGCAAGGGGAGAACGGCAGGTAACGTTGGGCGCGGGTTTCGGGGGCTGCGCGCTGGTTTGGCCTCCGCCGGCTCTTGCGTGTCCGTGGCGGCGTCCTGCTTGCGAGCCCGCAGCCCGTTTGCGCACGCGTTCGTTTGCCGGGCGATGGCAGGCTGCGGTTCGCGCGTCCAGGCTTGCGGGCCGTTTGGCGCCCAAGGCACCCGGCTGATACGATTCGCCGCCATTGTTTACCCGCCGCTTACATTCCTGCGCTACACTTTTTCGGAAAACGAAGCGGGGAGGCAGTATGCAGCGCACGAAGAAATACACGTTGGAGCAGGTGGCGGCCTTGTTGCCCTGGCCCGACGAGGCGGCTAACAAGTACTCCCGCGGCAAGCTCGTGCTGGTTGCGGGATGTGCTGACTACCCGGGCGCGGCATGCCTGGCGGCGACGGCGGCCCAGCGCATGGGCGCCGGTTACGCCGAGGTTGCCTGCGATGCAAGCTGCGTCGCCCAGGTTCGCGCGGCAAGCCCGTCTTTGGTGGTGCGCCCGTGGGACGAGCTGGCCGATTACGCCCGCCTCGACCCCGATGAGCGCGGCCTGAAGGAGCCGCCTGTCGTGCGCACCGCCCCGGCGGCCCGCTTGGCGGCCGCGCGCCCGATGCATGCGGCTCCCCGGCCGCGCGTGCTCGGCCCGCTGGCTCCGCATCACCCCTTGGCGTTTCTGGTCGGCAGCGGCATGGATGCCGGCGACCCGCTTTCGACGCAGCTTGCCTGCACGGTTCTTGCCGATGCGCACGCGCCGGTGCTCGTGGACGGCGGCGGGCTGGGTGCGCTCGCAACGCCCGAGGGCCGCTTGCTGCTGCGCCGCCGTTTCGTGGAGGGGCTTGCCACGGTCATCACGCCCCACGCCGGCGAGGCGGCTCGCCTTGCCGAGCCGCTGAAGCTTCCCACCGAAGATCCTGCGCGCCTGGCGCAGCTGCTCTCGCTCGCCTACGGCGTGACCGCCATGGTCAAAGGGCCCGTTACCTATATATCCAATGGCGAATCGGTGTTCCGCATGACCGACGGCACCCCGGCGCTTGCCAAGGCGGGAACGGGCGACGTGCTCGCCGGCATGACCGCGTCGCTGCTGGCGCAGGGCCTCTCGCCGGTGGACGCCTGCGCACTGGCATCCACGCTGCATGCTCGCTCGGCGCAGGCGGCGGCTAAACGCTTGACCAGCATCTGCGTGACCGCCGAGGACGTGGTCGCCGCCATCCCCGAGGCCATCGAGTCGCTGTCCTAGCGGGCGACGCCGCGCCGGCGGCCCGGTTCCTGCCGCCGAGCCCTGGTCGTCGTCGCGGTTTGGCGCCCGTCGCGACGTCGCGCTCGCGGCCCGGTTCTCGTCACCCCTCCCCTCGGCGGTTTCGCGACGGCTTGCCGATTCAGGCGTACGCGTGTGGGGGGAGTTCGGTATAGTGGACGCGTGGGGTGCGCAACGCATCGTCGATGTCGAGTATTTGGACGAAGGGGAACGGCATGGAGCCGGTAAAGTTGCAAGATGGCGCAACGCCTGCGAACGACTCCCGGGATCTTTCCGTGGGCGAAGGGGCTGCGGCCCCGCGCCGTTCGCGGAAACGCCGCCTTGGCATGTTCGCCGCCTGCTTCGTCGCGTACCTGGCGGTCCTTGAAGGCTTTCTGGCGGTCCCGCAGTTCAATGACATCGTGCAGATTCGTCCGGCGTCGGCGTTGGGGCCGGTGCTCGGGCTGTTCTTCGGCTTGCCGGGCATTTTCGGATGCGCGACGGCAAACCTGGTCTCGGATATCCTGCACGAAGGCGCCACGCCGTTCATGCTGGCGGGCTACTTCATGATACAAATCATGTACAACGGCCTGCCGCGCTGGGTGTGGTACCTTGTGAACGCGAAAAGCCCGCGCCCGTACCCGCGATTCGACTCGGCGTCGAAGACGGCGCTGTACATGGGGCTTGTCCTGGTGGACAGCGCGTGCGTGAACCTGGCCGTCTATCTGTTCGTCGGCGCGCCGCCCGAGTCGGGCCCGTCGTTCGCCGCGCGCGGCTTGAATAACGTGTGGATGCTGCTCTACATCGGCCTGCCCTTGCTTTACGCGCTCGAGCGCAGCCCGCTTATGCCCAACCCGCCGCGTTGGATCCACGTCCCGTACCGCAACATCAAGAAGGCGAACCTCACGCAGCGCTTCGTCATCTGGTTCGTTATCGCGTCGGCGTTGCTGATGCTTCTCGTTTCGGTCTTGGTCATCGCCTTCGCCTCCGGCGACGAGGAGGGCTTCCAGACCGTTGTGCACACCATGTTCCACGAGGCCGCCATCCTCATAGTGCCCATCTTCCTGCCCATGTTCGCGTTCCTGCACATCCTGGAGCGCCGCTTTACGCGCCCCATCGAAGTGCTCGCCCTCGACCAGCAGACCTTCATCGAGCGCATGGAATCCGACGTCGAGCAGGGCAGGCACGACATGCGCATCGCGGTCGATGAGCGCGGCACGAAGCCCCGCTACGAGATCGCCGAGCTGTACGAGTCCACCAACAAGATGCGCCGTGACATGGTCGGCTTCATCGAGCGCCTGTACAACGTCACGGCCGAGCGCCAGCGCACGGCCACCGAGCTTGACGTGGCCAGGCAGATCCAGATGAGCGCCGTGCCGCACGACTTTGATTCGCTCACGGAACGCTTCGCGCTCGATATCGCCGGCTTCATGCGCCCGGCACGTGAGGTGGGCGGCGACTTCTACGACGTGTTCGAGGTGGGCGAGCGCGGCGTGGCCTTCGTCATCGGCGACGTGTCGGGCAAGGGCGTTCCCGCGGCGTTGTTCATGATGCGCGCGCAAAGCCTGCTGCGCCAGTACCTGCTGGAAACCGACGATCTCGGCACGGCGTTCACCCTGGCCAACCGTCAGCTGTGCGAGCGCAACGACGCCATGCTGTTCGTCACCGCGTTCGCGTGCGTGGTGGACACGGCAACCGGCGAGGTGCGCTTCGCCAACGCCGGCCACAACCCGCCGGTGCTCAAGCAAAACGGCAAGCTCGGCTATCTTGCGTGTCGCCCGGGGCTGGTGCTCGGCGCCATGGACGTGGTGAAGTATCGCGAAGGCAGCTTTATGTGCAGCCCGGGCGATGGCCTGCTTTTGTACACCGACGGCGTGTCGGAAGCGGCAAACGCGGCTGAAGAGCTGTACGGCGAGGAGCGCCTGCTGGAAACGCTGGCGCGAATCGATGCGTCGGGTGGGGAAGGCGCCCACGTGGTCTCGGACGTGCAAGCGTCGGACGTTGCGGCGGCTGCGAGCGCAGCGGCTGCATCTTCGGCCCAAACCGCTGTAAACTCCCTGGCGGCAAGCGTGGACGCCTTCGCAGGCGAAGCGCCGCAGGCTGACGACATCACCATGCTCGCCTTCCGCTGGAACCTTCCCGTGCAACGCCTTACGCTGCCGGCCGACGATGCCGAGCTTGATAGCCTGTTCGCCTTCCTGGAGCCTCTCTGCGAGGGCGAGGGCCGCACGCCGAAGATGATGGCGCAGATGATGCTCGTCTGCGAGGAGGTCTTCGTCAACATCTGCCACTACGGGTTCCCCGACGGCCAGCCGCGCCTGCCGGTGGACATCGAGGCCGCCGTCGACGAGCGCGCGGGCTGCTTGCACCTCGTGTTCAGCGACCAGGGCATTGCCTACGACCCGCTTTCGCACAACGCGAAGAAGGTCGACCCCACCGATGAGCAGCGCAAAGGCGGGCTGGGCATCCTGCTCATGCGCAAGTACATGGACGACTTGCGCTACACTCGCGCCGACGGGCGCAACATCTTGCGTATGACGAAGCGATTCGTTTAAATACGGGAAGCGTTCGAGAAAGGACCGCATATGGAGATCAAGGCAACGAAAAACGGCGACGCGCTCGAGGTGGCCCTGTCTGGGCGCTTGGACACGAACACGTCCCCGGATTTGGAGAGCTATCTGCGCGAGAACCTGGAGGGCGTCGCCAGCCTGGCCATCGACCTGGCCGACACCCAGTACGTTTCGAGCGCCGGTCTGCGCGTGTTCTTGTTCGCGCACAAGGAGCTGTCGAAGGTGGGAAGCGGGCTGGTGCTGCGCCATCCCAACGAGTACATCGCCGACGTGCTCGACGCCACGGGCTTCACGGAAATCCTGACCGTCGAACAGTAGGGGGCGGCTATGGCGAATGACGAGAAGATCTCGGAACTGACCGGCAACGACGCGCATCACGAGCAGCCCGCATCGGCGAGCGCGCCCGCGCAGATGCCCGATGTGGCAACCCTGCGCGCCATGATGCACGAACGCCAATACGCGGCGGGAAAGGCGCTCGAACAGCAGCTTGAGGCCGACGTGCTGCATGCACGCGAGGTGCAGGAAGAACTGCTCTTCGAGATGATAGAGGCGAACAAGGACACGCCGTTCGGCCGCGATCACGGCTTTGCCGACATCAAGACGGTCGAGGACTTCAAGCGCACCGTTCCCTTCACCAACTACGACGATTACGCCGGCTATATCTACGAGGTGATGGAGCACGGCACGCGCGGTGTGGTGACCACCGAGGAAATCGTGCACTTCAATGAAACCTCGGGCACCATGGGCAATCCCAAGGGCATCCCTTACACCAAGCGCATGGCGGAGATTCTCATGGGCTATTCGGGTGCGTACACGTATTACCGCAGCTACGTGGGCGCGGGCGAAGGCTTGGCCGGTGGTCGTATGCTCACGCTTATCGAAAGCCACTACAGCACGCTGAAAAGCGGCATCTCGTTCGGGTCGCTGTCGTGCAAGGCCATCGCCGACGCCCGTCCGTATCTTGCGGCGACCACTACCAGCCCCGACGAGGCCGTGTTCACCAAACCCGGCACCGACACGCGCTATCTACATGCGCGCTTTGCCATCGAAGAGCGCGACATCCGCGACATATCGTCGGTGTTCATCACCGGCGTGCTCGACCTTATGCGCTACATCGAGGACAACTGGGAGCTGCTCGTGCGCGACATCGAGCAGGGAACCATCGACGCGTCCATCCAGATGCCGGCCGACGTGCGTGCCGGTTTGGAAGCGCGCATCGAGCCCAACCCCGAGCGCGCTGCCGAGTTGCGCGCCATCTTCGAGCGCGGCTTTGACGAGCCCATCACGCCGGCCATGTGGCCGAACCTGCTGGTCGTTCGCAGCGTTGCCGGCGGCGGTTTCGCGCCCTACACGCAGCGTCTGCGCCGCTTCATCGGCAACGACGTGCACATCCTTTATACCGGCTACAGCGCTTCGGAAGGCGCGTTCTCCGTGCCGTTTGAGCTGGATAACCCTTCGAGCGTGCTGCTGCCGCGCAGCGTGTACTTCGAGTTCGTGCCCGTCGACGACCCCGACTACGACCACACGCTCGGCGTTGAGGACCTGCAAGAAGGCCACGACTACGAGGTCATCATCACGAGCCGTTCGGGCTTCTACCGCTACAAGATGCGCGATGCCATCCGCTGCGTAGGCCATAAGGGAACCATGCCCACGATGGAGTTCCTGTTCCGCCTCGACCAGACGGTGAACATGCACGGCGAGAAGACCACGGAGCTTGTGCTGCGCAAGGTGGCCGACAAGGTGGCCGCGCGCGCAGGGCTCGACCTCGTGGATTTCAGCGTGTACCCCAACGTCGACCATCATCCGGCGCGCTATGAGTACCTGTTCGAGTTTTACCATGCCGACCATGCGGCCATCGACTTGGCCGAATTGTCGCGCATCACCGACGAGGAGCTGCGCGCGGGCAACTACGACGTGGACTACATGACCGAGGACGGCACGTTCGCCCCGGCGACCGCGCGCGTGCTGCAGGACGAGACCAACCAGCTGTGGCGCGATATGCGCGTCATGCACGGCAAGGCCCCGAACCAGATCAAGCCGGTGCACATCGTGGACACCGAGCAGAAGCGGCGCTTCTTCTTCGCGCTCATCGACGGGGAAATCGAAGGGTAGGGAGTCATGGGGGCGCAAACCGAGAACAGCGAGCTGATCAAGCGGACGTTCGGCAAGTATCTGGCCATGTCCATTCTCATCACCCTGTCGGCAACGCTCGGCATGATGATCGACAACGTGATCGCCGGCAACTTGCTGGGGTCGGGCGCGGTGGCGGCCATCGGCATGTCGCTTTCCGTGTTCATGCTGTTCTCGGGGTGCGCCGGCATCCTTGAAACGGGCGCGGTGGCCCTGTGCGCCCGGGCGCTGGGCAACCGCGACGCCGATCGGGTGAACGTGCTGTTCAGCGTGTCGCTTGCCGCGGCGCTTGCGGTGGGCGCGGCGCTGTCGGCGGGCGGCGTGGCCGGCGCCGACGCGTTGGCGACCATGCTCGGTGCCGCATCGGGCGAGCTGCACGCCGACACCGCGTCGTATTTGAGCGGCATCTGCTCTGGCGCGTTCGCCATCGTGCTGCTGCAGCTGCTCATGGGGTTCACGCGCTTGGACAACGCGCCTCAGCTGGGTATCGTGGCCATCGTCGGCATGAGCGTGTGCGACGTGATATTCAATCTGGTGGCGGTTTGCGTGCTTGACCTGGGACTTCGCGGTATGGGCCTGGCCACGGCGCTGGCGTATTGCGTGGCCGTGGGCATCTGCTGCACGCATTTTCTCGGCAAGGGCAACACGCTGCATCTGGTGAACCCCGTGCCGCATGCGGGGCAGCTTGCCGGCGTGCTGAAGACGGGCCTGCCCGATTCGCTTACCCGCGCCACCGTCGTGGTACGCACGTTCACGTTCAACTGGCTGCTGCTGACGGTGGCGAGCGCCGGCGCGGTCGCGGCCCTGTCCATGCTGTCGTCGGTGAACTCGTTCGCCTCGTCGGTAACGATTGGCGTAGGGCAGACGGCCACCCTTTTGTGCGGCATCTTCTTCGGCGAAGAGGACCGCGGCGCGCTGAAGGCGACGCTGCGAACGGGCATGCGCATGGGGCTGGCGCTGTCGTGCGCTTTGTGCGCGGCGGTGTTCGCGTTCGCACCTCAGGTCGTGGGGCTGTTCGGCCTTGAGGGCGATGCCGAGGCGTTCGGCGTGGTTGCCGTGCGAGCGTTCATCCTGTGCGTGCCCATCGACCTGATCAACCAGCTGTTCGTGAACTACTACCAGGGCACGGGCAACGTGCGCGCCGCAAGCGCCATCGCCGTGGGGCAGTCGGGCCTGTTCGCCGTGCTGTTCGCGTTGGGGACGGTATGGTTCTGGGGCGCGACGGCGGTATGGATGTCGTTTCTGGTGGGCGAGGCCGTTACGCTGGCGTTGCAGCTGGTCGTGGCCAGCGTGCTGTGGAAGCGCAGGGCGGCGAAGGGGGCTGCGCCCGCGATCGCCGGTGATCGCGACGGCATCGCGGCGGGCGGCGCCGTCGTCGACAAGGCGACCTTGCTCGACAAGATGATGTACCTGCCCGAAACCTTCCAGGCAGACTGGCGGGCGTCCGCCTCGTTTGCCTGCGCACCGACGTCCGAGGCGGTCGTGGCGTGCTCGCAACAGGTGGCGGCGTGGTGCGAAAGCCACGGCGTGGACGGGCGGCGCAGCTACCTCGTGCCGCTGGCGGTGGAGGAAATGGCCGCCAACGCCGTTGAGCACGGGTTCACGAACACGAAGCATCCGGCCATCGACGTGAAGCTCATCTTGAAG
Source organism: uncultured Senegalimassilia sp. (assembly GCF_902464545.1). GTDB lineage: Bacteria > Actinomycetota > Coriobacteriia > Coriobacteriales > Eggerthellaceae > Senegalimassilia. Next base: position 101,905 of record NZ_CABQJR010000001.1, read on the forward strand.
CGCGACGGCACGCTGGTGCTGCGCGTGCGCGACAACGGCGCGGCGTTCAATCCGATGGACCTGGACCTTTCCGCTGCCGATCCCTGCTCGGCGGTGGGCATCCGGATGCTTCGCCAAGGCGTGCGAGAGGTGGAGTACCAGAACACGGTGGGGCTCAACAACGTGGTGGTGACGCTGCCGGCGCCTTCGGGAGCGTGATCTGACCTTTCGCAAGCCTTATCGTGCGTGGCGCGCTTCCGATGCGTGCGAGGTTCCGTATTCGACATGCGAGCCCATCTTTGCCGGCGTCCCATCGTGGGGTGCCGGCATTTTCTTTCGGCATTCACGTTTCGGAATGTTTCGAAAACGAAATAATTCACGGAAATGGATTATTGCCAATTGACTAGCATACGAAGGTGAGAATAATATAACGACCAACAACGAATTGTTCGCTGTTGCGTACAAAGAGGGGTAACTCATCAGGAAGGAAAGGGAAGCACATGAAGAAGCAACTTCGCGTCGTGGTCGCCGCCGTATGCGCGTTCGCGATGGTCGGCGCCTTCGCTCTGACCGGCTGCTCGTCCAACAGCGGCTCCACCGAGCAGAAGAACGATTCCGCCACCGAGCAGTCCGCTGACAACAACAAGGAGCAGGTCGAGCTGCAGGTGTTCGCGGCAAACTCCCTGTCCAAGGCCATGGAAGAGGTCCAGGCCGCCTATATCGCCGATGGTCATGACAACGTCTCCTTCGCCGACACGCAGTACAAGGCCTCCGGCGAGCTCAACGAGATGCTGGGCGCCGGCTCCTACGCCGACCTGCTGATCAGCGCCTCGAAGGGATCCATGGACACCGCTGTGGAAAAGGGCTACGTCGACTCCTCCACCCGCGTCGACATGTTCAAGAACGACCTGGTCATGGTCTCCAAGGAAGGCGCCGACATCAAGGACGTCACCCTTGACGACATCGCCGCCGGCAAGTACTCCATCTGCGTGGGCGACGACTCCGTGCCCGCCGGCAACTATGCCGCCCAATCCCTGTCCACGGTAGGCGTGTACACCCCCGCTGCTGCCGACGAGGGCAAGACCGGCAAGGACATCTCCGGCAAGGGCGGCAGCTACCAGGCGTTCGTCGATGCCGGCCACAAGGTGGTCACCGACACCTCCGTGGGCAACGTGTGCAAGCATGCCCAGTCCGGTGACGTCGACGTCGCCTTCGTGTACACCTCCGACGTGTATCGTTTCGGTGGCGTGCAGATCGTCGGCACCGTGCCGGCCAACACGCACAAGAACATCGTGTATCCTGGCGCCGTCACCTCCGAGAGCAAGAACGCCGCTGCCACCCAGGAGTTCCTGGATTGGTGCCTGAGCAGCGATAAGGCCCAGGAGATCTGGCAGAAGTGGGGCTTCGAGCTGGCGTAGGGGCCGCGCTTGGAATCGCACAGCAGATAAGCGAACGAAGCAAGGGGATGGGGACGATTCGGCCCCATCCCCTTACCGCGTCCAAGGACGGGATATATGACGAAACAGGGAAAACGTGCGAAAAGGCTTATCGCAAGCCTTGCTGTTACAGCGGCGTTGGCGCTGTGCGCGCCGGCCGTGGCGCTTGCCGATGACGCGTTGGGCGACGTGGATGCGCCCGCAGTGAGCGCGAAGCCAGCTGCCGCCTCTTCGGATTCCGATGCGCAATCCGCAGGCGATGTGGATACGTCGGCGGTGCAGGTGTCCAAAGACGGCGATGCAGCGGCGCTCGAGGGCAGCAGTTTTGCGATAAGCGATTTCTCACGCGCGCAGAAGGGCTCCAACCGCAGCATCGACGGCGAGTATCGCGGCTACGCGTACCTTATCGGCCAGGAGGTCGGGCAGGCGGCGCAGTTGGTCGCGGTGAACGACCAGGTGGTGGCCTACATCCCGCCCGCCATGGCCCAGCAGCTTTCGCTCGACCTTGAGGACGCGCAGACGCAAACGCAGCTCAAGCAGCTGTTCTGCGCGCTCGATGCGGGCCAGTCGTCGGGCTCGGTGCCCTTGAGCGGCATCTCCACGTGGCATTTCACTTCGCAGCAAACCTATGACCTGGGTGCCGTGCGCTTGATGTTCGACCAGGAGATCTCGGGCAAGGCGTACGTGCTGGCCATCGGGGTGGACGGCAGCGACGTCACCGACAGCGAGAACGCGAACTACGCCAAGCCCTCCTTCGCCGATTTCGGCATCATCGCGCCGGCCGATCAGGTGAGCATCGTCGCGAAGACCACGGGCCTGGCCGCGGCGGGCGAGTTTCTGCAGAACCTGGATTGGAGCCCGCTGTGGGTGAGCCTGCGCACCACGGGCATCGCCATCGTGTTCATCGTCATCCTGGGCCTGTTGGCGGCGTACTTCTGCCTGAACCTCAGCTCGCGGGCGAAGAGCATCTTCGACGCCATCTTCACCATCCCCATGGTGCTGCCGCCTACCGTGTGCGGCTTCATCCTGCTGTTCGTCTGCGGCTCGAACACGGCGTTCGGCCGATTCTGGATAGAGACGGGCTTCCCGCTCATCTTCAGCCCCACGGCGTGCGTCATCGCCGCGGTGGTGGTGGCCTTCCCGCTTATGTACCGCAACGCGCTCGGCGCGTTCGAGAGCCTTGACCGCAACATGCTCGACGCCGCCCGCACGCTGGGGTGGAGCAATGCGAAGATCTTCGTGCGGCTGATGCTGCCGCTGTCGTGGTCGAGCATCGCGGCAGGTATGGTGCTCGCGTTCGCACGCGCCCTGGGCGAGTTCGGCGCCACGTTGTTCATGGCGGGCAACTACGTGGGCATCACGCGCACCATCCCTATCGCCATCTACTTCGAGTGGATGAACGGCAACAGCGACGTTGCCTGGTTCTGGACGGGCGTCATCATCGTGTTCTCCCTGGTGGTCATCGTGTTCATCAACCTGTGGAGCGGGCACACCACCAAATATCGCAAGCGTTCGGAGTAAACCATGAGCCTTGAAGTAGACATCGAGAAGAAGTTCAAAGGGTTCAACCTGCAGGCGCGGTTCTCGGCAGGGGATGAGACGCTGGGGCTGTTGGGCGCGTCGGGGTGCGGCAAAAGCCTGACCATGCGCTCCATCGCCGGCATCGAGCGGCCTGATTCGGGCAAGATCGTGGTCAACGGCACGGTGTTCTTCGACCGCGCCCCCGGCAAGAAGGCGCGCGTGGACCTTTCACCGCAGCAGCGCAAAACCGCCTTGCTGTTCCAGAACTACATGCTGTTCCCCAATCTGACCGTGGCGCAAAACGTGGCGGCGGGCATCGCCAAGGACGTCTCGCCGGCCGACCGCGACGCCATGGTGCAGGCCGAGCTCAAGCGCTTCGGCCTGTCGGGCTTCGAGAAGCGCTATCCCGTGCAGCTCTCCGGCGGCCAGCAGCAGCGCGTGGCGCTTGCGCGCATGCTCGCGGCGCGCCCGGGCATCCTCATGCTCGACGAGCCGTTCTCCGCGCTCGATGCGCACCTGAAAAGCGTTCTGGAACAGAACCTGGTCAGCCTGTTCGACGCGTTCCGCGGCACCATCCTGTACGTGTCGCACGACATCGACGAGGCGCTGCGCTTCTGCGACCGCATCGCCGTGGTGGAATCCGGGCACATCATGGAAATGGGCACGGGCGACGATTTGGTGAACCGTCCGCAAAGCCAGGCCGGCATCAAGCTGTCGGGCTGCAAGAACGCCACGCCGGCGCAGCGTCGCGGGCCGCACACGGTGTGGCTGCCGAAGTGGGGCGTGCAGGTGGAGACAGCGGCCGAGGTGCCCGAGGGCGTCAAATGCCTGGGCGTGCGCGCGTTTTACTTGGAGCGCACCGATGGCCCGGGGCGCAACTGCTTCCGCATGCGCGTGGACCGCGTGAGCGACTCGCGCTTCGAGCGCACGGCGTTGCTGGGCTTTCTCGATCGCAGCCCCGAAGCGGCGCCTGCGGTGGAGCGCACCGAGGACGAGATGAAGTACCTGCACCAGCACCTGTTTTGGCGCGTCGACAAGCTGAAGACGGATGCCGTGCTGCTGCCGCACGAGGGCGAGGAGCTGTGGATCCGCATTCCCGACGACAAGCTGTACCTGGTGGAGCGCTGATCCCGGCGCGCTTGGCTGCGGTCGGGCGTGTTTCGGTTTGGGACAGCGTCGCGGGCGCTTCGGCTTGAAGACGTCGCTAAGCCCGGCGTTGGCAGCCGCCGCGGCGCAAGAAGTTTTCGGCGAACGGGTTTGCTGGTTCGGTGGGGCAATTGCTACCGAGCCGGATACATTCGCTTCGCCCGTGGTACACTGGGGATTCTGAAACGAGAGGGGACCTCATGAAGGACGGACACGGCCGCACCATCGATTACCTGCGTATATCGTTGACGGACCGTTGCAACTACCGTTGCATCTACTGCATGCCGGAAGAGGGCGTGCAGTCCATGTGCCATACCGATATCCTGCGCATCGAGGAGATCGCGCACGTGGTTCGCGTGTTCTCGAACCTGGGCATCAAAAGCGTGCGCTTGACCGGCGGCGAGCCGCTGGTGCGCAAGGGCGTGGTCGACCTGGTGCGCGATATCAACGACACGCCCGGCATCAAGAACATCTCGCTCACCACCAACGGCGTGCTGCTGCCGCGCATGGCCGACCAGCTGCGCCAGGCGGGGCTTTCGCGCGTGAACATCTCGCTCGACACGCTCGACGCCGATCAGTTCCACGCCATCACGCGCCGCGGGTATCTGCAGGAGGCCCTCGACGGCATCGATGCTGCGCTGGCGGCTGGGTTCAACCCCGTGAAGATCAACGCGGTCGCGGTGCGCCAGCTGCATCAGGATTATCTGGCCTTCGCGAAGCTCTCCATCGACCGTCCGCTGCACGTCCGCTTCATCGAGTACATGCCCGTGGGCGAAAGCTCGGGATCTAACGGCTGCGGCTGGGGTCCCGACGATGTGATCAGCTGCGAGGAGCTGTTCGAGATCATCAACCGGCAGGCGCGTGCCGAAGGCCTGCCCGAGCTGGTGCCCGCCGGTAAGCACCAGCCGCTCGGCTGGGGGCCCGCGCGCTACTTCGAGTTCCCCGGTGCGAAGGGCACCGTCGGTTTCATCAGCCCTATGAGCAGGCATTTCTGCGGTGAATGCAATCGCATGCGCCTTACGGCCGACGGGAAGCTGCGCCCGTGTCTGTTCAGCGACCGCGAATACGACATCCGCGGCATCCTGCGCAGCGGAAAGCCCGAGGAGCAGATCGATCGGGATCTGGCCGACGTGTTCCGCACGGCGCTCGGCGCGAAGCCTGACGATCACGACGACATCACCGGCACCGAACGCCGCATGTCCCAAATAGGTGGATAATCGGCTCCGTTTGCCTGCCGGCAAACGAATCGGCTCGACGTTGCGGCTGGCTGTGGTGGGGTCCCGGAGGTTTTAAAATCTCTTTCGAGAGGTTTCATTTTTAAGGAGAGCGAATATGACTGAGCAGCAGCATTTGACGCATATCGACGAGAAGGGCGATGTGCGCATGGTCGATGTGTCCGAGAAGGACATCACCAAGCGCGTGGCCGTGGCCGAAGGCTTCATCAGCATGCATCCTGACACGCTGGCGCTTATCGTGGAGGGCAAGGCGGCGAAGGGCGACGTGCTGGCATGCGCGCGCGTGGCGGGCGTCATGGCCGCCAAGCAGACCAGCACGCTCATCCCCATGTGCCATCCGCTCAACATCACGAAGGCGAAGGTGGAGTGCGAGCCGGTGCACGCAGGCGAGCGTGAGGATGGCCGTGTGGGCATCCATGTGACCACCACCACGGGCGTCACGGGCAAGACCGGCATCGAGATGGAGGCGCTCACCGCCGCAAGCGTGGCGTGCCTGACCATCTACGACATGTGCAAGGCGGTCGACCGCGGCATGGAGATCATGGACGTGCGCCTGCTGTTGAAGGACGGCGGCAAGACCGGCCTGTGGACCCGCGAGGAGCAGGGTGAATAGCTCTCTAAGACATATTCTTTTGGTTGCGAACCCGGCTGCTCAGAGCGGGGCGGGGGCTGCTGCGGCCGAGCGTGCGGCGGCGAACCTGCGCACGGCGCTTGGCGAGGATGCGGTTACCGTTGCTCGAACTGCGGGCCCGCGCCATGCGTGCGCCATCGCCGAGGGCGCACAGGGCGCGCAGACGGTGGTGGCCCTCGGCGGCGACGGCCTTATCCATGAGGTGGTGAACGGTCTGATGGCGCGCCCGGCAGATGATCGTCCGCAGCTCGGCGTCATCCCCGTGGGGTCCGGCAACGATTATGCGCGTACGCTGGGGGTGCCGGCGAAGGTCGATCGCGCATGCGACCTGCTGTTGTCGGCAAGCTCGCAGCCTGCTGATGTGGGGTGCGTGAACGGGGGCTTCTTCGCCGAAACGCTGTCGTTTGGCTTAGATGCCGCCATCGCGCTCGATACCATGGAGCGCCGCAAGCGCACGGGCAGGCACGGTGCGGCGCTGTACATGGCAAGCGGTTTCGACCAGCTGTTCCATCATCTTGACCAGCGCGAATATCGTCTGCAGCTTGATGATGGCCCTGTGATGGAGGGCAAGTCCATCACGTTTGCGGTGCAGATGGGCCCCTATTACGGGGGCGGGTTCCGTATCTGTCCCGACGCCCGCCTTGACGATGGGCTGCTCGATGTGTGCATCAGCCATCCGCCCATCACGCCCGCAGGTGCGGCGGCCATCTTCCTGATGGCAAAGGGTGGCAACCACACGCGCCTTTCCTGCATGGAGCTGCATCAGGCGCGCAAGGTCCACGTGGAGTTCGACGAGCCGCCCGCGGCACAGGTCGACGGCGAGCGCATCGAAGCTCGAACGTTCGATGCAGAGGTGCTACCCGCGGCTTTGCAGGTGCTGCGCTAGTTCTCGTCATGGCGGCGTTCGCCTTCAGATGCGAAGTCGCGAGGTCATGCGGTTTGCGGTTGCACGGTGGTCGGTAGTTGCGCTCCGTCTTGGAGCGGGCGGCGTAGGTCCCGCGAATCGTAGCTGCGCATCGATCTCAACCCTGAATGCACGACGGCCCGGAATCGTTCGATCCCGGGCCGTTTCGTCTCGCATTACCTTCTTGCCCGTAGCGCCTTGAGCACCAGGTAGCAGATGAGCGCGCCAAGGGCGGCGGCTATGGTGTCCACCAGCCAATCCATGGGGTCGCAGCTGCGGCCGGGGGTGAATATCTGGTGGAACTCATCGGTGACGCCGTACAGGCTCGACAGTGCTGCGGCGACGATGGGCGCCCACTTCGACAGCGCGTCGATGGGGTTGGCAACCAGTAGCGCGCCGGCGGGTCCTTGCGGCTTCAAGTGGAAGCGCAGCGCGTTGCACAGCGCTGCGCCGAGCATCAGGTATTCGCTGAAGTGCCCGACGGGGCTTACATCCACTTCGTGCCCGAACAGGGTGGCGGCTTGCGCGGACAGCCATTGCTTGACCGCGGAGAAGATACCGGTGTTGTTGTCGATGTCGATACCGCTGCGGCTGGACATGAAGAAGATGAGCGCCAGCATGGCGACAACGGCGATCCAGGAGATAATGCACGCGGTGTTGCGCTGAATTTTGTCAGTGACCTGCGGTTTTTTAGGAGTCGAAGCGTTGTTTGCCGTGGTTTGGGAAGCGTTTTCGTTAGTCATAATGCATCCCAGTCTAGCAAAAACGTCCCCGCGCGCCGGGGGCGTGCGGGGACGTTCACGAAAGGTGCGGGGGTCAAGGCGCCGCTTTCGCAGGTTTGCCCTGCATCGGGGGCGTGCGGGCTGGCGAAGGCGGCGCGGCCTGGGCGCCCGATTACAGCTGACGCAGGACGTTGACCATCTCGATGGCGCCGACGCCGCACTCGAAGCCCTTGTTGCCGGCCTTGGTGCCCGCGCGCTCGATGGCCTGCTCGATGGTATCGACGGTCAGCACGCCCATCATCACCGGCGTGCCCGTTGCCAGCTGTACCTGTGCGATGCCCTTCGACACCTCGTTGCACACCACGTCGTAATGCGAGGTGGCGCCACGGATGACCGCGCCTAGGCAGATGACGGCGTCGAACTTGCCGCTTTGCGCCATGCGCTGGGCCACCACGGGGATCTCGAACGCGCCGGGAACCCAGGCCACGGTGACGGCCTCTTCCGGCACGTCGTGGCGGCGCAGCGCGTCGAGCGCGCCGCTGAGCAGCTTCGACGTGATGAACTCGTTGAAGCGGGCGCACACGATGCCCACCTTCATGCCCTCGTTGATTACCTTGCCTTCGATGATGTTGACGGCCATGATGGCTCCTCTCTGTTGTTGTACGAACCTAGTCCAACGCTTAACGGTACGGATCGGTTAGTCTTCCACGTGCTCGAGCAGGTGCCCCATGCGGTGCGCCTTGGTCTGCAGGTAACGGCGGTCGTGCTCCTGGGGCTCCATCTCGATGGCGACGCGCTCGGAGATCTCCAGGTTGAAGCCGGAAAGGCCGTACACCTTATCGGGGTTGTTGGTGAGCAGGCGCAGCGACTTGCAGCCCAGGTTGCGCAGGATCTGCGCGCCGCTCCAGTATTCGCGCAGGTCAGGGGCGAATCCCAATGCCTCGTTGGCCTCCACGGTGTCCATGCCCTGCTCCTGCAGCTCGTAGGCGCGCAGCTTGTTCATCAGCCCGATGCCGCGGCCTTCCTGGCGCATGTACAGCAGCACGCCGCGGCCCTCGGCCTCGATGGCGGCAAGCGCGGCATGCAGTTGCTCGCCGCAGTCGCAGCGCTTCGAGCCGAACACGTCGCCGGTCAGGCACTCGGAATGCACGCGGCACAGCACGTCGCGCCCGTCGCCCAGGTCGCCCTTTACCAGGGCTACGTGCTCTTCGCCCGTGATGTCGTTCACGAAGCCGTACGCCTGGAACGTGCCGTACTCGCAGGGCAGCTGCACGCAGGCCTGCTCGTGCATGTGGTTGTCATGCGTGCGGCACCAGTCCTGCAGCTGCTTGATGGAGACGATGACCAGGTTGTGCTCGCGCGCCAGCTCGAGCAGCTCGCTCGTGCGCATCATGGTGCCGTCCTCGCGCATGATCTCGCAGCACAAGCCGCACTGCTTCATGCCGGCATGGCGCATGAGGTCGACGGTTGCCTCGGTGTGGCCGTTGCGCTCGAGCACGCCGCCGGGCTTTGCCACCAGCGGGAACATGTGGCCGGGGCGGCGGAAGTCGCCGGGCTTGGCGTCGTCGCCCACGCACTTGAGCGCGGTGATGGAGCGCTCCGCCGCCGAGATGCCCGTGGTGGTGCTCACGTGGTCGATGCTGACGGTGAAGGCGGTCTCGTGGTTGTCGGTGTTCTCGGAGACCATCTGCTCAAGGTTGAGCTTGTGCGCCAGGTCGCGGCTCATCGGCATGCAGATGAGGCCCTTGGCCACGCTGGCCATCAGGTTGACGTTGGCCTGGGTGGCGAACTCGGCGGCGCAGATCATGTCGCCTTCGTTTTCACGGTCGGGGTCGTCCACCACGATGATGACATGGCCGGCGCGCAGCTCGTCGAGCGCTTCGGGGATGGTGTTCATGCTCATTGGAGGGTCCTTTCGGTTAGGGTTGCGGGATAGGGAAGGGGTTTGTGCTGCTGTGCTAGAAGCCGTTCGCGGCAAGGTATTCCAAGGTTAGGGGCGGGGCAGCGGGTTTGCCCGCGTGCCCGGCGTCAGGCGTTTCGGCGTTCCGGTTCTTGTTGTACAGCAACCGTTGCACGTACTTGCCCACCACATCGTTCTCCAGGTTCACCGTGCTGCCGGGGCGGTGCGAGCCGAGCGCGGTCTCGGCAGCCGTGTGCGGGATGACCGATACCTCGAACGCATCGTCGTAAAGGTCTGCTACCGTCAGGCTGATGCCGTCGACGGTGATGGAGCCTTGCGCCACGATGAGCGCCATGATGCCGGCGGGGGCGCCGATGGTGAAGCGGACGGCGTTCTGGTCGCGGCGCACGCGGCGCACGGTGCCGGTCCCATCGATGTGCCCAGAGACGATGTGCCCGCCGAACCGGCCGTCGGCCGCCATGGCCCGCTCCAGGTTCACGGGGCTGCCGGCGCGCAGCGCACCCAGGTTGGAGTGCGAGAGCGTCTGCGGCATCACGTCGGCGGCGAAGCCGTCGGGTAGGAGCTCGGTGGCGGTGAGGCACACGCCGTTGACGGCGATGCTGTCGCCGATGCGCGTGCCCTCGAGCACGCGGGACGCCTTGATGGCCAGCCGGCCCGCGCGTCCGGGCGCGGGAACGCTCGTCACGCGCCCCATCTCCTCTACGATGCCGGTGAACATAGGTCGCCTCCTTGCATTGCGGGGGTCGTTGCGCCGAGCGCGTCACGCGAAGCGGGGGTGTGATCGGCCACGCGGGCGGCGCCCGTCGGCGCGAACGTGATCTTCAGATCGTCGCCGAGCGCGTGCGCCCTCGGGCGGCCCAGCACCGCGGTCTCGGCCATCCGTGCGGCGCCTGCGCCTGCAACGGGGCCCGGCGCGCCCGCGCCGCCGACCACCTTCGGGGCAAGGTAGACCACGGCCTCGTCCACCGCGCCCTCGTCGAAGAAGGCGCCGTGGATCCCCGACCCGCCTTCGACGAGCAGCGAGTCGATGCCCTTCTCGCCCAGCGTGCGCAAAAGCGGCCTGATCGCAACGTGGCCTGCGCCGTCTTGCGGGACGCGCAGCGCTTCCACGCCCAGCGCGCGCAGGCGTTGCGCCTTTGCGCCGGCGTCGGTTGCGGGGTCGTCCACGCTGGCGCAGGTGGCCACCGCAAGCGGGGCCTCGCCTTGCGCGCACGAGCGTACGAGCGCGCAATCCTCGGGGATGCGCAGGCGCGAATCGAGCACCACGCGCAGCGGCTGGTTGCCGGGCTTGCCCTCGCGACGGCAAGTGAGCAGCGGGTCGTCGGCGATCACCGTGTTGATGCCCACGGCGATGGCGGCCAGGCGATGGCGCAGCTCGTGGGTGTCGCGGCGCGATTCGGGGCCGCTCACCCAGCGGGCGTCGCCGGAAGCGCAGGCGATCTTGCCGTCGGCGCTCATGGCCCATTTCGCCACCACGTATGGGGTTTTGCGGCTGATGAAGCGGAAGAAGATGGGGTTGAGCTCGTCGCATTCGCCGCGCAGCGCGTCCTCGTCCACGCGGATGCCGGCTTTGCGCAGCCGGGCCGACCCCTTGCCCGCCACCAGCGGGTTCGGGTCGCGGCTGCCCACCACCACGCGGGCGACGCCGGCGGCGATGAGGGCCTCGGTGCACGGGGGCTGCTTGCCGGTGTGGCAGCACGGCTCCAGCGTCACGTAGGCCGTCGCCCCGCGCGCATGGCCGCGGGCAGGGTCGCCGGCCGGCGCGTCATCGGCGCGTTCCGCATCCGCTGCGTCATCGGCGGCGCGGCGTGCGCAGTCGGCAAGCGCGTTGCGCTCGGCGTGCGCCTGCCCGCACTTCTCGTGCCAGCCCTCGCCGATGATGCGGCCGTCGCGCACGAGCACGCAGCCCACCAGCGGGTTCGGGTTCGTCCAGCCCCAACCGCGCCAGGCCAGCTCGATGGCGCGGCGCATGAAGCGGGCATCGTCGGCGCCGAGCGCCGCCGGTGCGGCTCCCTGCGCTTCGGCGTCCACGTTCGCCTCGCATCGTTGTTCGGGTATGCCTGCCATAGGGTGCCCTTTCTCTTGCGGCCGCCCTGCGGGGTCCAGGCATGAAAAAACGCCCGCAGGGAATCTGCGGGCGTTGATAAGCGACGAATAGGGACGCGCGACAGGCGCCGAAGCGCTGCCATGCATCCTTGGTGCTGCGGAATGCCACAGCAGGCACCGGCCGGGGCCGTGTGCTCTCGTGCTCCTGTTCTTCCATCCGGACTGTAACCGTTGGTCCTGGATTCTCACCAGATCAGCCTGACGGGTTGCGGCGCTGCGGCCACGGGGCCGCCTGCTTGCAACCTGCCAGGGTCGCGGACTTCGCCCTGCTGCTTCGTGCAGCGTGGGACGTCACCGCCAGTGAGGGATTTCACCTCGCCCTGAACAGATATCTTGGTTTGGGAGTATAGGAGCGCCTTCCGCGCGCCGCAAGGGGACACTTTCCACGATTTGGTGCATTTCCCAGATGGGCGCGCTAGGAATTCGCCGCAAAACCGACGCTTCAGCGCGAAAAAAGGCGGCATCTTGCGCGATGCCGCCCATTAAAAACGTTGCGAAGCCCAGGCTATTCCAGGCAGGCGCTGCAGTTCGTCTCGTCGCCGAACAGCAGGTTGTGCTCCTCGCCGTCAAGCGCATCGCGCGCCTGGTCGCGCAGGTTGTTCATGCCCGAGAGGAACTGACGGTACAGGATGAGCGTCAGGTAGCGTCCCATGGTGGTCAACGTCAGCTCGTCGCGGGTGTCGGTGGCGAAGGCGCGATGCGCGCGGTAGAAGGCCATCTCCGCCGGCAGCAGGCGCTCGATGCTGCAGCCGAACTGCTTCTTGAAGTCGTTCTTGTCCAAGCGCAGCTGGTAGAGGTGCAGAAGGAAATAGTAACGGGCCAGGTCGCGCTTGCTCATGACGCACTTGCCCATGATGGACATGTGCCCGGCTTCAATGGCCTCGTTGTACTCCTTTAGGCTGAACGTGTTCACGTACAGCGCGCCGTTGAGGTGCGTGATCGAGCCGCTGCCGATGCCGGGGTACTCGTTGTAGGCAACCTGCAGCTCCTCGGCGTACAGGTTATGGTCGTGGGCGCCCTGCTGGTTCAAGCGGTTGAACGTCCAGATGGTGTCGCGGCTGAAGAAAGGATGCTCGCCGCCGCACAGCACCTCGTCGAGGATTTGGTAGTAGCGGAACTCGCGGTTGTAGTCCATCTTGCCCAGCGACTTCTCCATCTTGCGCGTGGTGGCGTTTGAGACGTACAGCGGGCTGAACGTGGTTTGACGCGCCCCGCAGGCCACGATCTTCTCAAGGTCGTCCAGCAGGATGTCCTCCGTTTGGCTGGGGAAGTTGAAGATCATATCCACGTTCACGCTGTCGAAGTAGGGCGCGGCCTGCCCGATGCGCTCGAAGATCTCCTCGCCGCTGCCGTACTTCTTGTAGCGGTCCATCTGCTTGAGCAGGTCGTTGTTGAAGCTCTGCACGCCCACGGACAGGCGCTGCACGCGGCCCTTCATCTCGGAAAGCCACGGCTCGGCAAGGTGGTTCGGGTTCGTTTCCACGCCCACTTCCTTGATGTGGAAGTTGTCGCGGGCAAGGTCGATGGTCTCGCACAGCTCGTCGAGCAGGATGGTGGGGGTGCCGCCGCCGAAGTACAGCGTCTCAAAATCCCAGCCGCGCTCCTTGAGCATCATCATCTCGCGGCGCAGGTTCTTGAAGTACGTGCGCGCGATGTCCTCATGGAACACGTAGCGGTTGAAGCTGCAATACGGGCACAGGACCTGGCAAAACGGCACGTGCAGGTACAGCATGTACTTGGTGTCGGGCTTTGGGTCGGGAAAGAAATGCTCGTCGGTAGGCTGAAGGTCGAGATGGCGTTTGGTCATCCCCTTGACAAGATTTGTGAGAAATCGTTCTGAAAGCATGTGCGCCCCTTACGCATCGTTGCCCAGTATTCGGTAAGTGACCATGATAGCCCTTTGAGCGGTCGTAAGCCGGACAAGGTGAAAAAGCACAACGAGGAACACAAACGCTAGGGAATAGGCACGGGAACCGCGGTTGTTACCAATTTGTTTCAAAATAAGGTATAGTGGCGTTTCCGTGAATTCTTGTGCGTACGCACAAATCCAGGGAATCGGTTTCATATAGGGGAAAGGGGAAAGCCATCATGGATTTCAACGCATGGCTTGTCGATATCACGGGTGAGATCGACGGCTTCATGTACACGTACATCCTGCTCATCCTGCTGGTTGCAGTGGGCGTGTACTTCACCATCCGCACCAAGGGCGTGCAGATCCGCTTCATCAAGGACATGTTCAAGCAGCTGACCGAGAAGAAGCACGTGCAGGGCGAGCGCTCCATCTCGTCGTTCCAGGCGCTTATGGTCTCCACGGCCAGCCGCGTGGGCACGGGCAACATCGCCGGCGTGGCGACGGCCATCGCCACGGGCGGCCCGGGTGCCGTGTTCTGGATGTGGCTCATGGCCCTGGTGGGCGCGGCGTCGGCCTTCGTCGAGTCCACGCTCGCCCAGATCTGGAAGGTGCGCGGCACCGACGGCGAGTTCCGCGGCGGCCCGGCCTACTACATCCATCAGGCGCTCGGCAGCCGCAAGCTCGGCGTGCTCTTCAGCGTGCTGCTCATCCTGTGCTTCGCGTTCGGCTTCAACGGCCTGCAGGCGTTCAATGCTTGCAGCGCGCTTGAGTACTACATCCCCGACTACGCTACCAACGGCGTGGCCGTGGCGGCCGGTCTGGGCCTGGTGGTGTTCACCGCCGGCGTCATCTTCGGCGGCTCCAAGCGCATCAGCGTGATCACGTCCATCATCGTGCCGGTCATGGCCATCGCCTACATCGCCATCGCGCTGTGGACCACCATCGCCAACATCACCTGGCTGCCCGCCGTGTTCGGCCTGATGTTCGAAAGCGCCTTCGACTTCCAGTCCATCTTCGGCGGCTTTGCCGGCTCGGTGGTCATGCTCGGCATCAAGCGCGGCCTGTACTCCAATGAGGCCGGCATGGGCTCGGCCCCTAACGCCGCCGCCACCGCCAGCGTTTCCCACCCGGTCAAGCAGGGCCTCGTGCAAAGCCTGTCGGTCTACATCGACACGCTCGTCATCTGCACCTGCTCGGCCATGATGGTGCTGGTGTTCTACGTGCAGGATCCCGCCGCGGCCGAGGGCCTCAACGGCATGCCGCTCGTGCAGATGGCCGTGAACAACTCCGTGGGCCCCATGGGTATCCACTTCATCACGTTCGCTATCTTCATGTTCGCCTACTCCAGCCTTATCGGCAATTACTTCTACGCCGAGAGCAACTTCCGCTTCATCAAGAACGACTCCAAGGCGGCGCTGATCATCTTCCGTCTGGCGTGCCTGGCGGTTATCTTCTACGGTGCGGTGAACAGCTTCGATCTGGCTTGGAACCTGGCCGACATCTTCATGGGCCTTATGGCCATGATGAACCTCATCGCCATCCTGCTTCTGGGCAAGTGGGCGCTTGCGGCGCTGAAGGACTACTCCGAGCAGCGCGCCGCCGGCAAGGACCCGGTGTTCGTGGCGGACAACGTCCCGGGCATGCCCCAGACCGACTGTTGGCACCTCGACGAGGTGAAGGACTTCGGCGCCGGCCCTGTGAAGGAGTACTTCGAAGAGGCTGTGGACGCCGACGTCAACAAGGCGTAACCGCTGTCGGTCGCAGCTGCGTTGCGCGGTTGCGAGTGGATTGCGTGCGAAAACCGCTGCACGCGAAGGTGCATTTCGCGTGACATAGGCTTGCAAACGAAGCGCCGCCCGGAAATCCGGGCGGCGCTTCTTGCGTTGTCGGGCACAGGCGGGGTGCGCTAGAACAGCGAGATCTGCTGGGGCTCGCTGGCGTATTCGCAGGCGATCTCGTCATCCAGGAACTCGATCTCGTGGGATTCCCAATCCTTGATGGGCGCGATGAAGTTCGTCCCGTCCTGCCAAAACACCAGGTTCGCGCCGACCGTGCCCGCGCACACGCCGCCGCACACGTCCGCGAAGCCTTCGCCTTCGGGCAGCTGCATGGTGTGCGTATCGGGGGACGGCCCGCCGAAGTAATACGGCGAAAGGTCGAGCGCGTCCTCGGGTGAGAAACCCGCCTGCGCCACCGCGTCGACGTCTTCGAGCCTGTCGGTCGCCGCACGCAGCTCGCGGCAGGCTTCCTCGAAGCTGTAAGGCGCGTCGGCCAGCAGTTTCGCCTTAAGCGACGCGCGCATGGTCTCGGCCACGCCGTCCTGCGCGCACAGCGCCGCTTCAAGTGAGCGGGCATCGTCGGCGCAGGTGAAGCGCCCGACCACGCGTGCCGCGCGGGCGCCTTGCTCGAGCAGGCGCTCGATGCCGCGCGTTTCGCTCGAGATACCCGCCTTCACGTAGCCCGGTGCGAAATACGCCAGGTACACGTAATGCGGCGTTTGGTTGTACTCGCGTTGCTGCGGCGAGATGTAGCTGCTGAAGTAAAACGATGGGTTGAAGCCGGTTGCCTCGATGCACGCCGGGCACATGTCCTCCTTGCCGTCGGGCAGCAGCTCCGCGTTCAGCGGGCACGTGCTCCGCTCGTGCGTCCGAAGGTCGATGCGGCCGATGCAGCGCCGGCGCGGCAGTCGGCGCAGCGAGAACGTGCGCCCGAGCACGGGCACGTAACCGACTGCGCCCTCGTCCAGGTCGTTTATCGTAAGGTAGGGCCCGTCGACGCTGAAGCCGTAGCCGGCAAGGACGACGGTATGGTTTGCGAACAGGTTCGGCATAGCGGCGCTTTCTGTGACGACATTCTTGTTTTGCTTCGCCCGCGATGTGTTCATCCCGCGTTGCGAATGGGACGATTATGACGTTTCATGCCCGAAAAGGGGAGTTTTCCGGGCCTTTCGCCCGCTTCTGCAAAAAATCGGTCAAGTTTCTTGCTTTATCACTCTACTGTGCTAAAGTATCGGACAGCACTTGGGGATGGCGCTGCGGAAGCGCCCGCAATCGGCAGCCATTCCCGCATCTGCAACCGAAAACGGGCCGATGCCCGCAACCGCACGATGAAAGGCAGGATGAATCAGATGAACTTCGTGACGCCTTCGGGTTTCCGCGACGTGCTCACCGACGAGGCGGTGCTGCGCGAGCAGGCGGCCCAAGCGGTGCAGGCCAACATGGCGGCCAAGGGTTACCTTCCGGTGGAAACGCCCACGCTCGAGGTGATGGACGTGCTGCAGGCCGGCGGCAGGCTGCCGGGCACCCCGTTCAAGCTCTTCGACGCGCGCGGCGACCTTCTGGCCATGCGCCCCGACGTCACGCTGCAGATCGCCCGCATGTGCGCCACGCGCCTGGCCGGCCAGCCCGGGCCGTTCCGCTTCCGCTACATGCAGCGAGTGTTCCGCGAGGCCGAGGGCCAGACGCGCGCCGAGCCGCGCGAGACCACGCAGATGGGCGTCGAGCTCATCGGCCAGGCGGGCGCGGCGGCCGACGCCGAGGTGGTGGGCCTGCTGGCAGAATCGCTCAAGCTTGCCGGCGTGGCCGACTTCAAGATCGCGCTTGCATCGGTGTCGGTGCTGCGCGCGCTGCTGGCAACCTGCGGTGCTGCGCCGCAGTGGCGCCAGGCGGTGCTCGATGCGTATCACACCTCGAACTTCGTCACGCTCGACGAGCTGACCTCAGGCGAGGGCGCGCAGGGCGTTCCGCCGGTGTTCGCCCAGGCCATCGGCAGGCTCGCTCGCATCCGCGGCGGGCGCGCCGCCATCGCCGAGGTGCGCGATCTGGTGGCGCCGCTAGGCTGCGAGACGGGCCTTGACGGGCTTGAGCAGGCGTTCGACCTGCTGGAGGCCGCGGGCCTGGCCGACAGCATCCAGGTCGACTTCTCCGTCATGAGCAGCTTCGACTACTACACCGGCATCGTGTTCGAGGCCTACGCGCCGGGGCTGGGAAGCCCGCTGGGCAGCGGTGGCCGCTACGACAACACCATCGGGGCATACGGCGAAAGCCGCCCCGCCGCCGGCTTCGCGTTCTTCCTCGAGCGCGCGATGGCCGCCGCCGCGGCCGCCGACGAGCGCTCCGCGTCCGGCACCGGCCAGCGCCCGCTGCGCATCGCCGTGCCGAAGGGCTCGCTCAATGCCGACTCCATCGCGTGCCTGGCGGCATGCGGCCTGGACGTCACGGGGCTCGACAACCCCGGCCGCCAGCTCATCATCCGCAACCCGGGCGTGGAGTACATCATCGTGCGCCCCTCCGACGCCCCGGCGTTCGTGGAGCTCGGCGCGGCCGATTGCGGCATCTGCGGCGAGGACTCGCTGCTCGAGGCGCAGCCCGAGGTGGTGGAGCTGGCCGACTTGAAGTTCGGCTCCTGCCGCTTCGTGGTGGCCGAGCCTGCCGGCGCTGCCGAGCAGACCGCCGAGCACTACCGCCGCTTGGGCTCCATCCGCATCGCCACGAAGTATCCCAACATCACGCGCGCCCATTACGCGAAAACCGGCACCCAAGTCGAGATCGTGAAACTGCACGGAAACATTGAGCTGGCACCATTGACCGGGTTGGCCGAGCGTATCGTCGACATCACGGCCACGGGCACCACGTTGCGTGAGAACAACCTGGTCATCGTGGAGGATGTGCTGTCGTCGACGGCCCGATTCTTCGCCAACGGCACCTCGCTGCGCACCGATGCGCGCATCGTGGAGCTGGCCGACGCCATGCGCGCCGGCGCCGCGGCGGGCAAGTGGGAGGCGACGGTCATCGCCGGTGGCGTGCAGTCGCCCGAGCCGGCGACCGAATAACAGCTGGTCAGGGCTTCGCGCCCGCAGGCGCCCAGGGGTCGGGCACCGCAATGTCAAGGCCGGGGAGGCGCCTGCTCGCAGGCGCGGCCGCGACAAGGTATCATCGTGAAAGAGGCCGGAGGGGTCATCCGGCGTGTACATGGAAAGAAGGACAACATGCGTCGCGTCATCCTGAACAAAGGCGAGCAATTCTCCAACAAGCACCTCAAGCGCACGGGCGCGTTCAACGCCCGCGCCATGGAGGCGGCAACGAACATCATCGAGCAGGTTCGCGAACAAGGCGATGCGGCCCTGCGCGAGCTGACCGAGCGCTTCGACGGCGTGGCCATCGAGAACTTCCGCGTGCCGGGAGAGGCCATCGACGCTGCCGCGGCGAAGGTCGATCCCAAGACCGAGGAGGCGCTCAAGAAGGCCGCCAAGCAGATCCGCGAGTTCCACGAGCGCCAGGTCAAGCAAAGCTGGTTCTCCGTGCGCGAAGATGGCGCCTTGGTCGGCGCGAAGGTCACCCCGCTTGAAAGCGTGGGCATCTACGTGCCCGGCGGCCGTGCGCTGTATCCGTCCACGGTGCTCATGAACGCCCTGCCCGCCGCTGTCGCCGGCGTCGAGCGCATCGTGTGCGTCACGCCGCCCACCAAGGACGGCAGCATCGACCCGGTGGTGCTCGAGGCGTGCCGCCTGGCAGGCGTCACCGAGATCTACACGGTTGGCGGCGCGCAGGCCGTGGCGGCGCTGGCCTACGGCACCGAGACCATCGAGCCGGTCTGCAAGATCACGGGCCCGGGCAACGCGTTCGTGGCGGCTGCGAAGAAGATCGTCTCCGGTGATGTGGGAATCGATATGATCGCCGGCCCCTCCGAGGTGTGCGTCGTGGCCGACGAGACCGCCGATCCCGCCATGGTGGCCATCGACCTCATGGCCCAGGCCGAGCACGACCCGCTGGCAAGCTGCTACCTGGTCACGTTCGACGAGGGCTACGCCGACAAGGTCGAAGCCGCCATCGAGGGCCACATGAAGGCTTCCACGCGCGCCGAGATCACCACCGCTTCACTGGCAGATCAGGGCCTCGTGGTCATCTGCGACTCCATGGAGCAGGCCATCCAGTCCGTCAACGTTATCGCCCCCGAGCACCTCGAGCTGCACTTCGACGGCGCGTTCGAGCAGCTCGGCGCCATCCGCAACGCCGGCGCCATCTTCGTGGGCGAGTGGACCCCCGAGGCCGTGGGCGACTACGTGGCCGGCCCCAACCACACGCTTCCCACCGGCGGCACCGCGCGCTACGCTTCGCCGCTATCCACCGACGAGTTCGTCAAGCACTCCAGCGTCATCCAGTATTCCGCGAAGTCGCTGGCCAACGACGCCGATGCCGTCATCGCCATCGCCCGTCACGAGGGCCTGTGGGCGCACGCCCGCAGCGTCGAGCTGCGCAAGGCGCTCGTGGAGACCGGCGACATCTACGGCTTGGACGGCTCCGATGAATAGCATTCGCGCATCCGCCCCGCAGCTGGCCGACATCACGCCCTACGACCCGAAGTATCTTCCGGCGCGCGCGTACCTGTCGGCAAACGAGAACCCTTGCGACGTGGAGACCGAGGTCCGCAACGAGATCAAGCGCGAGATCAACAAGGTGGCCTTCAACCGCTATCCCGACCCCTTGGCCAACGAGCTGCGCGACATGATCGCCGAGGCCAACGGCCTTGACCGCGATTGCGTGCTCGTGGGCAACGGCGGCGACGAGCTGCTGTTCGACATAGCGCTTGCCTGGGGCGGACCGGGGCGCAAGTTCCTCAACATGCCGCCCACGTTCTCGGTGTACCGGAACAACGCCGAGCTCACCAACACCGAGGTGGTCGACATCCCGCGCCGCGACGATTACACCATCGACGAGGAGGCGGTGCTGTCCCGCGTGGCGCGCGGCGACATTGATTACGTTATCGTCACCAGCCCGAACAACCCCACGGGCGACCTGGCCGACGAGCGCTTCATCCTGCGCCTGCTCGACGCAACCGACGCGCTCGTCATGGTCGACGAGGCGTACTTCGAGTTCTCGCGCGGCACGGTGCGCCCCTACCTGGCGCAGCATAAGAACCTGGTCATCCTGCGCACGTTCTCCAAGGCGTTCTCGCTTGCCGGCGTGCGCGTGGGTTACCTGCTGGGAAACCCCGAGGTCATCCGCGAGTTCTTGAAGGTGCGCCAGCCGTACTCGGTGGACGCGGTGTCGCAGGCCATCGCGCGCGTGGTCTTCCGCAACCGAGCGAAGTTCGAGCGCGGCATCATGCAGATCGTCTCGGAGCGCGGGCGCGTGTTCCGCGAGCTCTCGCAGCTGCCGGGCGTCACGGCGTACCCCTCGAACGCCAACTACATCCTGTTCCGCACAGAGGGCGCGGGGGAGGTTTGGCAGCAGCTCTACGACCGCGGCATCCTCGTGCGCGACTTCAGCCGCGCGCCCATGCTGCAGGATTGCCTGCGCGTCTCTATCGGCAGCCCCGAGGAGAACGACGGGTTCCTAACCGCGCTGCAGGAGATTCTGTCGAAGTAAAGCTCGGGGACGTAGCGCTCCGCGCGCTGCCCCCCTGCATCTTCTGGGCGGTTTTGCAGGAAACGGGGGCCGATTTGCCCTTCGGTCCCCGTCATCTGGGCGGTTTTTGCAGCGTGATGCTGGCAACGCACGATAAAACCCCAGGTCAGTTTTGCGGTATCCCGGCGAAACAGGCTTTCGTGCCTGCAAAACCGCCCAGAACTTTAATCGGGCGCTAGCGGGCGCGGAGGGGCGCCCCGGCCCCGGACATTTCGGGGACGTAGCGCTAACTGTCCGGAATCGATGCGCACACGACGATAGAAAGGCGAACAGCAATGAGCGAACGCGTTGCGCACATCGCGCGCACCACGAAGGAAACCGACATCGACCTGTCCGTCGACCTTGACGGCGCGGGCGCCACGGACGTGGAGACGGGTATCGGGTTTTTCGACCACATGCTCACCGCGTTTGGGCGCCACGGCCTGTTCGACCTGCAGGTTCGCTGCAAGGGTGACCTTGAGGTGGACGGCCACCACTCGGTGGAGGACACGGGCATCGTCATGGGGCAGGCGTTCGCGCAGGCGCTCGGCGACAAGCGCGGCATCCGCCGCTTCGGCGACATCGCCATGCCCATGGACGAGGCGCTTATCATGGCGGCCGTGGACATCTCGGGACGCGGTCAGCTGTTTTGGGACGCCGACGTGCCCGCGGTGATGGTGGGCGCCTTCGATGCCACGCTGGCGAAGGAATTTTTCATCGCCTTCGCCGCCAACGCCGGCGTCACGCTGCACATCCGCCAGCTTGCCGGCGAGAACACGCACCACGTTATCGAGGGCATGTTCAAGGCGGTGGCGCGCGCCATGCGCCAGGCCTGCGAGCCCGACCCCCGCATGGGCGACGCGCTGCCGTCCACGAAGGGGATGCTGTAGCCGCGCACGCCTGCCTGACGGCAGCCGCTTGAACAGGGGACGGAGGTGTGTTCACGATCGCCCCTCCGAGTCTTGGGCGATGACCGTGAACACACCTCCGTCCCCTGTTCAAGCTTCGTTTGGGGGCGCACCGCCCTCACTGACTTTTATTGGACCTGCGAGATGTAAGAGACGCCTATGATTGCTGTTGTTGACTACAAGAAGGGTAACCTGCTATCCGTTGAGCGCGGTTTGCGCGCTGCCGGAGCCGACGCCTGCATCACCGACGATGCCGCCGAGATAGCCGCTGCCGACGCCATCGTCTTGCCGGGCGTGGGCGCGTTCGCCGACGCCGCGGCCACCATGGACGAGCTCGGCCAGACCGAGGTCATCCGCCGCCGCATCGCGGAGGGGGTGCCGTTTCTGGGCATCTGCCTGGGTGAGCACCTGCTGTTCGAGGAGGGCGTGGAAGGTGCCGGCGCCGACGGCAACCCGCGCGGCCTAGGCGTGCTGCCCGGATGCGTGGGGCGCATGCCGCGCCAGGACGCCGAGGGCCGCGCGTACAAGGTCCCGCACGTGGGCTGGAACACCGTCGATTTTCCTGCCGGCGCGCCGGAGAACCCGCTGTTCGCGGGCATTCCTTCGGGCACGTACTTCTACTTCACCCATAGCTTCATCGCGCCTGATGGGCCGTTCGCCATCGCGCACACCACGCACAGCGTGACGTTCCCGTGCGCCGTGCAGAAGGGCAACGCGTTCGGCGTGCAGTTCCACCCCGAGAAAAGCTCGGACGCCGGCGCGGCCGTGTTGCGCAATTTCGTCGAAATCGCCAAGGCGGCATCGCCCGCCTTGCAAGGTTAGGAGGCCGCCATGTACCTGCTCCCCGCAATCGATATCCTGGGCGGCAAGGCCGTTCGCCTGGCGAAGGGCGATTACAACCAGGTGACCGTGTACAACGACGACCCCGTGGCGCAGGCGCGCGTCTTCGAGCAGGCCGGTGCCCAGTGGGTGCACGTGGTCGACCTGGACGGCGCGCGCAGCGGCGTCCCGGAGAACATCGCCATCGTGGAGCGCATCGTGCGCGAAACGTCGCTGTCCGTCGAGATCGGCGGCGGCATCCGCAGTCTGGAGACGCTCAAGCGCCTGGCGGACGCCGGCGCGGCGCGCATGGTGCTCGGCACCGCGCTCGTCAACGACCCCGAGCTTGCGCGCGCGGCGGTGGCCGCGGTGGGCGGCGACCGCCTGACCGCCGGCATCGATGCGAAGGGCGGGGAAGTGGCCGTCTCCGGCTGGATCGAGGGCTCGGGCGTGGCCGCCGCTGACCTGGCGCGCGCGATGGGCGCCGCCGGGTTCAAGCACATCGTCTACACCGACATCGCGCGCGACGGCATGCAGACCGGCATTGACGTGCAGGCTTACGTCGACATGGCGAACGCGTTCGGCAACCCCGTCATCGCCAGTGGCGGCGTGGCAAGCCTCGCCGACATCGAGCGCCTGGCGCCGGTGGCGGAAAGCATCGAGGGCGTCATCACCGGCAGGGCCGTCTACGAGGGCACGCTCGACGTTGCCGAGGGCGTCTCCCTTTGCGCCAGCCTGACGGCCGCGCGATCCTAATGCCGTAAAGGCGCCGAGCGCCGGCCGTTTCGCGGCGAAGCCGGGCGCTGCGCGCATCGAGGCGCGCCGTTCCCCGGCTTCGCGACGCCCGCCGGCGCCATCCCGTCGATTTTCCCTTTCCCCGAGCCGTTGAGGAGCAGATATATGTTGGCAAAACGCGTGATCCCCTGCATGGACGTGAAGGACGGCCGTGTGGTGAAGGGGGTCAACTTCGTGAACCTGCGCGATGCGGGCGACCCCATCGAGCTGGCGCAGCGCTACGACGAGCAGCGCGCCGACGAGGTGATCTTCCTTGATATCACCGCCACCAGCGACAAGCGCGAGACCACCGTCGACCTTGCAAGCCGCGCCAGCGCGCAGCTGCACCTGCCGTACTGCGTGGGCGGCGGCTTCCGCAGCGTCGCCGACATCCGCCGCATGATAGCCGCTGGCGCCGACAAGGTGTCGGTCAACAGCGCGGCGGTGGACAACCCGCAGCTCATCTCGGACGCCGCCGCCGCGTTCGGCACGCAGGCCATCCTGTGCGCCATCGACGCGAAGCAGGTGGCCGGCAACCCCAACAAGTGGGAGGTCTACGTGCACGGCGGCCGCACCGCAACGGGCATCGACGCCGTGGAATGGGCCGTCGAGGCGGCTCGCCGCGGCGCTGGCGAGATCTTGCTGACCAGCATGGATCGCGACGGCAGCAAGGACGGCTTCGACTGCGCGCTCACCCGCGCGGTGGCTCGTGCGGTGGATATCCCCGTCATCGCCAGCGGCGGCGTGGGCAAGCTCGAGCATTTCGCCGAGGGCATCATCGACGGCGAGGCCGACGCGGTGCTGGCCGCCAGCGTCTTCCACTTCGGCGAGTTCACGGTAACCCAGGTCAAGGAGTACATGCGCAGCCAGGGCATCCCCGTGCGCCTATAGAAAGGCAGTCGGTGCGAACAGGGGGGCGTGAACAGGGGACGGAGGTGTGTTCACGTTTGCCGTTCGGGAATATGAAAACGCCGTCGTGAACACACCTCCGTCCCCTGTTCACGCCCTGTTCACGCGCCGTAGCCGTTCGCCCGCCGCCGGAAACCATCGTCGAAAGGACCATCCATGCAAGCCGAGCTTCCCGAGCTGAAATACAACGCCGACGGGCTGATTCCGTGCATCGTGCAGGACGTGGAAACGCGCGAGGTGCTCATGATGGCGTGGATGAACGCCGAGAGCCTGGCGCTTACGTTTGAGCGCGGCGAGACGGTGTTCTGGAGCCGCAGCCGTCAGGAGCTGTGGCACAAGGGCGCCACCAGCGGCAACACGCAGAAGATCGTCGAGCTTCGCTACGATTGCGATGCCGACACGCTTCTGGCGCTCGTGCATCCGGCGGGCCCCGCCTGCCATACCGGCGCCACCAGCTGCTTCTTCCGCACGCTGGCCAAGTTCGAGTAGGCGCTTGGCCGTCATCGCGCTTGCGGGGGGGGGGCGGCGGCAAACTCGCTCACGCGCAGTTGCCCGTAGACGCTTCGCCGTCATCGTGCCCCGCTGAGAACCGAATACGCGAAAGCTTGAAGGCCGGGTCATCCCGGCTTTCGTGCGTTTTGCGCGCTTGTCGTGCCCGGTCGTGCGCTTCGGGTGGTTATCCGCGGCGACTTGCTTGCGCGCACCCGGCGCCTGCGCTATTCTGCCCCTAGCTTTATTTTCTCGAAGGAAACCCTTCCCATCATCAAGTTCCCGCTTCCCATCAACGCTCTTTCTATGCGCAAAGCGGGTAACAACCCATATATATAAGGAGGAATAAGGGTGAAGTTCTTTCTGGACACGGCAGATCTAGCCGAAATCGAAGAGGCTGCTAGCTGGGGCGCGCTGGCAGGCGTCACCACCAACCCGTCGCTGTACGCCAAGATCGGCGGCAAGTTGGACGACTTCCATAACCACATGAAGCGCATCTGCGACATCGTGGGCCCGGACTGCCCGGTTTCCGCCGAGTCCGTCGCCATGACGCGCGACGAGATCGTCGCCGACGGCCGCAAGCTGGCCGAGATCGCCCCGAACATCGTGGTGAAGATCCCCACCATGGTCGAGGGCCTCGCCGCCACCCACACGCTGGCCGCCGAGGGCATCCCGGTGAACATGACGCTGTGCTTCAGCGTGCCGCAGGCGCTGCTGGCCGCACGCGCCGGCGCCCGCTACATCAGCCCGTTCATCGGTCGTTTCGATGACATTTCCGAGGACGGCCTCGAGCAGGTCGGCAACATCGTCACCGCCATCAACAACTACGACTTCACGGCCAACACCGCCAACGGCGAGCAGATCGAGATCATCGCCGCCTCCGTGCGCAGCGCCAACCATGTCACGCAGTGCGCGCTCATGGGCGCCGACATCGCCACCGTCCCGTTCGGCGTGCTGAAGAAGATGGTGCAGCATCCGCTCACCGACCGCGGCCTGGACTCCTTCATGAAGGACTGGGAGAAGGTAGCTAACGCATGAGCGACGAGCAGAATGTAGCGGAGGCGCCGCAGCAGGGCGCCCCCGCGGCCGATGCGGCGCCGGCTGCTCCCAAGCGCCGCCCGGGCCGTCCGCGCAAAAGCGCCGCCTCGTCTGGCAAGGCCTCTTCCGAGGCTTCTTCCGACGTCGCATCCGACGCCCCGGCCGATGGGGCCGATAGCGCCCCGAAAACGCCGGCCAAGCGCCGCCCGGGCCGTCCTCGTAAGAAGGCCGCGCCCGCCCAGAAGGCCGAATCCGCCCCTGCTGCGAAGGCCGATGCCGCCGCGAAGCCTGCTTCCGCGGCGAAGGCGAAAAAGGCGAAGGAGGCTCCTGCCGAGTCCGAGGCCGCCGCATCCAAGGCGCAGACCGCCGAGGCCGCCCAGCCCGCCGAGACGGTAACGGGCACGCCGGCAAGGCGCCGTCCGGGCCGTTCGCACAAGAAGATCGCCACCGCGCCCGTCGCCGCTCAGGCGGCCCCCACGCAGGACGCATCCGGCAAACAGCAGGCTCCCGAGGCAGCAGAAACCGTCGAAACCGCGCAAGCTCCCGCCGAAGCAGCCGGCTCCGACCAGCAGGCACCCGCCAAGGACATGGCCCCGGGCCGCGCGGCACGCGCCGCGCGCACGCCGCGCAAGTCGGTGCGCGCCCAGGGCGCCAACCGCGATGGCCGCTCCGAGCAGCATGAGGGCCGCGGCAAGGCCGACGCCCGCGAAGGCGTCGAGCGCGCCGAGGGCCGCAGCTCCGGCAACGCCGGCGCCGACCGCCACCAGCGCAACGACCGCAATGGCCGCAAGAACGGCAACGATCGCAACGACCGTCACCAGCGCCATCAGCGCAATAACAACCGCGAAGTGGTCCCCAGCGTCAACAAGGACGACCTTGCCAAGCTCAAGGTGGCCGAGCTGCGCGCGAAGGCCGCCGAGCTCGACGTCGACGTGGCGGGCCTGAAGAAGGCCGAGCTCATCGACGCTGTGTACGACGCGTCCCTGAAGGCGGAGGGCTTCGTGGAGGTCGAGGGCATCCTCGACATCATGCAGGACGGCTACGGCTTCCTGCGCACCAACGGCTATCTGCCCAGCGAGCAGGACTGCTACGTGGGACTTTCCACCATCCGCCGCAACGGCCTGCGCAAGGGCGACAAGCTCACCGGCACCACGCGCCCGGCGCGCCCCAACGAGAAGTACGCCGCCGTGCAGAAGGTGGCCACCGTCAACGGCAAGCCCGTCGAGGAGCTGGGCCGTCGCGTGCGCTTCGGCGACCTCACGCCGGTCTATCCCGACGAGTGCCTGACCATGGAGCATGGCCAGACCACCATCACGGCGCGCGTCATCGACCTGGTCAGCCCCATCGGCAAGGGCCAGCGCGGCCTGATCGTCAGCCCGCCGAAGGCCGGCAAGACCACCATCCTGAAGGATATCGCCGCGGCCATCAGCGCCAACAACCCCGAGGTGCATCTCATGTGCCTTTTGGTCGACGAGCGCCCCGAGGAAGTCACGGACATGCAGCGCTCCATCAAGGGCGAGGTCATCTCCTCCACCTTCGATATGCCCACCGAAAACCACATCCAGGTTTCCGAGCTGGTCATCGAGCGCGCAAAGCGCCTGGTGGAGGATGGCAAGGACGTCGTGGTGCTGCTCGACAGCCTCACGCGCCTGGCGCGCGCCTACAACCTGGCGCAGCCCGCGTCCGGCCGTATCCTGTCCGGCGGCGTGGACTCCACGGCCCTGTACCCGCCGAAGAAGTTCCTGGGCGCGGCCCGAAACATCGAGGGCGGCGGCAGCCTGACCATCCTCGCGTCGGCCCTGGTGGAAACGGGCTCGAAGATGGACGAGGTCATCTTCGAGGAGTTCAAGGGCACGGGCAACATGGAGCTCAAGCTCGACCGTAACCTGGCAGACCGCCGCATCTTCCCGGCCATCGACCCGGTGGCATCGGGAACGCGCAAGGAAGACCTGCTGCTCGATCCGCAGAAGGCCCCGCTCATCTGGGCGGTTCGCCGCATCCTTGCGAACACGAACAACACCGAGCGCGCCATGGACATGCTCATCAAGTCCTTGAAGCGCACCGACGACAACGACGAGTTCCTTATGCGCACGGCGAAAAAGGCCCAGCACAACAACGGGAACGCAAACGCAAACCTGGAGTTCTAGGGGAGACATATTTAGATGGCGACAATGCATGACAACAACGAAACGGTTGCCTGGCCCAAGCGCGCGGTGGTCACGGCCGGCATGCCCTACGGCAACAAGCCGCTGCATTTCGGGCATATCGCCGGCGTGTTCGTGCCCGCCGACTGCTTCGCGCGCTTCCTGCGCGACCGCATCGGCGCGGAAAACGTCCGCTTCATCAGCGGCACGGACTGCTTCGGCTCGCCCATCAACGAGGGCTACCGCAAGCTGGTGGAGGCCGGGCAGTTCGACGGCACCATCGAGGATTACGTGCTGCGCAACCACAACCGCCAGAAGGCCACGCTGGATTCCTATGACATCAGCCTTGATATCTACGAAGGCTCCAACATCGGGCATTCCGGCGAGGTCCACCAGCTCATCAGCGAGGCGTTCATCAAGAAGCTGCATGAGAACGGCTGGCTGCAGAAGCGCGCGACGCTGCAGTTCTACGACCCCGAGGCAGGCACGTTCCTGAACGGCCGCCAGGTGCAGGGCCATTGCCCCGTGCAGGGCTGCAAGTCCGAGCACGCCTATGCCGATGAGTGCGACCTAGGCCACAGCTATGCGCCTGAGGATCTTATCGCGCCGAAGTCCTCGCTCACCGGCGTCACGCCCGAGATGCGCCCGGTGGAGAACTGGTATTTCGACCTGCCGGCGTTCAACGGCTTCCTGAAAAAGCACGTGGAGGCCCTTGAGGCCGACCCCGAGGTGCGCCCCATCGTGCCGCAGACCATCAAGGAGTTCTTGGCCCCGCCGGTGGTCTATATCAAAAACGAGCTGTACGACCAGTATCTGGAAATCGCCGACAAGCTCGCGCATCATCAGTACCATGAGGCCGAGAAGGGCAAGCAGTCCTTCGAGATCGAGTTCGACACCATCGACGACCGCGATGCGGCACGCGACGTGCTTGCCGCGGCGGGCATCCGCTTCCGCACGGGCAAGGCGCTCGTTCCCTTCCGCATCACCGGCAACATCGAGTGGGGCGTGAAGGCGCCGGTCATCGACGGGCTCGAGGGCCTGACGGTGTGGTGCTGGCCCGAAAGCCTGTGGGCTCCCATGAGCTTCACCATGGCCGTCAACGACAAGATGGGCCTGCCGCGCGGCAGCTGGCGCGACTTCTGGTGCTCGGAAGACGCGCAGGTCTACCAGTTCATCGGCCAGGACAACCTGTACTTCTACGGCGTGGCCCAGCCGGCGCTCATCGAGGCGCTGCGCCCGGGCGATATCCTCGCGCCCGGCGAGACGGACACGCCCCTGCGTCAGACCAGCCTCATCGCCAACCATCACATCCTGCTCGGCAACAAGAAGGCTTCGTCGTCGGGCTCGGTCAAGCCGCCTACGGCCGACGAGCTGCTGGAGCATTACACCGTCGAGCAGCTTCGCGCACACTTCCTGGCGCTTGGCCTGGATCAGAAGTCCGTGGGCTTCAAGCCCAAGCCCTTCGACCCCGACGAGGCGAAGCGCAACGACCCGCGCGTAGCCGACCCGGTTCTCAAGGAGGGCACGCTGCTCACCAACGTGTTCAACCGTCTGGCACGCAGCTGCTTCTACGAGGCGCAGAAGAACTTCGAGGGCTGGATGCCGCTCGGCGAGGTGTCGCCTGAGGTGCGCGAGCGCGCGCACGCCTGCATGAACGAGTACGACAAGACCATGCACAAGGCCGAGCTGCACACGGTCATGTCCATCATGGACACGTTCATCCGCTGGGCGAACAAGTACTGGACGGACAACATCCGCACCGCCGAGAAGGAAGGCGACGAGCAGCTGCGCCGTCAGGTGCTCGTGGACTGCTTCTACCTGCTTCGCGTGTCCACGCTGCTCATGCACCCCGTGGTGCCGAAGGGCTGCGAGAAGATCGCCGATTACCTCAGCTTCGAGTTCGACGACTTCTTCAGCTGGAACTTCGATTTCGAGGGCATGGACGAGCTGTGCCACGGCGCCGAGCTCGAGGATGGGCGCCATCGCATCCGCGAGCTTCCCCCGCGCTTCGACTTCTTCTCGAAGCACCCCTCGCAGTTCAAGTAGGGTTTCAAAGCACGGCATCCGATCAGGCTGGCCAGCTGCGGCAACGCGGCTGGCCGGCCTTTTCATGGGTGCGGAAAGATTGGTTTGCATATGCACGTTGATTTGTATTCCGACGGCGCCTCGCGGGGCAACCCCGGGCCGGGCGGGTACGGCAGCATCCTGCGCTTCGTCGACAGCAAGGGCGGGGTGCACGAACGGGAGTTCTCGCAAGGGTATCGCTGCACCACGAACAACCGTATGGAGCTGCTCGGCGCCATCGTGGCC
Source organism: uncultured Senegalimassilia sp. (assembly GCF_902464545.1). Classification (GTDB taxonomy): domain Bacteria; phylum Actinomycetota; class Coriobacteriia; order Coriobacteriales; family Eggerthellaceae; genus Senegalimassilia. Next base: position 132,134 of record NZ_CABQJR010000001.1, read on the forward strand.
CTCGAGGCCCTCAAGCGCCCGTGCCACGTGACGCTGTACTCCGATTCCCAATATCTGGTGAACGCGTTCAACCAGCACTGGGTGGACGGCTGGCTCAAGCGCGGGTGGAAGAACTCGCAGAAGCAGCCGGTGAAGAACTCCGATCTGTGGAAACGCATGCTCAAGGCGAAGGAACCCCACGACGTGGAGTTCGTCTGGGTCAAGGGCCATGCCGGCCATGCCGAGAACGAGCGCTGCGATGCGCTGGCAACCTCCGCGGCCGACGACCCATCGCGCCATAAGGAGGACGCTGGCTTCCGCGGCTAGGCGATGGCGCAAGTCACTGTCAGGAACGGGCAGGCGGAGCGGGCCGGGGTTGAATCCCCGGTTTCGCCCCACCTGCCCGTTCTCCATATATGCAGGTTGCCTCACCTGGGCGTATGCCCGTTCAGTGCAAAAGGTACCGCGCTTGTTGCCAGGGTGATACAGTGGCGTAAGCGATTTTGCAACCGAGAAGGAGGTTCGTGCATGCAACAGGAAATGAAGCTGCGCCGCCGCATCGCCGGTGGAGCGATGGCTTGCGTCCTGTCCTGCGGCCTTATGGTTCCGCAGCTGGCATTCGCCACCCCTGATTCATCTTCCAAGCAGGCAGAGGCCCAGGCGGTCCTGGCCTCGCTCAACTCCATGCAGTATCAGCTCGATCAGGCGTCGGCCGACTATGGCCAGGCGCTCGAGGAGCAGGCTCAGGCCCAGCAGTCCGCCGATCAGGCGCAGGAGCGCATCGACCAGATCAACGTCGAGATCGCCGACGTGCAATCCCGTTTGGGCGATCGCGCGCAAAGCATGTACCGCACGGGCGCCAGCTCGTTTTTGGACTTGCTGCTCGGCTCCACCTCGTTCAGCGAGTTCGCCACGAACTGGGACCTGCTGAACAAGGTCAACGATAACGATGCCGAGCTCGTGCAGCGCAACAAGGATCTGCGCACCGAGGCTCAGGAGCAGAAGGCCACGTTCGACGAGCAGACCCGCACCGCCGCTGCCAAGGCCTCCGAGGCCAAGCAGATTCAGGACGAGGCGCAGTCCACCGTCAACTCCATGCAGCAGACCTATGACGGCCTTTCGGCCGAGGTTGCCACGCTGGTTGAGGAAGAGCGCGCCGCACAGGCTGCTGCTGCCGCCGCAACTGCCCAGCAGACCGTCGACCAGTCCGCTGCCCAGGCCACCCAGCGTATGGGCATCGCCGCTGCCACCAACAACAACGCCAATGCCGGCGGCAATGGCGGTAACGGCGGCGCTGCCGATAACGGCGGTGGCAACACGTGGACCGACAACTCCGGCGACACCGGCAACACCGGTTGGACCGATAACGGCAACTCGGACAACTCCGGCAACACCGGCAACTCGGGCGGTTCCAGCAGCTGGACGCCGTCTTACAACGCCTCCACGGGCAACGCCATCGTCGACCGCGCTTACAGCTGCATCGGCGCACCGTACGTGTGGGGCGGCGTCGGCCCTGACGGCTTCGATTGCTCCGGCCTGGTCAGCTATGCGCTGACCGGCAGCAATTCGCGCTACGGCACCACGTACACGTTCATGGGCATGTCCCAGGTCTCCGATCCCCAGCCCGGCGACATCTGCACCAGTTGGTCGCACTGCGGCATCTACATCGGCGGCGGCCAGATGATCCATGCCCCAACCTTCGGCCAGACGGTGTGCGTCAGCTCCGTGCAGTCCGACATGATCATCGTGCGCCCCTGGTAGCGCTTCCCGCTCCGGCGCCGCGCCGGCAAGTATCTAGCCGGCAGCGAAGAAACACCTGCAGCAAACAACGAGCCCCAAGCTGTCCCATCAGCTTGGGGCTCGTTCGCGTTTACAGGGGTGTTAGCTCGGCAGGAAAGGCTGCTTGAAGCCGGGGCTGGCGAAAGGGGCGCCGAGCCAATCATGCCTATGGAACATTCGGCCTCATTGCCAGTGGGGGAGGGCGTCTAATTTCGCGAAGGGCGGGTGTCGGCAAAATCATGCCAGCGGGGCATGTAACCCTAATCGGCGCGCGCCCGCGCTTCCGCGATACCGCGCTAGCCTTCGCAGGCCTGCGTGATGAGCTTGCGCAAGGCGTCGAAGCCCTCGCGTTTCTCGCTGGACGTCACCAGCATGGGAACGTCGTCGGGTAGGGCCAGCTGGCGGCGCAGCACCGATACCTGCTTGTTCTGCTGGTTGCGGGAGAGCTTATCGGCCTTCGTGAGCACCACGGCGAACGGAAGCCCCGCCTCTATGAGGAAGTTGATCATGTTCAGATCGAGCTGCTGCGCTTCGTGGCGGATGTCCACCAGGCTGACCACCAGCGCGAAGTTGCGATCCTGGTTGAAATAGCCCTCGATCAGCTCCGCCCAGCGGCCCTTCTCGGATTTCGCCACGCGCGCGTAGCCGTAGCCAGGCAGGTCGACGAAGCGGGCGCCTTCGGTGGCGAAGAAGTTGATGGTAGACGTCTTGCCGGGCTTCTGCGAGACCTTCGCCAGGCTTTTGCGGCCGAACAGGGCGTTGAGCATGGACGACTTGCCCACGTTCGAACGGCCGGCGAACGCCACTTCCGGAAGCGTCGAGGGAGGCAGCTGCGACGAGATGCCGAACGAGCGCTCGAAGGTTACGTTGTTGAAGTTCATACGATGCTCCAAATGGTTCGAAATCAGTGCTTGCATCATGATAGCGTGCTTCGCCCTGCGGAAACGCCCACGTCATCCGCCATCCGCAATAACCCCGTATGACGGTAAGCGGGGATTTCGAGAAAAAAGTTGCCATAGATTGACAATATGTCAGCTGCGTCATACTCTTTCGAACGGAGTAAAAGTTATTGGGGTCGAACATCGCTGAATGCATAGCGATGGTCAGCACAAGAAAGGACGCAGAAGATGAAACTCAAAAAGCGCGATGGTTGGATGATCGCCGGCGGTTTCGCCCTGGGCACGCTGGGCTTGAAGGCGCTGAGCAGCTCCACGGCGAAGAAGTGCTACGTGCAGGGCGTTGCCAAGGGCCTGCAGGCCAAGGCCGCCTATCAGGACGTGGTCGAGCAGGCCAAGGCCCAGGTGGACGACATCGTTGCCGAGGCCAGCTACATCAACGAGTCCGCAAAGGCCGAGCCGACCGCTGTCGACGGCGAATAGCGCGAAGACGTTGCCATGAAATATCGGATCGCAAATGAGCTTCCGGGCCGTTTGCGCGTGAAGCTGGCGGGCCCTGTCCCGCCAGCGGACTTGGATGCGCTGTATCGCGTCCTGGGCGCAAGCCCCGATATTGCGAAATCAACCGTCTATCCGCGCATCGGCAGCGTGGCCCTGGTCTACAATGCCGCCCCTGGCGCCCGTGCGCGCGTGCTCGACCATCTGGCCGGCATCGACGCGACGGCTATTGCCAAGGCGAAGCAGGGCTGCGGCCTCGAGCTTGCCCCGCGCTCGCATTCCCTGCTCATGGACCTGGCATCGCTGGTAGGCTTCCATTTCATGCGCCGTTGGTTCCTGCCCGCGCCCTTGGCGGCAGCCTGGACGGTGCTCAGCTACCGCAAGTTCCTGTTCGCCGGCCTGAAGTCGCTGGCGGCGGGCCGGCTGGACGTCCCCGTGCTCGACGCGGCGGCCATCGGCATATCGTTCGCGAAGCGCGACCCGCGCACGGCGGGGCTCACCATGCTTCTGCTCAACGTGGGCGAGACGCTTGAGGAGTATACGCGCAGCCGCTCGGAGGGAGCGCTCATCAACGCGCTGCTTGATCTGCCCGAGACCGCTCAGCTGGTGGAAGGCGACACCGAGGTGCAGGTTCCCTCCAGTACCCTGCGACAAGGCCAGCTCATCGCCGTGCGCACCGGCATGCCCGTGTGCGTGGACGGCACGGTGGTGCGCGGGTGCGCCATGGTCAACCAGGCGGCGCTTACCGGCGAGCCGCTGGCCGTGGAACGCACCGTCGGCGACGACGTGTTCGCCGGCACGGCGGTGGAGGACGGCGAGATCATCGTCGAGGTGAAGGCCAACGAGGGCCAGACGAAGCTGCGCACCATCGTGAACCTGGTCGAGCAGACCGAGTCCTACAAGTCGCAGACGCAGTCGCGCATGGAACGCCTTGCCGATCGCATCGTGCCGTGGAACTTCCTGCTCGCCGGCATCGTGGCGCTCACCACGCGCAGCCTGGTGAAGACTTCGGCTGCCCTTATGGTCGACTACTCCTGCGCGCTCAAGCTCACCGGTTCCATAGCCGTGCTGTCGGCCATGAGCCAGTCCGCCCAAGCGGGATTCACCGTGAAAGGTTCGCAGCACTTCGAGTCCATGGCGCATGCCGACGTCATCGTGTTCGACAAGACGGGCACGCTCACCGAGGCAGCCCCGCAGGTGGCGCGCGTGCTTTCCCTTGACGGCTGGGATGATGACGAGGTGCTTCGCTTCGCCGCGTGCTTGGAGGAGCACTTCCCGCACCCGGTGGCCCGCGCGGTGGTGCGCGCTGCCGCCGACAAGGGCCTCGAGCACCGCGAGCGCCACGCCGAGGTTGAGTACATCGTGGCGCACGGCATAGCCAGCTCGCTTGACGGCAAGCGCGTGGTCATCGGCTCGGAACATTTCGTCGTGGAGGACGAGCGGGTCGAGATCTCCGAAGCGCAGAAGGAGCTCATCGCGCGGGAAACCGAGGGCCTCTCGCCGCTCTACCTTGCCGTGGATGGCAAGCTCATGGGCGTCATCGGCGTGCAGGATCCGCTCAAGGCCGGCGTTCCCGAGGCCATCGCCGAGCTTCGCCGCCTGGGGCTTTCGCGCGCCATCATGCTCACGGGCGACAACGAGCGCACCGCCGCGCGCATCGCCGCGCGTGCCGGCGTCTCCGAGTTCCACGCGAACCTGCTTCCCGAGGACAAATATGCTTTCGTCGAGGGTCTCAAGGCGCAAGGCGCGCAAGTGGTCATGGTCGGCGACGGCGTCAACGATGCTCCGGCGTTGGCGCTCGCCGATGTGGGCATCGCCATGGGGCAGGGGACCGCGGTGGCCAAGGAGGTGGCCGACATCACGCTCACGGGCGGCCAGCTCGGCTCCATCGTGGCGCTGCGCCGCATGAGCGAGGGCCTCATGGGCCGCTTGAACGGCAGCTTCAAGGAGGTCATGGCCATCAACTCGACGTTGCTGGCGGCCGGCATCGGCGGCATCATCTCCCCGCAGATGTCCTCGCTTCTGCACAACGCCTCCACCGTCGCGCTGTCCATGCGCAACGGGAAGCGCTACGACGCATAGGCCCGTCGAGAGCCCGCGGGCATCGGCCGATTGGCGGTCATGCATCTAGTGCCGGAGCCCGATGGCGCTCGACGGCCGATGGGCGGTCGCGCGCCCAGGGCCCGCGGCCTTACCTCCAGAAAGGAATTCTCGAACTCAGCCGGACGTGTACGGCTGAGTTCGAGAGCAAATGCGAAGTGTTCGGATGAGGTTGCGAATCAAGCTTAGGTAGCGGGTTCGTGAAGACCGCACCAAATCTTCAACGCCCCCGTTGCAAACGCCCGGGGGCGTTGTTATAATTCGAGGGCTGTTTTATCACACATGCGTGTGCGACCCTTCCCGCTAGTGGCCGAAATTGGTTGCGGATGAAAGGGGATGACCGCACGCAGAGGACTAACGAATGGAGAGTGTCATGGCTAAGATCAGCATTCAGACCCTGCTCGACGCAGGCGCGCACTTCGGTCACCAGAAGCGTCGCTGGAACCCCAAGATGAAGCCGTTCATCTTCGGCGCCCGCGGTGACATCTACATCCTGGACCTGAAGCAGTCCCTCATGGGCATGGACCAGGCTTACACCTTCGTCTCCAACATCGCCAAGAACGGCGGCTCCGTCCTGTTCGTCGGCACGAAGAAGCAGGCCCAGGAGGCCGTCGCCGACGCCGCCAACCGTTGCGGCATGCCCTACGTCAACGCCCGTTGGCTCGGCGGCATGCTCACCAACTTCGTGACCATCCGCTCCCGCGTCACCCGCATGGAGGAGCTGGAGGCCATGGAGGCCGACGGCCGTATGGCGCTGCTGCCGAAGAAGGAGCAGATCCTGCTGCGCAAGGAGCTGTCCAAGCTGCAGCTCAACCTCAACGGCATCCGCAACATGAAGCGCGTCCCCGACGCCATCTTCGTGATCGACACCAACCGCGAGGAGATCGCCATCCGCGAGGCTCATCGTCTGAACATCCCCGTGGTGGGCACGCTGGACACCAACTGCGATCCCGATGACGTCGAGTACGGCATCCCGGCCAACGACGACGCCATCCGCTCCGTCAAGCTGCTGGCCGATTTCATCGCCGACGCCGTCGTCGCCGGCACCGGCGCCCCCGTTTCCGCTGAGGAAATGGCCGCTCCGGCCGAGGCCGAGGCTGCTCCGGCTGCCGAGGCTGCCGCTCCTGCTGCCGAATAAGCACGGGGCCTAACCCACTGGTGTTGCACGCCGTCGGTCCCCGTAGGGCGGCCGACGGCGTTCGAGGTTATTAACGGCGACGCTCCCAGCGCCGCCGCAACAAGGATAGAAAGGATCCAACGTGGCTGCTATCACCGCTTCCATGGTCAAGGAACTGCGCGAGATGACCGACGCCGGCATGATGGAGTGCAAGAAGGCGCTCGTCGAGGCCGATGGCGATATGGAGAAGGCCGTCGACGTGCTGCGCACCCGCGGTCTGGCCGCTGCCGCCAAGAAGGCCGGCCGCGCCACCAACGAGGGCACCGTCATGACCGTCCTGGCCGATGATGCCAAGTCCGCCGCCGTCGTCGAGCTGAACTGCGAGACCGACTTCGTGGGCATGAACGAGAAGTTCAAGGCCTACGCCGAGAAGCTGGGCCGCGCTGCTCTGGCCGCCAACGCCGCCGACGTCGAGGCTCTGCGCGCCTCCACCTTCGAGGGCGAGCCCGTCGAGGACATCCTCACCGACGCCATCCACGTGCTGGGCGAGAACATCCAGCTCCCCCGCGCCACCACCGTCAACGCCGGTGGCATCGCCTCCTACATCCATGGTGGCGGCAAGATCGGCGTTCTGGTGACCTTCGACGTCGAGGGCATCGACCCCGCTTCCGAGGGCTTCCAGGCTTACGGCCGCGACGTTGCCATGCAGGTTGCCGCCGCTTCCCCGGTGTCCGCCAACCGCGAGTCCGTGCCGGCCGAGGTTGTCGAGCATGAGATGGGCATTTACAAGGCTCAGGCTGCCGAGTCCGGCAAGCCCGAGGCCATCCAGGAGAAGATGGCTACCGGCCGTATGGAGAAGTTCTACAAGGAGAACTGCCTGACCGAGCAGGCCTTCGTCAAGAACCCTGACCAGTCCATCAAGCAGTACACCGACGAGTGCGCCAAGAACCTGGGCGGCACCATCAAGGTGACCGGTTTCGTGCGCTGGGCTCTGGGCGAGACCGCGTAACCAACGCTTTTCGCCACATAGCCAGCGAATCGCAAACGCTGCGGGCCGTTCCTTCGCCCTGCATCCGCCGTCATGCTGCGACATCGGCCGTCGATGCCGCAGCGGAAGCGGACGCAAGGCACGGGGCGGCCCGTTTTCCATTGTCGGGCCATCATCGCTTCTACGCGCTCGCGAATGCATAGTACGTTTGCTTTCATCGTGAAGGCCCGCCTTGCGCGGGCCTTCGCTTTATAATGGGCTTTCGCAATCTAGTTCATACAGGGGGGTTTGCATGTCTGAGAAAGAGATCATCGTCGTCGAGGGCAACAACGTCCTTTCCGGCGAGGTGAGGGTTTCCGGCGCGAAGAACTCGGCTTTGAAGCTCATCGCCGCCTCGCTTTTGGGCCAGGGCGCCTCAACGCTGCACAACGTGCCCCTTATCAGCGATATCGTCGTCATGTCGGAGGTGCTCGAGTGCCTCGGCGCCACCGTCGAGCGCGACGGCCACACCATGGTCATCGACACCGCCCAGGTCACGTCCCATGAAACACCCTACGAGCTGGTGTCGAAGATGCGCGCGTCCATCAGCGTGCTCGGCCCGCTGGTGGCGCGTTTCGGCCAGGCGCGCGTGGCCATGCCCGGCGGCTGCCAGATCGGCGCTCGCAAGATCGATATGCACCTGGTGGGCCTTGAGGCCCTGGGCGTGGAGTTCACCGTGGACCATGGGTACCTGAACGTCCACACGCCCAACGGCCTGCACGGCGCCGATGTCACGCTGGAGTTCCCCAGCGTGGGCGCTACGGAGAACTGCCTTATGGCCGCCGTCACCGCTCACGGCACCACCTGCATCGAGAACGCCGCGCGCGAGCCCGAGATCGTGGATTTGGCGAACATGCTCAACGCCATGGGCGGTAAGGTCAGCGGTGCTGGCTCATCCATTATCCAGGTGGAAGGCGTGCCGCTGGAAAGCCTGCACCCCTGCGAGCACACCACGGTGGGCGACCGCATCGAGGCCGGCACCTTCTTGGCGGGCGGCGCGCTCACGGGCGGCCCGGTCACGGTGCGCGGCATCGACCCGTCGTACCTGCACATGGCCATCATGAAGCTGCGCGCCATGGGCTGCTGCGTCGAGGCAGGGGAGGATTGGATCACCTGCAGCCGCAACCAGCCGCTGCAGCCCACCGATATCCAGACGCTTCCGCATCCGGGCTTCCCCACCGACCTGCAGGCCCAGTTCATGCTGCTGTGCAGCTTGGCCCACGGCACTTCCATGGTCACCGAGAACGTCTTCGAGAACCGCTTCATGTTCGCCAGCGAGCTGGCGCGCATGGGTGCCGACATCACCATCGAGGACCATCATGCGCTCGTGCGCGGCGTGAACGACCTGCAGGGCACCGACGTGTCCTCCACCGACCTGCGCGCCGGCGCGGCATTGGTGCTGGCGGGCATCGTGGCAGAAGGCGAAACCCGCGTGCACAACATCAAGCACATCGACCGCGGTTACGAGGACTACTGCGGCAAGCTCTCCCAGCTCGGCGCCAACGTGTCGCGCCGCCAGGTTGGCGCGGCCGAATAGCCGGACGGGAGCGTCATGGTCAGGAAACGCAAGGACATCACGCAGATCAACTCCAAGCTCACCTCGCGTCGCATGCGCAGCGCAACCTTGGGAACGCACGTCCCCAAGGTGCGCCCGGCGCATATGAACGCCGACCAGGTGGGCTTCTCCAGCCCGCGCAGGCAGAAGCGCGCGCAGCGCGGCTACGTGAGCAACGTCATGCCCGGCGCTCAGGGCCCGCGAAGCCGTGCCGGTTATGCAAGGGGCCTCGAATTCTCGCCGGGGGTCAAGCGCCGCACGCTCGCGAAACGTGTGGGCATCGCCGTTGCGGTGGTGGCCGTGTTGGCGGCGGTGGCCTACGGCGTGGGCTCGTTCACCCTCATGGGAAACCTTAACGGCAAGCTGGCGCTCAAGGATTCCGATGCTGCCAAGGCGCTTACCGCGGTGAAGTCCGGCGATCCGTTCTACACGCTCGTCGTGGCCGAGCTCGATACGCCCGGCATGCCGAATTCCGCCGAGGGCCCCGATGCGCTTGCCCTGGTGCGAACCGATCCCTCGGGCAAGAACGCCTGTATCATCAGCATTCCCGCCGATGTGCAGGTGTCGCTGAAGGACGGTAAGTATTACCCCATCAGGCAGGCGAGCGTGCGCGAGAGCGATGCCAGCCTGGTCAGCGCCGTTGCCAACTTCGCCGATGTGAACATCTCGCATGTGGTGAAGATCGACGCAGCCGGCCTGGTGCAGCTGGTGGACACGCTGGGCGGCGTGGATGTGGACCTATCCGAAGAGGTCGACGATCCCAACGCCGGCAGCGTGTACCTGCCCGCAGGCAGCCAAACCCTCACCGGTGAGGGCGCCCTTACGCTGGCGCGCGCCACCAACTTCGAGTCGCCGCGGCAGACCCAGGCCGAAAACCAGCGCAAGCTGCTTGAGGCCGTGTCGCTGCGCATGGTGTCGGGAGGCAAGTCCAGCCTGGTCGGCTTGCTCGACCAGCTGCAGGGGGCCTTCGGCACCGACATGGGCTCAAGCGACGCGCTGTCCTTGGCCGAGGGCCTCAAAGGCATGAGCGCAGACTCCGTCACGGGCGCCCTGGTTCCCGGCTACGTCACGCAAAGCGATGGCCAGGATGTGTATGCGGTGTCGAACTCCTCGTGGTCCGAGATGATGGACCGCGTCGATTCAGGGCAGGAGCCCGCCGAGCAGACGCAGGCTGCCACCACCGATCCCGGAAGCTTCACCATCACGCTTAAAAACGGCGGCGGCATCACGGGAGCGGCGGCTTCCATGGAGTCGACGCTCACCTCGAAGGGCTTCAAGGTTTCGGAGACGGGCAACACCGATACCTCCGTGTACAGCGAAACGCTGGTCATCTACAACACCAGCGACGCGCAGCCGGCCGCGCAGACCGTGCTCGATGCCATGGGGGTGGGTCGCTTGGTGCAGAACACCGGCGCCTATTCGTTCGGCACCGATGTGCTGGTTATCCTCGGCAAGGACTGGAAACCATCATCGTAACCCCATCCAAACGCCCGATGGCCCTATCGGGCGCTGTGGTAGAATCGCTCATGATGAACAAAAGACCGAAAGGTAAAGGAGAACCCCATGGTTGAAAAGACCGATGTTGCAGCAGTGCTCGAGCTCATCCGACCCAGCCTGCAGGCTGATGGCGGCGACGTGAAGCTCGTCGACGTCGACGAGGACGGCGTGGTCACCGTCGAGCTGCAGGGCGCTTGCAAGGGCTGCCCCATGTCCCAGATGACGCTGGCCAACGGCGTCGAGCGCATCCTCAAGGAGCGCGTGCCCGGCGTCACCCGCGTGGTGCCGGCGGTCATGTAAGCAGGTAAACATCAGGTAAGCAGGCGGAGAAGGGAAGCGGAAGGCATGAAGTGTTGGGAGTTGCGCGGTTGCTACGAGGATGCCGAGATGAACGGTCGATGCCCGCATAACATTCCCGGCGAACCGTGCCCCGCAGATTGCCACTTCGCCGCCTGCTTCCGTCCCACCCACGTGGTGTGCACCGATTTCGGCAAGCTGCTCAACCCCAGCCGCGATTTCGATGCGGCGGCAAAGGAGATTTGCCGCTTCTGCGAGTTCTTCTTGGAGCACGGGCCGAGCACGGCCGATCGCGCTGGCGAAGGCCCCACCCGTCAGGGTAACCCGAATAGGTTCTTGCTCTAGGGGCTGTTTCGGTGGGGGCCGTGAACATACATGCTGCGTGCCCTAGCTGCGGGTGCGGCACGTTCGATATGGCGCGATACCGCGCCATCATGGTATTGGGCCCTGAAACGGCCTTGTTCACTCTAGATTGCCCCAAATGCGGCGCGCAGGTTCAGCTGTTGCGCACCATCCCCGGCTCGCTTCGTGAAGAGGTTAGGGCAAGCGCTCAACAGGTTGGCGCAGGGGGGCTTGAACTAAGGTATCCTTTTCTCCGTTCGACTGCTATGGAACGGAGCTTTTCCCATGTTAAACGAGATATATCGCATGCTCGACCCGGTGGCGTTCGCTATCGGGCCTTTTGTCGTGCGCTGGTACGGTATCGCCTATGTCGCCGGCTTCGTGTGCGCGGCGCTTGTGCTGTGGCAGGTGGCGAAGCGTTGGAAGGTGCGGGTGGATGCGGACAGCCTGCTCACCGTGGTGCTGTGCGCCATCGTGGGTGTGATTTTGGGAGGACGTTTAGGCTACGTTCTCGTTTACGGTGACGGCTACTATTTCTCCCATCCCGCCGATATCTTGGCGTTCAACCACGGCGGCATGAGCTTCCACGGAGGTCTTATCGGCGCGCTGCTCTCGGGTCTCGTCGCGGCGCGCTTCACCGGCATCCCATATCTCACGCTTGCGGATATGGGATGCATCGCGGCGCCTATCGGCCTATTCTTCGGCCGCTGCGCCAACTTCGTGAACGGCGAGCTGTGGGGTGCGCCCACCAGCTTGCCGTGGGGCGTGGTGTTCGGCGGCACGGCGGGTGCGATGCCTCGTCATCCCTCGCAGCTTTACGAGGCGCTGCTCGAGGGCGTCGTGCTGTTCTGCGTGCTGTACGCCTTGTCGCGCAAGCAGCCGCCGCGTCCGCAGGGGACGTTTTTGGGCGTATTCCTGGTTGGTTACGGCCTGTTCCGCTTCCTCATCGAGTTCGTTCGCCAGCCCGATGCGCAGATCGGCTACCTGTGGGGAGGGTGGTTGACCATGGGCCAGGTTCTCAGCGTGCCGCTTATGATGGCGGGGGTGTGCGCCCTTGTTTATGCCGTTCGCGTCAAGAAACCGCAAAAAGGGCTTCCGGAAATGGTACAAAGTTAGTATCATATAGTTACGCAACAGACGGGCTGCGGAAGCGTAACGGGTTGGCGAACATCTGCCCGCGCGCCCTCCGCGCACGCAAGGCGTTTCTATACTGAGAGCAACGGCACCACGGGGGTTGCCGTTGAAACCTGAGAGGGGTTTACCATGGACGTCAAATTCTTCAAGTGCATGCATTGCGGCAACGTGGCCATCAAGCCGTTCGACCAGGGCGTGCCCATGTCCTGCTGCGGCGAGCAAATGGTCGAGCTCCGCGCCAACGACACCGACGCCGCAATGGAGAAGCACGTGCCGCAGGTCGTCGTCGACGGCTCCACGGTTCACGTGAAGGTTGGCGAGGTTGCTCATCCCATGACGCCCGAGCATCTGATCGCGTTCATCGTGCTCGTCACCGAGAAGGGTTACCAGATCGCCCCGCTCACTGCGCAGGATGCCCCTGAGGCAACCTTCGCCTTGGCCGCGGGCGATGCGCCGGTGAAGGCGTACGAGTACTGCAACCTCCACGGTCTGTGGGTCAAGGAAATCTAAGACCCGAGAGCAACGTGCGAACAGGACGGGCCCGCAGCGGTGATGCTGCGGGCCCGTTTTCGTCTCAGCGGGGTGTCTGCCCCATGCGCGCTTTCCCATATTACCCCTCATCTTTTGGACACGGGAAATGGGGGCTTGCTTTCTAATGACCTGGCGCAAACGCGCCGTATCGCCGATAACGTCGTGTGCTTGCAGCAAGGCGAGGTGGCATGGCGCGGCAGCGCCCGCGACCTGTTCGAGAACCATCGGGAGTCCGTGCTCGAGCCTTTGTATGGCGGGGAGCTGCTGTAGCTTACGGCGTTCCGGGCGACGTAACGTTCGCAGGATGCTCGCTGCCTTTCCGCTGGAATTTTGCAGTGAGTCTAGCGCAAAAGTGGGGTTTTCCGATTGCCGAGGAATCACCGCCGTTTAGCGGTATAGTTTCCGTATATGTGAGACTTAGTACGCAACGGTAAGGTGGCTGCATGGCAAAGCGAACGAAGATCGTGTGCACCCTTGGCCCGTCCGTCGATAGCGAGTCGACGCTCAAAGGTCTGATCAACGCGGGCATGGATATCGCCCGCTTCAATTTCTCGCACGGCTCGCATGATGAGCAGCGTGCTCGTATGGACCGCTTGCGCAAGGTTCGCCGCGAAATGGACAGCCCCTGCGCCATCTTGCTCGATACGAAAGGCCCGGAGATCCGCACGGGCGAGCTGGCGGGCCATAAGCCGGTGCAGCTTATGGCGGGCAACTCGTTCACGTTCACCGAGGCGGCGGTCGAAGGCAACGATCGTGTGGTCAGCCAAACCTGCAAGGGCCTGGCCGATGTCGTTTCGCCCGGTACGGTCATCCTGGTCGACGACGGGCTTATCGAGCTTGCCGTCGATAGCGTCGAGGGCGGCGATATCCATTGCACCGTGCAAAATTCCGGCTTGCTCGGCGAGCGCAAATCCATGAACCTTCCCGGCACGTCGCTGCCCCTGCCGGTCATGACCGACCAAGATCGCGCCGACCTGCTGTTCGGCATCGAGCAAAGCGTCGACTTCATCGCCGCGTCCTTCATTCGCGATGCCGCGGGTGTACGCGAGATGCGAGCGTTTTTGAACGAGCACGGCGGCGCCGACATCATGTTCCTCTCGAAAATCGAATGCCACGAGGCCGTCGAGAACATCAACGAGATCATAGAGGCGTCCGACGGCATCATGATCGCCCGCGGCGATTTGGGCGTGGAGGTCCCGGCCTATAAGGTGCCGCACATCCAGAAGGAAATCATCCGCGCCTGCAACCGCGCGTCGAAGCCCGTCATCACGGCAACGCAGATGCTCGATTCCATGATCCGCAACCCGCGTCCCACGCGTGCTGAGGTGGGGGATGTGGCAAACGCTATCTACGACGGCACCGATGCGGTCATGCTGTCGGGCGAGACGGCGTGCGGTCAGTACCCGGTTCCCGCCGTGCAGATGATGGCCCGCGTCGCCGAGGCCAGCGAACCGTACCTGTTCGACGAGCGCTTCCCCGATCGCACGCGCGTTGCCGCGCGCGTGGCGCTGGCCGTGGGCCTTGCCGCCGTGCAAACGGCCGAGACCGTCAACGCCGCCTGCATCGTGGCGCCCACCATGTCAGGCCGTACCGTGCGCCTGGTGTCCAACCTGCGCCCGCGCGTTCCCATTTACGCGGTCACGCCGTCGGAGCGTGTGATGCGCCAGCAGCAGATCCATTGGGGCGTCGTGCCCATGCTCGGCGATGTGCAGGGCGACATGCGCAGCGTCGTGGACAATGCGCGCGATGCCGTGGTGTCCAAGGGCCTTTTGCGCCCGGGCGATGTCGCCGTGTTTACTGCAGGCGATCGCTCGACCAGCCCTGTGGTGTCCAAGGGCCCTGACGGCACGGAATCCGTCGCAGCCACCAATGTCATGTACGTGGTGCAGATCCGGGAAAACGATACAACCAAACAAAGGGGAGGGAAGTAATGCCGCAGCAGCGTTACTACCTTGCCATCGACATCGGGGCGTCGAGCGGACGCCACGTGCTCGGTAGCGTGAACGAAAACGGCGTGATCGAGCTCGAGGAGGTGCACCGCTTCGACAACGTGCAGGTGCGCCGTCGTGGGCACGATTGCTGGGATATCGACATGATCTGGGAGAACATCCTGATCGGCCTGGAAAAATGCCGCGAAGCCGGCAAGATCCCCGAGACGATCGGCATCGACACCTGGGGCGTCGACTTCGTCTTGGTCGATGCGCAGGGCCGGCTCGTCGGCGACGCGGTGGCGTATCGCGATGCGCGCACCAACGATGTCGCCGCCGATGTCGATGCGGGCATCGGCCTGGAGAGGCTCTATCGCGTCACGGGTATCCAGCGCCAAGCGTTCAACACGGTCTATCAGCTTGCGGCGCTCTCGCGCGAGCATCCCGAGGAGCTTGAGGCGGCAGATCGCTTCCTTATGGTGCCCGAATACCTGAACTACCTGCTCACGGGCAACATGGTCAACGAATACACCAACGCCACCACCACGAACCTCGTCAACGCCCGCACCTGCACGTGGGATGCGTTCGCCCTTGAGGCGGCAGAGGCTCCCGCGCGCCTGTTCGGCGACATCGCCATGCCCGGTACGGTAGTGGGCGGGCTTACGCCCGAGGTGCAGCAGCGCGTGGGCTTCGATGCCCAGGTCATGCTGCCTGCCACGCACGACACGGGTTCGGCGTTTCTGGCGGTGCCTGCGCGCGACGCGCAGGCCGTCTACCTCTCAAGCGGCACGTGGAGCCTGCTCGGCGTGGAGCACGAGGGCCCCATCACCTCTGACGCCAGCAGGTATCAAAACTTCACGAACGAGGGCGGCTATCTGAAGCGCTTCCGCTTCTTGAAGAACATCATGGGACTGTGGATGATCCAGTCCATCCGCCGCGAGCTCAACGGTGTCAGCTACGTCTCCGGCAAGGGCGCCCAGCTCAAGCGCGCCGCCAAGGAGATCGGCTTCGGCGAGCTGGCGGATGCCGCGCGCGCCGAGCAGAAGCTGCATCCCGACGCCCCCGTCCCGCACGTCAACGTCAACGACGATCGCTTCCTGGCGCCTGCGTCCATGATCGAGGAGATCGAGGCCGCCTGCCGCGAGACGGGCCAGCCCGTGCCGGATACCGTCGGCGAGTTGATGCGCTGCGTATACGAGAGCTTGACCGGCTGCTACGCCGATTCCATCAACGAACTGTCGGCGCTGACCGGCCGCACGTACACCTCCATCAACATCGTCGGCGGGGGATGCCAAGACACCTACCTCAACGAGCTGACGGCTCGCGCGTGCGGCATCCCCGTGTTCGCCGGCCCCATCGAGGGCACCAGCCTGGGCAACCTTATGGTGCAGATGATCGGCGACGGCGTCTTCGCCGACCTCGACGAGGCGCGAGAGGCCATCCGCCGATCGTTCGACGTGGTGGAATATCAGCCCGAATAACCCGGACGCGCAGGGCCGCCGCCGCGCGTCGGCTCTGCGCACCCGAATCGGTTCACCGCCGCATCGCGGCTTGAACATAGCAATTCATCCAAGATAGGAGCGCACATGAGCACAGCTTACGAACTGGCACGCGAGGCATACGCAGCCGAGGGCATCGACACCGAGGCGGTCCTGGCGAAGCTGGCCGGCAAGGCGATCTCCGTCAACTGCTGGCAAGGCGACGACGTCATGGGTTTCGACCAGAAGGACAACGCGGCCTCCGGCGGTATCATGACCACGGGAAACTACCCGGGTCGCGCCCGCACTTTCGAGGAGTTGACGGCCGACTTCGAGAAGGCGTGCAGCCTCATCCCCGGCAAGAAGCGCATCAACCTGCATGCAAGCTATGCCATCTTCACCGATGAGAACCCCTGGGTTGACCGCGACCAGATCGAGTACAAGCACTTCGAGCCCTGGGTGGCATGGGCCAAGGAACACGGCTACGGCATCGACTTCAACCCCACGCTGTTCAGCCATCCCATGGTCAAGGAGGGCCTGACGGTCTCCTCGCCGGATAAGGATGTGCGCGACTTCTGGATCCGTCACTGCATCGCATGCCGCAAGATCGCCGAGCGCATCGGCGAGGAGCTTGACGACATGGTGCTCAACAACTTCTGGATCCCCGATGGCCTGAAGGACTACCCGGCAGATCGCTTCGGCATGCGCGAGCGTCTGCGCGATGCGCTCGACGAGATCTACTCCTTCGAAACGCCGCACGTCATCGACGCCATGGAGCAGAAGGTCTTCGGCATCGGTGTGGAGGGCTTCACCACCGGCAACCAGGAGTTCTACGTGTCCTATGCCGCGAAGAAGGGCGGCAACCACGTGGTGCTCATCGACGCCGGCCACTTCAACCCCATGGAGAACATCGCCGACAAGCTCTCCAGCTTGCTGCTGTTCTTCCCGTACGTGCCGCTGCACGTCACCCGCTCCATGCACTGGGACTCCGATCACGTTGTGCTGTTCGACGACAACATCAAGGAGATCGCCGGCGAGATCGTGCGCTGCCCGGACGGCTGGGACAAGGTTATCATCGGCCTCGACTTCTTCGACGCGTCCATCAACCGCATCGGCGCTTGGGCGACCGGCACCCGTGCCATGGAGAAGAGCCTGCTGTTCGAGCTGCTGCAGCCCGTCGAGCGTCTCAAGGAGCTGCAGGATACGTACCGCTTCTCCGAGAAGATGATCGTCACCGAGCAGTTCAAGACCATGCCGTTCGGCGCCGTGTGGGACGAGTACTGCCGTCGCGAGGGCGTGCCGACCGATGGCGGGCTGTGGGCTCCCATCAAGGCCTATGAGGACGAGGTGCTCTCCGGCCGCGCGTAGGCGGGCAGCCCTTCACGTTCAATGAAAGCAAGCGGCGGGCGCGGAACGCGCATCCGCGCCCGCCCGGTCCGCGCCGTAGTTCCCGGCGCATGATGGAAAGGTAGGAACATGGGTATTTTGGATAGCGCGCAAGACGTGCTGGGCCGTGGCGCGCAAGCCGCGCAAGGCGTGCTCGACAAGGGCGTCACCGTTGCCAAGGGCGCCGTTTCGGGCGTGGCCGTGGAGCAGCAGCCGTTTATGAAGGCGTTCGTGCGCCTGTGCACCGATGGCTGGGACCAGGGCTGGCATGAGCGCAACGGCGGTAACCTGACGTATCGCCTGACCGATGAGCAGGTTGGTGCGTGCCGCCCGTTCTTCTACGACAACCCCTCCAGCTGGGTGTCCATGGGCGTGCAGGCCGACAACCTGCGCGGGGCGTTCTTCGCCACCACGGGATCGGGCCGCTATATGCGCAACGTGCAGCTCGACCCTGCGGCCAACGTGGGCATCGTCGAGATAAACGACGCCGGCGACGCATGGCGCATCGTGTGGGGCCTGAAGGACGGGGGCGTTCCCACCAGCGAGTTCCCCACGCACTTCATGAACCATAGCGTCCGCGTGGCCGCCACCGACGGTGCATGCCGTGTGATCTACCATGCTCATCCACAGAACGTCATCGCGCTGTCGTTCGTCATGCCGCTTGATGCGCGCACCATCACGCGCGCCCTGTGGAAGGCCATGACCGAGTGCATCGTGGTGTTCCCGAAGGGCGTGGGCGTCGTGCCGTGGATGGTTCCGGGCGGCTCCGAGATCGCGCAGGCCACCTGCGAGCTCATGAAAACCTACGATGCAGCCATCTGGGCGCAGCATGGGTTGTTCGTGTCCGGCCCTGATTTCGACACGGCGTTCGGCCTTATGCATACCATTGAGAAGGCCGCGGCCATCTACGCCGAGGCCCGTATGCTCAACGGCGGCAGCGACGAGTTCCGCAACACCATCACCGACGACGGCCTGCGCGCCATCGCCCGTGATTTCAAACTCGATATCAACGAAAGCTTCCTGGACTAGCGCAGCTGCCGGCCATAGGAACAAGTGAAAGGCGAATCGATCATGGCAATGTCTCAGGAGCGCAAGGGCACCATCGCGGTGTCGTTGACGAACTTCCTGGATTCCGGGTGCATCGTGGCGTCGTCGGTGGCGCTGACGGCGTGGGCCGCCGCATTCGGTTTCGGCTCGATGTGGACCTCTATCCTGGGCGCTATCGGCGCGAACGCGTTCGGCGCCGCCATCGGCGCGCTTATCGGCGGATTTCTGACCGACAAGTACGGCCGCACCATCATCTACCGTTACAACCTGCTGGTATACGCCATCGGCGTGGCAATCGCCATGTGCGCCATGAACCTGCC
Source organism: uncultured Senegalimassilia sp. (assembly GCF_902464545.1). Taxonomy (GTDB): domain Bacteria; phylum Actinomycetota; class Coriobacteriia; order Coriobacteriales; family Eggerthellaceae; genus Senegalimassilia. The sequence goes on from NZ_CABQJR010000001.1 coordinate 151,045, forward strand.
CATGGTGGTGGTGGGCGTGGTGCTCTCCGGCCTGTCGGTGGGAGCGGGCGTCCCCGCATCGTGGAGCTACATCTCCGAAACGTCCACCTCAACCAAGCGCGCCGCGAACATCGGCATCAGCCAGTTCGCATGGAGCTGCGGCCCGGCCATCATCTTCCTGCTGTCCTTGGCCCTGTCGTTTGCGCTCCCTGGTTTCGCGGCCGACGGCAAGACGTTGCTGCCCGCTGGAACTTACGGTCCCTTCGACGGCTTGCTGTCCACGCGCATCCTTTTCCTGGTGCTGCTCGTGGTGGCGCTCGTCGCATGGAATCTTCAGCGTCAGCTGCAGGAGTCCAAGGACTGGGCGGAGAAGCAGGCCGAGACGGCCGAGCACGAGTCGTTCGGCCGCATGATGGCCAATGCGCTGAAGAACCCCGTCAACGTCAAGACCATCGTGTTTTTGGTGGCCGTGTACCTGACGTGGAACCTGGCGGCGGGCACCAACGGCCAGTTCATGCCGTATCTGTACGCCGCAGCCGGCAACATCGACTCGGTGGGGCAGAGCCTGCTCGGCGTGGTGCAATGGGTGCTCGTGGCCGTCTGCTCGCTGGCGGTGTTCTCCAAGCTGGGCGATAAGGTGCCTCATCGCGTGCTGTTTGGGGCGTCGGCGCTGTTGGCGCTTGCCTCATGGGTGTGCATCGCCATCTTCGGCGCGGCGCTCAACAACGGCACCACCGATTCCATGGGCTGGTGCCTGTGGGTCTACGTCATCCTGTGGGGCGTTTCGGCCGGCTTCTCGGCGCAGTGCTTCTATGCGTTGTGGGGAACCGAGCTGTTCCCGACGCGCTATCGCGGCGGCGCGCAGGGCATCATGTTCTTCCTAGTGCGTGCGGCCCTTGGCATCTGGTCGCTCGTCGGCGTCGGCGCCATCATGGGCGATATCTCCACCAACCCGGCGGGCTTCTTCCCGGCTGCGCTCATCATGTGCGCGGTGCTGGTGGTCTCGCTTGTGGTCGGCGTGGTGTGGTGCCCTGACACGCAGGGCAAGACGCTCGATCAAATCACCGAGGAGCGCTACGGCAAGCTTCAGTAACGTTTCCCTTGCATGCCCGGGCGCGCGCCGCCCGGGCATGCGCGTTTCGCGGCGCATATACGCCGGCAGGGCAGGGGGTCTGCAGCCTCTCGTCCGTCCCGGCGCTGCCGCAAGATCGGGCATGCGCGTTTCGCGGCGCGTACGCGCTGTGCGTACAAGGGGCAAGGGGTGGGAAATCCCCGGGTCCGTGCGCGACTGCATGCCCATATCCGCAACGATAATGAAAGGAAAAGGCGATGACCGTACGTAAAACCGCCGAAGGCCGCACCATCAGCGGCTTCAAGATGAAGCTGTATCCGGGGTTCGCCGAGGAGTACGAGCGCCGTCACAACGAGCTGTGGCCTGAGATGGCCGATATGCTCCACGAGTACGGCGGGCACAACTACAGCATCTTCATCGATGAGGAGACCAACATCCTGTTCGGCTATATCGAGCTCGACGATCCCGAGCGTTACGCTGAATCGGCGGAAACCGAGATCTGCCGGAAGTGGTGGGACTTCATGGCCAGCGTCATGGAGACCAATGCCGACAGCTCGCCGGTAAGCGTCGACCTGCCGTGCGCGTTCCACCTGGATTAGCACGCAGCTCGGCGGCATTGCCGAAATGGTGATAGGGGGAACTCCGCAAGACCCTCTCCATATCAATAGATAAGCGCCCGCAACCTGGCTTGTGTGCAGGTTGTGGGCGCGCTTCGTTCAAGCAGGTTTTTCTTGAAACAACTCGCGCAGGCTCGTATAATGTCCAGTTGCGTCTGGTGACTTATGGATACGCCCGGGCGCGTGGATTGACGGAGTCGGTGCGTTCGGCCTCAAACGAGCGTGCTTGGGCAATCGCCATATCCACATCTGTAGGAAGGATCTCCGGTGCATGGTGAGGCATGCGAGCGGAAATCCAGATGGAAAGGTTTGAAATGGGAGTCAAACAGTACAGGCCGACTAGCCCCGGTCGTCGCTTCCAGACGGTTTCGGACAAGGCCGAAATCACCTGCGACAAGCCGGAAAAGTCCCTGCTTGCGCCGCTGAACAAGAAGGCGGGCCGCAACAACCACGGTCACATCACCGTCCGTCATCAGGGCGGCGGCGTGAAGCGTCGTTACCGCATCATCGATTTCAAGCGCAACAAGGACGGCGTGCCTGCAAAGGTCGCTACCATCGAGTACGACCCGAACCGCTCCGCTCGTATCGCTCTGCTGCACTACGTTGACGGCGAGAAGCGCTACATTCTTCACCCGAAGGGCCTGAAGGTCGGCGACATGATCGTCAGCGGCACCGATGTGGACATCAAGCCCGGCAACGCCATGCCGCTGTCCTGCATCCCCGTTGGTACGCTCATCCACGCTGTCGAGCTGCAGCCCGGCCGTGGCGCCGCGCTTGCCCGCTCCGCCGGCACGAGCATCCAGCTGATGGGCAAGGAAGGCAAGTACGCCATCCTGCGCATGCCCTCCTCCGAAATGCGCCGCGTGCTGCTCACCTGCCGCGCCACCATTGGCGAGGTCGGTAACGCCGAGCACTCCAACATCACGATCGGCAAGGCCGGCCGTAATCGTTGGCGTGGCATCCGCCCGACGGTTCGCGGTACCGTCATGAACCCTGTGGACCATCCCCACGGCGGTGGCGAAGGCAAGAACAAGACTTCTGGCCGTCACCCTGTCAGCCCCTGGGGCGTTCCGACCAAGGGTCATCGTACGCGCAACCCGAAGAAGGCCTCTAGCCGCCTGATCATTCGCCGTCGCAAGAAGTAGCGCTAAGCGTTAAGGAGTAATAGTGAGCAGAAGTTTGAAGAAGGGTCCTTTCGTTGAGCCTCGCCTTCTTGAGCGCATCGAGAAGATGAACGCGGCCGGCGAAAAGAACGTCATCAAGACCTGGTCCCGTGCCAGCACCATCTTCCCCGAAATGGTGGGCCACACCATCGCGGTGCACGACGGTCGCAAGCACGTGCCGGTTTACGTTACCGAGTCCATGGTCGGCCACAAGCTGGGCGAGTTCGCCCCCACGCGTACCTTCAAGGGTCACGCAGCCGACAAGAAGAAGCGATAAGAAGGGGTGAATCATGGAAGCTAAAGCAATCGCACGTACCGTGCGCATGTCGCCCCGCAAGGCACGCATCGTCGTCGACCTGATCCGCGGCAAGTCCGTCCCGGCTGCCCGTGAGATCTTGATGTTCACCAATCGCGCAGCCGCCGAGGTTGTCGAGAAGACGCTGAACTCCGCTGTGGCAAACGCTGAGTACCAGCATCATGTGCGTCCGGAGACGCTGGTCGTGAAGACCGCCTTCGTTGATGAGGGCCCCACGCTCAAGCGCATCCGTCCCCGCGCTAAGGGTTCCGCTTCGCGCATCCGCAAGCGCACCTGCCACATCACCATCATCGTCGCTCCGCGAGAGGAGGCATAAAGTCTATGGGTCAGAAGGTAAGCCCTACCGGGTTCCGCCTCGGTATCACCGAAGAGTGGCGCAGCCGTTGGTACGCCGACAAGGATTACGCCCAGAACCTGGCAAACGACTTGGCCATTAGGAAGTTCCTGGACAAGCAGCTGGCCCGTGCCGCCGTCTCCAAGGTCGAGATCGAGCGCGCAGGCGACAAGATCAAGGTCATCGTCACCACGGCTCGCCCGGGTGTCGTGATCGGCAAGAAGGGCGCCGAGATCGACGCTCTGCGCAAGAAGCTCGAGAAGGTTGCTAACGGCCCGGTCAACATCGAGGTCGTCGAGGTCAAGCGCCCCGAACTGGACGCAAACCTCATCGCCCAGTCCGTTGCCGAGCAGCTCGAGGGCCGCGTCGCTTTCCGTCGCGCCATGCGCAAGGCCGTGCAGTCCGCCCGCAAGTCCGGTGCCAAGGGCATCCGCATCCAGTGCGCCGGTCGTCTCGGCGGTGCCGAGATGAGCCGCCGCGAGTGGTACCGCGAGGGTCGCGTGCCGCTGCACACGCTGCGTGCCAAGGTTGACTACGGTTTCTGCACCGCCCGCACGCAGATGGGCGCCATCGGCGTTCAGGTGTGGGTGTACCACGGCGAGGTCCTGCCGGGCCAGAAGGCTCCGCAGCCTCAGCTCGAGGGCGGCTCTCGCCCGAACCGTTCCCGCCGCAACGACCGTAATGATAGGGGGCGCAAGTAATGCTCGTACCTAAGCGTGTTAAGCACCGCAAGGTGCAGCGCGGTTCCATGAAGGGCCGTGCAAAGGGTGGTACCCGTCTGAACCACGGCACCTGGGGCATCCAGGCCCTGGAAGCACACTGGATCACCAACCGTCAGATCGAGGCCGCTCGTATCGCCATGACCCGTTGCATGAAGCGTGGCGGTAAGGTCTGGATCACCATCTTCCCGGACAAGCCGATCACCAAGAAGCCGGCTGAGACCCGCATGGGTTCCGGTAAGGGCAACCCCGAGGCCTGGGTCGCGGTCGTCAAGCCCGGTCGCATCATGTTCGAGATCGACGGCGTCGACGAGGCCACGGCCAAAGAGGCGCTCCGCCTTGCAATCAACAAGTTGCCCATCAAGTGCAAGATTGTGACCAAGGAAACGGAAGGGCAGGAGTAAATGAAAGCAGCAGAGATTCGTGAGCTGTCTGCCGACGATCTGCAGGCCAAACTCAAGGAAGCACGCGCTGAGCTTTTCAACCTGCGCTTCCAGATGGCAACGAGCCAGCTTGACAACACCGCACGCGTGAAGCAGGTCAAGAAGGACATCGCTCGCATCCAGACCGAGATGCGCGCCCGTGAGCTGAGCGCATAAAGGAAGGTTTGATAACATGAGCGAAGAGCGTAATACGCGTAAGGTCCGCCAGGGCATCGTGGTCAGCGCCGTCAACGACAAGACCATCGTCGTCTCCGTCGCCGAGCGCAAGCCGCATCCGGTGTACAAGAAGATGATGACGACCACCAAGAAGTTCCATGCGCATGATGAGAACAACGAGGCTGGCGTCGGCGATACCGTCACCATCATGGAGACCCGTCCGCTGTCCAAGATGAAGCGCTGGCGTCTGGTGGAGATCAACGAAAAGGCTAAATAGCCCTTTCCTCTTATCCCATCAGATTACCGATTGAAAGATAGGTTGAAGCAATGATTCAGATGCAAACCATGCTCGCGGTCGCCGACAACTCCGGCGCTCGCAAGGTGCAGTGCATCAAGGTCCTGGGCGGCTCCAAGCGCCGTTACGCGGGCCTGGGCGACGTGATCATCTGCAGCGTCAAAGAGGCTATGCCCAACGGTGCTGTCAAAAAGGGTGACGTCGTGCGCTGCGTCGTTGTGCGCGTGAAGAAGGAAGTTCGTCGCGCTGACGGCAGCTACATCAAGTTCGACCAGAACGCTGCCGTCCTGATCGACGCCAACGGTGCGCCGCGCGGCACGCGTATCTTCGGGCCCGTCGCCCGCGAGCTGCGCGAGAAGAAGTACATGAAGATCGTGTCCTTGGCACCTGAGACGCTGTAAAGGGGGTTATTCGCAATGAACAGCATGAACATCAAGAAGGGCGACACCGTCCGCGTTCTGTCCGGCAAGGACAAGGGCAAGGAGGGCCAGGTCGTTCGTTCTCTCCCCAGCAAGCAGCGTGTGGTCGTCGAGAAGGTGAACATGGTCAAGAAGGCCATGCGCCCCACTCAGCAGAACCCGCAGGGCGGCATCATGTCCGTCGAGGCTCCCATCCATGTCTCCAACGTCATGGTCGTCTGCCCCGAGTGCAAGCAGCCCACCCGCGTGTCCCACCGCGTGAACGAGGCCGGCAAGAAGGTCCGCGTTTGCAAGAAGTGCGGCAAGGATATCGATAAATAGTTTTGTTGAAGGCGGCCTGCCTTTGCGCGGGCCGCGTTTAGAATATGACCCTGGCCATATAAGACCAGGGACGCAGGGTCGGAAATCCTGCGTTTAATTCATCGAAAGGAAATCGCATGACTGCTCCTCGTCTCAAAGAGAAGTACAAGAACGAGATCGTCGCTAAGCTGGAAAGCGAGCTGGGCATCGACAACATCAACAATGTTCCGCGTCTCGAGAAAATCGTCGTGAACATGGGTGTCGGCGCCGCCGCCTCCGACCACAAGCTGCTTGATGCCGCCATGAACGACATGCGCATCATCACCGGTCAGCAGCCCTGCATCACCCGCGCCAAGAAGTCCATCGCAGGCTTCCATGTGCGCGAGGGTCAGGCTATCGGCTGCAAGGTCACCCTGCGTGGCGACCGCATGTGGGAGTTCCTGGATCGTCTGCTGGCCGCTGCTCTGCCGCGCGTCCGCGACTTCCGCGGCATCTCCCCGACCAGCTTCGACGGTCGCGGCAACTACACGCTCGGCATTACCGAGCAGCTGATCTTCCCCGAGATCGAGTACGATAAGGTCGACCGCACCCGTGGTATGGACATCACGTTCGTCACCACCGCCGGCAACAACGAGAACGCATTTGCGCTGCTTTCCGCGCTGGGCTTCCCGTTCAAGGACCGCGACTAACCCTTTTGTTTGACCGTAAGGATGGCCGGCCAGGTCATCCTGCAGGCAGTTTAAAGCCCGCCTTCCCGGCGGGCTTGGAAACAAGAAAGAAGGATTTGCATGGCAAAGAAATCGATGATCGCCAAGAGCGAGCGCGAGCCGAAGTTCTCCACGCGCCAGCACAATCGCTGCACGCGTTGCGGGCGTCCGCGCGCTTACTACCGTAAGTTCGGCCTGTGCCGCGTGTGCCTGCGCGAGCTGGCCAACAAAGGCGAGCTGCCCGGCGTGACCAAGGCTTCCTGGTAGGCCCAAACACAAGGTACGTACGGGTGTGCCACGGTTCAGGCGGGGGTGCTAAGGGCGCCTATCCGAACCGAACCGATCGGCTCATCACGAACCAAAGGAGAAACTTACTATGACCATGACTGACCCTATCGCAGATATGCTTACGCGCGTGCGTAACGCTAACTCTGCCGGCAAGGCTACGGTCTCCATGCCCTCCAGCAAGAAGCTGGTCGAGATCGCCCGCATCATGCAGGAAGAGGGCTATGTGGCCGGCTACGAGGTTGTCGAAGGCGAGCCTCGTGCCACGCTCGAAATCACGCTGAAGTACGGCGAGAAGAAGGCCAAGACCATCCGCGGCATCCGCCGCATCTCCAAGCCGGGTCTGCGCATCTACGCCGGCAAGGACGAGCTGCCCCGCGTTCTGGGCGGCCTCGGCACTGCAATCGTCTCCACGTCCAACGGCGTGATGACCGACCGCGACGCCCGCAAGAAGGGCATCGGCGGCGAGGTTATCGCGTACATCTGGTAGGAAAGGAAGGGATAGGTTTATGTCTCGTATCGGCAAGCAGCCCGTTACCGTTCCTGCCGGCGTCGACGTGAAGATCGACGGCCACATCGTGACGGTCAAGGGCCCCAAGGGCGAGCTCACCCGCGAGTTCAACCCCATGATGACCATCAGCCAGGAAGGCGAGGAGATCATCGTCTCCCGTCCTGACGACTCCCGTGAGGCCAGGAGCCTGCACGGCCTTACCCGCACCCTCATCCACAACATGGTCGAGGGCGTTTCCGCCGGCTACCAGAAGAAGCTGCAGCTGGTCGGCGTCGGCTATCGTGCCGCGCTGAAGGGCAAGGACCTGGAGATGCAGCTGGGCTTCTCGCACCCCGTGCTCATGGAGTGCCCCGAGAACATCACGTTCGAGGTTCCCAGCCAGACCGAGATCGTCGTCTCCGGCATCAGCAAGGAGCAGGTCGGCCAGGTGGCCGCGAACGTCCGCGCATGGCGCAAGCCTGAGCCTTACAAGGGCAAGGGCATCCGCTATGAGGGCGAGCATGTCCGCCGCAAGGTCGGCAAGGCTGGCAAGGACTAAGCGCGCAAGCGTAACTGAACGAAGGGATTACCATGAATAAGCTTCAGAAAAAGCAAGCTGCGCTGGCCCGTCGCCATCGTCGCGTGCGCGGTAAGATCTCCGGCACGCCGGAGCGTCCCCGTCTTTGCGTGACGCGCAGCAACAACAACATCTACGTGCAGTTCGTCGACGACGTTGCGGGCAAGACCCTGTGCGGCGTTTCCACCCTGGGCCCTGATTTCAAGGCTACGGGCAAGAACGGCGCTAACGTCGAGGGCGCTACCGCTCTCGGTGAGATCGCAGGCAAGAAGGCTCAGGAATGCGGCATCACGGAAGTCGTTTTCGATCGTGGTGGCAACCTGTACCATGGGCGCGTCAAGGCTCTGGCCGACGCTGCTCGTGAAGCCGGTCTGAAATTCTAGAAGGGGTTTAGTCTATGGCTCGCAACAAGCAAGAGAACGCCGCAGCTCCCGAGCTCGAAGAGCGCGTCGTTTACATCAATCGCGTGTCCAAGGTCGTCAAGGGTGGTCGCCGCTTCGGTCTGACCGCGCTGGTGGTCGTGGGCGACCGCAACGGCCACGTCGGCATCGGCATGGGCAAGTCCCAGGAAGTGCCTACGGCCATCAAGAAGGGCGTGGAGGACGCAAAGAAGAACATGTTCTCCGTGCCGCTGACCGACGAGAAGACGCTGCCGCATGAGATCATCGGCGAGTTCGGTGCCGGTCGCGTTCTGATCAAGCCCGCTGTTCCCGGTACCGGCGTTATCGCCGGCGGCGCTGCTCGTGCCGTCCTGGAGCTGTCCGGTGTGGAGAACGTCCTGTGCAAGTCTCTGGGCACCGACAACGTCATGAACGTCGTCAAGGCCACGGCCGAGGGTCTGAAGGAAATGCAGTCCCCCGAGTCCGTCGCCGAGCGTCGTGGCATTTCCGTTGCCAAGATCTACGGCTGGAAGGAGTAACCCATGTCCGACGCTAAGAAGACGCTGCGTCTTACGCAGGTGAAGAGCTCCATCGGTTACAAGAAGGATCAGGCTGCAACGCTGAAGGCCCTGGGCCTCGGCAAGATCGGCCGCTCCATCGACCAGGTCGACAATGCCAACATCCGCGGCATGATCTTCAAGGTGAAGCATCTCATCAAGGTGGAGGAGCTGTAAAGTTCCCAATCGCCACCTTGGCATACTTACCCGTCTCGGGTAAAATTCTCGGTTGGCGTGTCGGATTCCGGCGCGCCAATCGGCTGTATTGGAAGTTTGCTGGCGGCGAGCTGCCAGCACCGGGCGGGAGCCCGGTAAGCTATCTGCAAGGAGAAAAGAATGGAACTCAAGGACCTCAAGCCCGCAGAAGGCTCTCGTAAGAACCGCAAGCGCGTCGGCCGCGGCCACGCTGCTGGTCAGGGCAAGACCGCTGGCCGCGGTATGAACGGCCAGAAGTCCCGCTCCGGTGGCGGCAAGGGCGCCGGCTTCGAGGGCGGCCAGACCCCGCTGGCCCGTCGTCTGCCGAAGCTGCCTGGCTTCCGCAACATCAACCGCGTCGAGTACCTGCCCGTCAACGTCTCCCGTCTCGAGGAGAAGTTCGAGGCTGGCGACGTCGTCGACGGTGCTTCCCTGAAGGCCAAGGGCATCATCAAGCATGAGGACGCCCTGGTGAAGGTTCTTGGCGATGGTGACATCACCAAGGCTCTGACCATCAAGGTCGACAAGGTTTCTGCCTCCGCCAAGGCGAAGATCGAGGCAGCTGGCGGAAAGGTCGAAGAGCCTTGCTAAGCTCTATCATCGACGCGTTCAAGGTTCCCGAGCTGCGCAAGAAGATCTTGTTCACGCTGGGCATCCTTGCGCTCTATCGATTCGGTTCCTACGTGCCGGTTCCGGGCATCCCGTTCCGCGAGTTCGCTGACTCGTTCCAGGATTCGGGCGTGTCCATGACCATGCTGGACCTGTTCACCGGCGGCGCGCTTTCGAACTTCTCGGTATTCTCGCTGGGTATCATGCCCTACATCACCGCATCCATCATTATGCAGCTGATGCAGGGCGTTATCCCGGCGGTGGGCCGTTGGGCGAAGGAAGGCGAGACCGGTAGGCGTCGCATCACTCAGGTCACGCGTTATCTGACGCTGGCCCTGGGTCTGATCAACGCCATTGGTTACCTGCTGTTGTTCAAGTCCCCGCAGTACGGCGTGGTGTTCTCTTCCGAGGTTCCCGAGATCGTTACCGACATTTTGGTGGTTTTCACGTTGGTGGCCGGTACCGCGTTCATCATGTGGATGGGCGAGCTCATCACGCAGCGCGGCGTCGGCAACGGCATGTCGCTCATCATCTTCGTGAGCATCGTCAGCCGTGTGCCTTCGGCCATCTTCTCTTCGGTGAACCTGACCACCGACACCGGCATGGGTATCGCCATCACGGCGCTTATCCTGGCAGTGGTGCTCGTGTGCATCCCCGCGATCATCTTCGTGGAGCGCGCACAGCGCCGCATCCCGGTGAATTACGCCAAGCGCGTGCAGGGTCGTAAGATGATGGGCGGTCAGTCCACCTACATTCCCCTGAAGGTGAATGCGGCGGGCGTCATCCCGATCATCTTCGCAAGCTGCCTGATCTACTTCCCGGCTCAGCTTGCTGCTCTGTTCAACGTGGGTTGGCTGACGGCGTTCGCCGATGCCATCTCCACGGGTTGGGTGAACTGGATCCTCACCATCGCGCTGATCGTCTTCTTCGCGTATTTCTACACCTCCATGGTGTTCAATCCTGAGGAGACGGCGGACAACCTGCGCAAGCAGGGCGGCTTCATTCCCGGTGTGCGTCCCGGTTCCGCTACCGTGACCTACATCAAGAACGTGCTGCATCGCGTTACGCTTCCGGGCGGCATCTTCATCGCGGTCATCGCGGTCGTGCCGACCATTATCTTCTACTTCACCGGCAACACGCTTATCCAGGCGTTCGGCGGTACTTCCATCCTCATCATGATCGGCGTTGCGCTCGATACCATGAGCAAGGTTGAAAGCCAGTTGAAGATGCATAACTACGAGGGTTTCTTCAAGTAAGGAAACCTTGCAGTTACCGACAGGGAGGGCCTTCGGGCCCTCCCTTTTTGTTATCATGGGAATTGCATTATCTGCATATCTCGAAAGGATTGCTTCACCATGAACATCGTGTTGCTGGGCGCCCCGGGCGCCGGTAAGGGCACGCAGGCTGCCAAGCTGGTCGAGGATTGCGGCCTGTGCCATATCTCCACGGGCGACATCCTTCGCGCTGCCGTTAAGAATCAGACCCCCCTGGGCGTTAAGGCCAAGGGCTTCATGGACGCCGGCGAGCTGGTTCCCGACGAGCTGATCATCGACCTGATGAAGGAGCGCATCGAGCAGCCTGACACCGAGAAGGGCGTCATCCTGGACGGTTTCCCGCGTACCACCACGCAGGCTGTGGCTCTTGACACCATGCTGGCCGAGCTGAAGCGCCCGCTGAACGCCGCTCTGCTCATCGATGTCGACTTCGAGGTCATCGTCAAGCGCCTGACCTCCCGTCGTATGTGCAAGGAATGCGGCCACATCGGCTCCGTCGCCGACGCTTCTTGCCCCGCATGCGGTGGCGAGATGTACCAGCGCGACGACGACAACGAGGCCACGGTGCGCAACCGTCTTGACGTTTACGAGAAGTCCACGGCTCCGCTGATCGACTACTATCGCGGCTGCGATCTGATCGTGTCCATCGACGGCGACCGCGACGTCGACGTTGTCTACGCTGATGTGAAGCAGGCTTTGGGCCTGTAGCATCTGCAGTAAAACGTGCATATTGCTTGAGAGGGAGGGGTGAAACTACCTCTCCCTTTGCTTATCCCGTATAATGTTTCGCCGTATGCCTACCATGAAGCAGAACATATCCTACTGGCACCAGCAGCTTATGCTTAAGCATGGCGCTACGGTAAAGCACGTCTTGAAGAGCGCCGTGCTGTTGATACTTGCGGCTTTGGTGCTGGAAACGTTCGTGTTCAACTTCAACTACTTCCGCACGGCTGGCTACCACACCACCAATCTGGATAATCGCTTGGCGCTGACGAAGACCCTCGATAACCAGTATCGCGTCACCGAAGTCAATCACGTCATCGAATTCAAGAACCTCAACTCAGAGGTTCATAACGTGTGGTTGAACTTCGATTACCGGCAGCCCGCACAGCAGCTGAAGGTGAAGATCCAGTTCACCGACGAGGCTCACAGCACCTACTTCGATTCCACCGAGTACACGGTGGGCGTTCCCGAGGTGGACGTCAACACGCTGTGCGATCAAAGCGAGTACATCAATCTGAACACTACGGGGCTGGTGACCAACCTTAAGATCACCATCACCGGCGAGGATATCAGCTACCCGGTGAAACTTTCCGATGTGTCTATCAACGCACGGGAACCGTTCTTGTTCAACCAAACGCGTTTTCTGTTCACGTTGGGTATTTTGGCGCTTGCCTTCATCTTCCGTCCGAAGTCGGCCATCTACCGCATCGGCATCGTTCGCAATCCGCGTAAATCCAAGGCTGCTCTGATCGCCGCCGTGGCGATCGAGATCGTGTTGCTCAGCTCCTATCTGTTCATGGGCTCGAACTTGGTTGGCGTCGCCACCAGCACGTACAATTCCGGCTCGTGGGATGGCGCCGGTATCGCCAACACGTTCAAGGTCGGCGGTGAAAACGCACAGCAATATGCCGAGCTGGCCAAGTCTATGGCTCATGGACGGTTGTACTTGGAGGAAACCCCTCCCCAGTGGCTCCAGGAAATGGATGACCCTTATGACAAGGGCGCTCGCGATGAGTTGCAAAAGAAAGCGGGCGAGGAGTACCTGTTCGACGTTGCCTACCATGATGGGCATTACTACGTGTACTTCGGTGTGGTTCCTGTGCTCGTGTTCTACTTGCCGTTCTATTTGTTGACCGGGTCGAATTTCCCCACAGCCATCGGTGTGCTCATGGCCGTCATCATGTTCGTGTTGGGTTGTTCGGCGTTGCTCGACAGGTTCGCACGCTATCACTTCAAGCGCGTCAGCCTAGGCTTGTACCTGTTGCTGCAGATTCCGCTGGTCATGTGCTGCGGCATCCTCTATCTGCTGAAGTTCCCCACGTTCTACTCGCTTCCCATTTCGATGGGCTTGGCGTTCTCGGTGTGGGGCTTGTATCTGTGGATGCGCGGCCGTGCGGCGACGAACCCTTGTGGTTGGTATCTGGGCGGAAGTCTGTGCATGGCCCTGGTTGTCGGGTGCCGTCCGCAGCTGATCGTGCTGTCATTGGTAGCGTTTCCTTTGTTCTGGCGCAAGTACATCACGAAGCGGACCATTCTCACGCGTAAGGGCGCAATCGAGTTCGCGTGCTTGATGGCGCCGTACATCGTGGTGGCGGCGGGGCTCATGCTGTACAACCATGCTCGTTTCGGCAGCTTCACCGATTTCGGCGCGAACTACAACCTGACGGTCAACGATATGACCAAGCGCGGCTGGAACATCGGGCGTTTGGCTCCGGCGTTGTTCGCGTACTTCCTGCAGCCGCCTTCAATGACCGGCGTGTTCCCGTTCCTGCAGCCTGCTCCCTTCGAGACCACGTACTTGGGGCAGACCATCAAGGAGGTCACGTTCGGCGGCGTGCTGGCGTGCCTTCCCATCCTGTGGATTCTGCCGTTCTCGCGCCGTATCCTGGCTTTGCGCTTTAAAACGCGTTCAACGCGAACCATTGCGGGCGTCATCATCGCGTTGCTGTTCGGTGGCGTGGTGGTTGCGCTCATGGATGCGCAGATGGCAGGCATCCTGCAGCGCTACTATGCGGACTTCAGCTTCATGTTCCTGGCGGCATCGGTGCTTCTGGCGTTCATCGTCAATGAGAACCTCAGGCCCGGATCGACGGCCCAGGTGCTGCTGATGAAGGGGCTGCTGACGCTCGTCTGCATCTCGGTGCTGTACGTCGCGCTTCTCTGCTTCGTTCCGGAGACCGGATGGTTCTCCGATATCTACCCCTGGTCGTATCAGGACATCATCGAGACGGTGCTGTTCTGGACCTAGGCGGTTGCGCGCGGCGGGCGATTGCTGCGCGTGCTAATTCCCATTGTCAACTCCAACTGATTTTCAACGGCGAAAGAAAGGGCATCACATGCAACTGTTCATCGAGGAGACCTACGAGGATATGAGCCGTCGCGCGGCGGATCTGATCGCTGCCCAGCTGATCGTGGACCCGGCTTCCACGCTCGGCCTGGCCACCGGCTCCACGCCCATCGGGCTGTACGCCGACCTGGTGGAGGACTTCCAGGCCGACCGTATCAGCTTCGAGCAGGTCACCACGTTCAACCTGGATGAGTACCGCGGCCTGTCCCCCGAGCATGACCAGAGCTATCGCTACTTCATGCAGAAGAACCTCTTCGATCATGTCGACATCGACCTCGAGGCCACGAGCGTCCCCGACGGCGCCAACCCGGATGCGCAGGCCGCCTGCGAGTCTTACGAGCTGGCCATCAGCGAAGCTGGCGGCATCGACCTGCAGCTGCTGGGCCTGGGCCACAACGGCCATATCGGCTTCAACGAGCCCTGCGACGAGTTCCCCGTGCGCACCCACGTGGTCGAGCTGACGGAGAGCACCATCAACGCCAACAGCCGCCTGTTCGAGTCCATCGACCAGGTCCCCCGCGAGGCCTACACCATGGGCATCGGCACCATCATGAAGGCCCGCGCCATCCTGGTGGTGGCCAGCGGCGTCGACAAGGCGCAGATCGTGCGCGACGCGTTCTTCGGCCCGGTCACCCCGCAGGTTCCCGCATCCGTGCTGCAGCTGCACCCCAACGTCACCGTCGTGGTGGACGCCGAGGCCGGCTCGCTGCTGTAAGGCGCACCGGTGCCATAATCGATAACACTTTCGAAGGGCTTTCCGCGCATGCGGAAGGCCCTTCCATATTTGAAAGGAGCATGCAGATATGCGCATTGCAAACGGCAAGGTGTTCGACGGTCAGTGCTTCCGCGAGCGCGATGTGGTGGTGGAGGGGCAGACCTTCTCCAGCATCGAGGCATCGGGAGACGAAGCGTGCGGCGTGGGTGGCGCTGCTGATACGTTGGATGCATCGGGGTGCTATGTAATTCCCGGCCTGATCGACGTGCACTTCCACGGCGCCATGGGCCACGATTTCTGCGATGCATCCGATGAGGGCATCTCCGTCATTGCGGCTTACGAGGCAAGCCGGGGCGTGACCTCCATCTGCCCGACCACCATGACCCTTCCCGAAGAGCGCCTGGCACCCATCGTGTCCAGCGTTGCCGCTCACGAAACCGCTGCGGGGGAGGCCGGCATCGTGGGCATCAATATGGAAGGCCCCTATATCGCCCCTGACAAGGTAGGTGCTCAGAACCCCGCATACGTGCGCAGCGCCTCCGTCGAGGAGTTCGGCCGTCTGCAGCAGCAGGCGAAGGGGCTCATCAAGCTGGTGGACGTGGCACCCGAGCAACCGGGCAACTTGGAGTTCATTCGCCAGATGTCCCATGACGTGCGTGTTTCCGTCGCCCATACGTGCACGGGCTACGATGACGCGTGCGCTGCCTTCGATGCCGGTGCGCGTCACATGACGCACCTGTTCAACGCTATGCCCTCGCTGCATCACCGAGAGCCCGGCCCCATTGCCGCCGGTGCGGAGCGTAACGACGTAACGGCCGAGATCATCGCCGACGGCGTGCATATCCATCCCGCTATGGTGCGCCTGGCGTTTGCCCTGTTCGGCGACGATCGCATGATCTTGATCAGCGACAGCCTGCGCGCCTGCGGGCTGGGGGATGGCGAATACGAGTTGGGCGGCCAGCAGTTCTTCGTCAAGGGCAATCGCGCCACCATCGCGAACGGCAGCCTTGCCGGCAGCGTCTCCGACGTGATGGCGTGCATGCGCACGGCGGTGCGCACCATGGGCATCCCCTTGACCAGCGCCGTGAAGGCCGCAACGGTCAACCCGGCCCGCGCCTTGGGACTTGACGGCAAGCTGGGCGCCATCGCCCCGGGCTATCAGGCCGATGCCGTGGTGCTCGACCGCGAACTGAACATCAAGCACGTGGTGCTTCGAGGAAAGGTGATCGCGTAGCGTTGGGGTGCTCGGCTGCGCCGCAGCCATGAGGCTTGCGCCGTTCGGGCGCCCGTTCGCACCGTAAGGCGGATTCCATCCTTTGTTTGTGAAACGTTCGCCAGTTCGTTGACGAACCGCGAACCTCGATACTATCCTCATTGAAGTTTGCTCAACAGAAAGAAAGAGGCAAGGTACTCATCATGACCGATTCCCCGTTCCACGGCGTAATCCCCCCGGTGGTCATCCCGCTGACCGAGAAGAAGCAGCTTGACCTGGAGGCCTTCGAGCGCTCCATCAACCGTATGATCGACGCCGGCGTCGACGGCTTGTTCTTCCTGGGCTCCTCGGGCGAGGTCGCGTTCCTCACCGACGCCCAGCGTTACCATGTGCTGCAGGAGGCCGTGGCCATCGTGAATCATCGCGTGCCCGTGCTTGCCGGCGTCATCGACATGGAAACCCTGCGCGTGGTCGATCAGGCCAAGCGTGCCAAGGGCTTTGGCGTCGAGGCGCTGGTCGCCACCGCCCCGTTCTACGCCCTGGGCGGCCCGAAGGAGATCGAGCGTCACTTCCGCGCCATCCGCGAGCATACCGACCTGCCGCTGTTCGCCTACGACCTGCCGGTGTGCGTGCACACCAAGCTCGACCCCACCATGCTGGTGCGTCTGGGCAAGGACGGCGTGCTGCAGGGCGTGAAGGACTCTTCCGGCGACGACGTCAGCTTCCGCTGGCTGGTGCTGGAGAACGAGGACGCCGGTCATCCGCTGCAGCTGCTCACCGGCCATGAGGTGTGCGTCGACGGCGCGTACCTGGCAGGCGCCGACGGTAGCGTGCCGGGCCTGGCCAACCTCGACCCGCACAGCTACGTGGAGCAGTGGAAGGCCGCTCAGGCCGGCGACTGGAACCGCGTCAAGGAGATCCAGGATCACCTTGCCCGCCTGATGTTCCTGACCCGCGTGGTCAAGGCCACCGTCGGCTTCGGCGCCGGCGTGGGCGCGTTCAAGACGGCTCTGTGGCAGATGGGCGTGTTCAACACGAACCAGATGCGCGAGCCCGTCCAGCCGCTCGAGGGCGAGGACGTCGCGGCCATCGTCGAGGTCATCAAGAAGGCCGGCCTCATGGACGCGGACGCTCCCATCCGCAAGTAGCTTTTCTTCGCTTTTGCAAGCCGGCGCAGGTTCCACCCGCGCCGGCTTTTTTGTTTGCGGTACCATGGTTGGCACCAGGTGATAAGGTGCTTTTCGAAAAGGGAAGGGTGGGGTGCATGGAATATCCCGCATACGTTGCGGCGCTTGATATCGGCGGCACGAAGATCGCCGGCGCGCTGCTGCGATACGAGCAGATCGACGCTGCCCCTGAAGTCGTGTTCGAAACCCAGGTGCCCACGCAGGCGCAGCGCGGGGGCGGCCCCGTGCTCGTCACCGTGTGCGATGTGGCGAACACGGTGCTTGCCGAGGCGCGCTCGCGCCGAGAGCAGGTGCTCGGCATCGGCGTGTCCACCGCAGGCCGTGTGGATGCGGTCACGGGCGGCATCGCGTACGCCAACGAGATCATGCCCGGGTGGACCGGCCAGCCCATCAAGGAGCGCTTGCAGGAGTCTTGCGAGCTGCCGGTGTCGGTGCTCAACGACGTGCAGGCCCATGCGCTTGGCGAGGCACGCTGGGGCGCTGCCAGCGGGGCCGATACCTGCATGATGATCGCTGCCGGCACGGGCATCGGCGGCGCCGTGATCGCCCATGGGCGCTTGGTTCGCGGTAACCACGGTTTCGCCGGCGAAATCGGGCATATCGCCTGTTCGCAGGCCGTGGGCATCCCGTGCGTGTGCGGCGGTGCCGGCCATTTGGAGCTCGTGGCGTCGGGGAGCGGCATCGAGGCGCGCTATGCCGAGATCACGGGCAACCATATCGATGGTGCCGAGATCTCCCGCCGTGCAGCCGAGGGCGAGCCTGCGGCGCACAAGGTTATCATGACCGCCGGCATCGCCCTGGGCGAGGCCATCGCGGGCATCACGAACCTGCTCGATCCCGATATGGTGGTCATCGGCGGCTCGGTGCCCAAGGCGGGCACCAAGTGGCGTGCGGCGGTGCAGGAGGGCTTCGAGCGTCAGATCCCGCTGGCGCAGCGCGGTCTGCCTTTCCTTGCGGCCGAATTGGGCGGGCACGCACCGCTCATCGGCGCTGCAGAGGATCTGCTGGATTACTTGGAGGATGTCGAGGTCCAGCAGGAACTGGACGAGTTTGACGACGCCGAGGGTTTCGAAGCGCTCGACGAGCCGCATGACTCCCAAGAGCAGCAGAATGGGGAAGAGCCGCAGGAGTAGTTTCCATCGGCATATCGCAGCGCCCGGCGCCGTGGATTCTCGGCTGCGGGCGCCGCTGGTTTTCGATTTTGAAAGGATGGGGAAATGGATCCCATTATCGAGCAATTGCGCGGCAAGGTCATCGCCAGCTGCCAGGCATATATGGGCGAGCCGCTGCGCCACCCCGAGACCATGGCGCAGATGGCCCGTGCATGCGAGCTGGGCGGCGCCGGCGGCATCCGCTGCCAGGGCCTATCCGATATCGCGGCCATCAAGGGCCGCACCGAGGTGCCCGTCATCGGCATCTGGAAGGAAGGCCACGAGGGCGTCTACATCACGCCCACGCTGCGTCATGCGCGCGCCTGTGTGATGGCCGGTGCCGACATTGTGGCCATCGATGCCACCGATCGCCCGCGACCCGATGGCAAGACGCTCGAGGACACGGTGCGCCCGCTGAAGGAGGAGGGCGTGCTCGTGATGGCGGACTGCTCCACCATCGAGGATATCCGCCATGCGTTCGCCATCGGCTGCGATATCGCCTCCACCACGCTCTCGCACCCCGGTGCCGCCATCGACTGCGGCATGGCCGACGGTCCGGATGTTGCGCTCGTTCGCCAGGCCGTAGAGGAGTTCCCTGGCAAGCCCGTTATCTGCGAGGGTCGCGTGCACACGCCTGCCGATGCGAAGGCGGCTATGGACGCCGGTGCGTGGGCAGTCGTGGTAGGCACCGCCATCACGCACCCCACCAGCATCACCAGCTGGTTCGTGGAGGCTGCTGGCAAGTAGGTTTTAGCAGTCCCATCGGAAGCCCCGGCCTTTATTGGTCGGGGCTTCTTTTTGTCCCGTTCGATGAGCCCTTGCTCGGTATCCCAGTCGCTCAGACAGTCCTCGCTTGGTGGAACAGTCCACTGGACTGTTCCAGTCGCTGCGGAACTCGCTTTATGAGGTACCGAGCAAGGGCTCATCTGCGCTAATCGGATTGTTGGCTCGCCGATAACAAGGGCTTCCTAGGTTATACAGTATTGCTTCTGAAATCTAACCAAATGAAAATCGCCCCCGCTGCTCTTGCGAGCGGCGGGGGCGATTGCGTTTCCCGTGAGGTTAGCTGGCCGTAAGGCTACTTGCCTAGGTCGGGATGGAGCAGGGACGGGGCGGCGCCCAGCAGCAGGCGCGTGTAGTCGTCCTTGGGGTTGTTGAAGATCTGCTCGGCGGTGCCGCGCTCAACGGCCTGACCATGGTTCATGACGATGATCTGGTCGGAGATGTAGCGCACCGTCTGGATGTCATGGCTGATGAACACCATGGCAAGGTTGAGCTCCTTCTTCAGATCCATCAGCAGGTTGAGAATCTGGGCGCGCACGGACACGTCGAGGGCCGAGGTGGGCTCGTCGGCGATGATGGCGTCGGGCTTCAGGGACAGCGCGCGGGCGATTGCCACGCGCTGACGCTGGCCGCCGGACATCTGGCCGGGCAGCGCCTCGAGGACGCTGTTGGGAAGGCCGACCATCTCGATGAGCTCGCGCACGTGGGCTTCACGGGACTTCGCGTCGCCCACCTTGTGCACGATCATGGGGTCCATGAGCTGCTCGCGCACGGTCATGCGCGCGTTCAGGGCCGTTGCCGGGTCCTGGAACACGACGGAGATGACGCGGCCGATGATCTTACGCTGCGCTGCGGAGCGCTTCGTGACGTCGGTGCCCTTGAAGTACACGTGGCCGGACGTGGGGGTCTGCAGACCGCACATGACGTTGGCCGTGGTGGACTTGCCGCAGCCCGACTCGCCAACGATGCCGATGGTCTGGCCCGGCATGAGCTTCAGAGACAAGCCGTTGACGGCGTGGACCTTGTTGGGGTGCAGCAGGGAGCCGGTACGCGTCTTGAACACCACGTGGATATCATCAAGGAAGATGATAGGCGTCTGCTCGTCGTTGTTGGCGACGGCTGCACTGTTGGTTGCTTCGGCCATTAGTTCGCACCTCCCGTGAGATAAGGCTTGACGCCGATGCGCTTCAGCTCGCTGTCAGGCAGCTCGGCGTAATAGTGGTCGGAATTCGCCACGCGCTTGAGCATGGGTCGCACGTTCGACGTCTTGTCCGGATGGCTGGAGCGCGGACGGAAGCGGTCGCCTTCGGGGAAGTCCTTCGGCGAAGGTACCGAGCCGGGAACCTGATGCAGGCGCGCACCGCCGGCCTCGATGGACAGAACGGAGCCGAGCAGGCCGCGCGTGTACTCGTGGATGGGGTTGGTGAGGATCTCCTTCACCGGGCCCTGCTCCACAACCTGGCCAGCGTACATGACGGTGATGGAGTTGGCGACCTCGGCAACGAGCGCCAGGTCGTGGCTCACGAACACCATGGCGAAGCCAAGCTCGTGCTGCAGCTTGTTCAGCAGGTCGATGACCTGCTTCTGGACCGTCACGTCAAGGGCGGTGGTGGGCTCGTCGGCGATGACCAGCTTGGGGTCGCGCGTCAGGGCCATGGCGATGAGCACGCGCTGGCGCTGGCCGCCGGAGAGCTCGTGGGGATAGGAATCCAGCGTGCGCTTCGGGTCCAGGCCGACCAGCTCGAGCAGCTCCTCGGCGGAACGGGTGCCGCCACGTTTGGTCAGCTGCTTCATCTGAGAGCGGATGAGCATGGAGGGGTTGAGCGAGGACAGGGCGTCCTGGTAGACCATGGCGATCTCGCGGCCGCGCAGCTCGTTCATCTCCTTGTCGGAGAGGTTGAGCAGGTTCTTGCCGTCGTACATGATCTCGCCGGAGATCTCGGCCTTCTTGTCGAGCAGGCCCATGATGGCAAGGCTGGTGATGGACTTGCCGCAGCCGGACTCGCCAACAAGGCCCATGGTCTGGCGCGGACGCACCACGAAGCTGACATGGTCGACCACGTTCACGTCGCCATGGCGGGGGAACTTGATGCACAGGTCCTTGACTTCCAGGATGGGCGGCACGTCGGTGCGGGCCTCGAAGCGGTCGGTGCGCGAAAGCTCGGCTTCCTTAAGGGCGGCAAGGCGCTTGTTGAGCATGTCGGCCTGAGCGGCATAGGCCAGCGTCGGGTCGGCGACCATGCGGTCGGCCTCGCGGTCCTTATTGAGGTCGTTCTCGTCGACCTTGACGGCGCTCTTCGGCGCGGCGATGGCGTCGGTGATGCCCTCGGAGACGATGTTGAGGCACAGAACGGTCAGCATGATCATGATGCCGGGGAACAGCGCCTGCCACCAGCGGCCGGCCAGCACGCCGTTACGGGCGTCAGCCAGGATGTTGCCCCAGGTGGGGGTGGGCTCGGGGATACCGGCGCTGATGAAGGCCAGGGAGGCCTCGAACACGATGGCGTCGGCCACGAGCACGATGGTGAACACGAGGACGGGAGCCACGCAATTGCGCACGACGTGCTTCCACAGGATCCACGGGGCGCGGGCGCCGGAGACGACGACTGCGCGGACGTAGTCCTGGTTGTACTCGCTCATGACGTTGGCGCGCACGATACGGGCGATCTGCGGGATGTACAGAAAGCCGATGGCGAAGATGAGCGAGGGCACGGAGTTGCCGAACACCACGATGAAGGTGGCGGCAAGCGCGATGCCGGGGAAGGACATGATGATGTCCAGGATACGCATGATGACGTTGGCGATGCGCGGGCGCACGACGGCGGCGATAGCGCCGATGATGGAGCCCACGACCAGCGCGAAGCCGGTAGCGCCCAGGCCGATGACCAGGGAGTACTTAGCGCCGCACATCAGGCGGGACATAACGTCGCGGCCCTTGTCGTCGGTGCCGAACAGGTGCGCGGAATCAGGCGCGCAGAACGAGGTGAAGATCTCGTAGGGGCTGTAGGGCGCGATGAAGTCGGCCAGCGCGGCCACTACGATGATAGCGATGAGGATGACCAGCGAGATACGCGCGCCGATGGTCATGTTCTTCCAGCGACGGAAGCGGACCTTGCCGGCGCCGTCCTCCATCTTCTTGGTGAGGCCGCCACGAAGTTGAACCATACTCTACACCGTCCTAATTCGCGGATCGATAAGGATGTAGAGCATGTCGACGATGACGTTCACGATGATGAACGTGATGGCGACGACGAGAACGACACCCTGAACCAACATGACGTAATTCGAGGTAACGCCGGAGACGATGGCCATGCCCATGCCCGGAAGGGCGAAGATGACCTCGAGGACCACGGCACCGCCGATCATGTAGCCGAACTTCAGGCCTAGCACGGTG
This sequence comes from uncultured Senegalimassilia sp., assembly GCF_902464545.1. GTDB lineage: Bacteria > Actinomycetota > Coriobacteriia > Coriobacteriales > Eggerthellaceae > Senegalimassilia. The sequence goes on from NZ_CABQJR010000001.1 coordinate 173,445, forward strand.
ACGGGCGTGATCAGGGCGTTGCGCAGCACGTTACGGGCGACGACGGTGCCGTAGGGGATGCCGAAGCCGCGGGCGGTGCGCACGTAGTCCTTATCGAGCTCCTCGACCATGGACGTGCGGATGATGCGCGTCATCTGGCCGGTCAGCGGAACGGCAAGGGCGATGCCCGGCATTGCCATGCGCGCAAGCCATCCGCCGGGATCTGCCGTGAGCGCAGGCAGGGGGCCGGAGGCCGGCAGCAGGTGCAGCGTGGAGGAGAACAGCAGGATGAACAGCACCGACAGCCAGAACGACGGCGTGGCGATGCAGGCGATGGAGAAGATACGGATGACCTGGTCGGGCCAGCGGTCGCGATACAGGGCGGAGACGACGCCGAGGATGGCGCTGGCGACGATGGCGATGATGAAGCCGAAGAAGCCGAGCTGCAGCGTGATGGGCAGCGCGGTGGCGATGCGAGCGGACACGGACTGGTTCGAGGGACCGAACGTGCCCAGGTCGCCATGGAAGAAGCCGGCCATGTAGTCGCCGTAGCGAACGATCAGCGGATCGTTGAGGCCGTGCTCGACGCGGTAGGCCTCCAACTGGTCGGGTGACGCGTTTTCGCCAAGCGCCGAGAAGGCGGGGTCGATAGGCGAAAGCGACATCAGGAAGAAGACGAGAACGGTGACACCGAACACCATGATGGGCAGCCAAAGCAGGCGATTGCCGATCAATCGAAGCAGGTTGTTCACTCGATCCCCTCCTTTCTGTAGGCTCGTGAGAGCATGCTTACGTTACATGGTTTGCCATCGTTCAGCCTATGTAGGCTGGCAAACCTTCCACATTATACCGATTTGCAACAGGTCTTCGCAGATAAACGGCGAAATAGGATAACTAATCAGCCAGCTGCTTCTCGCAGACGTGCCACCAGTTGTTGCCGGTTCCTCGTGCGTATTCGCAGCCGACGCAGGGCTTCGTGCAGAACTCGGCGCTTCTCATCTCGTCGGGGAACAGATCGTGCCCCTCGTAAGGGGTGCGCGGCAGCTCGGGGTCGGCCTGCTCCATGCCGCGGATGAACATGGAGGCCATCTGCTTCATGCCAAGCGCGGTGGGGTGGGTACCGTCGATGGCGTCGTAGTCGTAGCCGAACGCCTGCATGTCCACGAGATAGCAGTTGTCGGCGTCGCCCGCGGCGGCGCGGATGATCTTGTTGTACTCGTCGACGCAGATGCCGCGGAACCAGCGCGGGGATGTGGGACGATGCGCGCCCTTCACGCGGCCGGGAAGGAGCGTGGAGACCCAGATGCGAGCGTTCGGGTATTGAGCGTGCATGGTAGCCAGCATGCGGCGGAAGGATTCCTCGAAGTTGGCAAGGGTGCCTTCGGGGGCCATGCCCGCTACCTTGCCGTGATCGGGACACTCGGCGGCAAGCTTCGGCGGTGCGGAAGGCGTTGCCGCGCAGATCTGCGCGTACCCCGACCCCCAGCCGTAGTCGTTGATGCCGATATGCACGAGGATGTCGTCGGGGGTGCGCCCGCCGGCCTGCAGGTGCTCGATGCGCTCAGGCGAGGCGCCGACGGGGAAGTCGCGGCCTTCCACCACGCAGCCCGACCAGGATGCATTGGCCAGGAAGTGCCCGCCGAAGTGATCGATGACCTGGCCCCACCAGGTGTCGTGCGGCGTCTTCACGCCGGTGAGCTCAAGCTGCTCGCCTTCGAAGAACACGCGCCAGCCTTGCGGTAGGATGCCCTCGAACGAGCTGATGGAGTCTCCGTATACGGAAAACAAACGTGTCATGCGGTGATAACCCCCTAAATAGAATCGACGTGAACATGGTATACGCTTCACGCGCATATGGGGTCAAGACGCAAAGAAAGCCCACCTCGCAATGAGGTGGGCTTTCCGGATGCAGCCTATAACCTGGCGGTTATTACTTCAGCTTCGCGTTCTGGAAGTACAGGCCGGTGGTCGGGCTGGGCTCGAAGCCTTCGATGAGGCCGGCCCAGTAGCCGGTGACGACCTTCTTGTGGAACAGCGGGTACAGCGGCACTTCCTCGGAGATGATGTCGAAGCACTTGTTGTACGCCTCCTGGCGCGTGTTCGCATCGGTGGCCTTGCGAGCCTGGTCGAGGTACTCGTTGAACTCCTGGCACTTGCCGTCGCCGGCCTTAGCCCAGCAGGAACGGCCCTGGCACCAGTCGGTGTTCTCGCCGTAGAACCAAGCCAGATGCACGTCGGCGTTCGTGCCGAAGCAGGAGACGTCGCCGGGGGCCAGGAACACGTCGAAGGGCAGAATCTCGTCGGTCTTGGAAGCGGCCATCGTGGGGTAGGGGGCAGCCTGCACGTCGAGCGTGACGTTCATGCCGACGGCCTGCAGGTCCTGCTGGATCTGAGCGGACAGGTCCTTGATCCAGTTGTCGATGACGAGCAGCTTGACCTCGAGGTTCTCCTGGCCGGCCTCCTTGAGCAGGGACTTGGCCTTCTCGGGATCGTACTTGTAGACCGTGGAGGCCTCGTGGTAGGCCGGGTTGTCCTTCGGCAGGTAGGAGGTCAGCGTCTCAGCGTTGCCGCCCAGCTGGTTCTTGATCAGCTTGTCGTAGTCGATGGCGTAGTGGAAGGCCTGACGGACGCGCTTGTCGTTGAAGGGCTCCTTCTGGCAGTTGAACATCAGGAAGCCGATGCCGTAGCTGTCGACGCTGTCGACGGTGACGCCTGCGCCGACCAGCTGGTCGATGTTGGAGAACGGGATGTTCTCGCCGGCGATGGCGGTACCCTCCTGCAGGGCGGTCACGCGAGCGGTGTTGTCAACGCGCACGAGCCACTGCATGGCGTCGGCGGAAGCCGGCTTCGGGCCATTGTACTTGGGGTTGGGGACGAAGTTCAGCTCGCCGCCGTCCTCGCCGTTGCACTCGCCGAAGGCCCATGCACCGGAGCCGGTCGGCGGGGTGGTCATGGTCTCCTTGGTGATCTCGGCAGCCGGGAACACGCGGCACAGGGAAAGGCGCTCTTTGAGCTGCTTGTCGCTGTCGACGAACGGGTAGGCCAGCGTGAAGGACACGGTGGCGTCGTCCTTGGCGGCGACGGAGTCGATGAAGGACAGCATGTCCTTATAGGTGGCGTTGGCCTTGTTGGCCTCGATGACGGCCACGACGTCGGCGGCGGTCACGGCCTCGCCGTTGGAGAACGTGGCGCCTTCGCGCAGAGCGACCTCGTACTCGGTCTCGGAGACCTTGACGGGCTCGCCGGCGGCCAGAGCGGCGTTGGACTCGCCGGTGAAGTAATCCAGCTCATAGAGGCCCTCCAGGCAGTGCTGGATAGCGGGCAGCATCAGAGCGGAGCTTGCGCCGATGGGGTTGTAGTTAGCGTTCTTGTAGCTGCAAGCGGCGGTGATCACGCCGCCGGTGCTGGCGGAGCCGCTGGGCTTGCCGCCCTCGGAAGAGGAGCTGCTGCCGCAGCCGCTCAGGGCCAGGCCGGCCGTTGCGGCGGCAACGGCGCTGCCCGCCAGGAAAGTGCGGCGAGACAGAGAATACTGCTGTTCCATGGGATTCCCTCCGTTCATCTGTCGAGGCGGCTTTTCGCCCCGAGCCTGCGCATGCGCCTTCCGCGCACGCACTACAGCAAACACGATGCATTATCCCTGAACGGGCTTCGAAAATAAAGAAGGGGTAAAGCTTTTACCCAAGCGTAACGGGGGAACCCCCTCGTGCGCAGGCCATTTCCGGAAGGGGCCCGAGGGTGTTTCCCCACGGTGGGCGGTTGTCGTGGCGGGGTGAGCGGCAAACACGCTGGTCCCGGGGAGCGGGAGGGCCCCGTCTGCTCGAGACCGCTTGCCGAGAGCATCCGCCCCACGCCTGCTCAGAGTCGATTCGTGGGATTTCGGCGCGCCAAGGCTGCTAATATAGGCGCACTGTACGGCCAGACGATGTTTCCGATCGCGCCGATCGGGGATAGCCTTAGGAGAAGAAATGACGAGAGAATTCAAGTCCATGGACGGCAACACCGCCGCAGCGCATGTCTCATATGCGTTCACGGAGGTAGCCGGTATCTATCCCATCACCCCTTCCAGCCCCATGGCCGACCTGGTCGACCAGTGGTCGGCGGCCGGCAGGAAGAACATCTTCGGCACGAAGGTGAAGGTGTGCGAGATGCAGTCCGAGGGCGGTGCCGCCGGTGCCGTGCACGGCTCGCTGGCAGCCGGTGCCCTGACCACCACCTACACGGCCTCCCAGGGCCTGCTGCTCATGATCCCCAACATGTATAAGATCGCCGCCGAGCAGCTGCCGAGCGTGTTCCACGTTTCGGCCCGTACCGTTTCCACGCACGCGCTGAACATCTTCGGCGACCACTCCGACGTCATGGCCTGCCGCCAGACCGGCTTCGCCATGCTCGCCGAGGGCAACGTCCAGGAGGTCATGGACCTGTCCGCCGTCGCGCACCTGGCCGCCATCAAGGGCCGCGTGCCGTTCCTGAACTTCTTCGACGGCTTCCGCACGTCCCATGAGGTGCAGAAGGTCGCCGTGTGGGATTACGACGACCTGGCCGACATGTGCGACTTCGACGCCGTGAAGGCGTTCCGCGACCATGCGCTCAACCCCGAGCGCCCGCGTATGCGCGGCAGCCACGAGAACGGCGACATCTTCTTCCAGAACCGCGAGGCCTGCAACGGCGTCTACGACGCGCTGCCCGCCGTGGTGGAAGAGTATATGGATAAGGTCAACGCCAAGCTGGGCACCGACTACAAGCTGTTCAACTACTACGGCGCCGCCGACGCCGAGCGCGTGATCGTCGCCATGGGCAGCATCTGCGACGTTGCCGAGGAGGTCATCGACTACCTGACCGCTCAGGGCGAGAAGGTGGGCCTGGTGAAGGTGCGCCTGTATCGCCCGTTCGTCACCGCCAAGTTCTCCGAGGCCCTGCCGGCCACCTGCAAGAAGCTGGCCGTGCTCGACCGCACCAAGGAGCCCGGCGCCCGCGATCCGCTGTACCTGGACGTCGTCAACGCGCTCATGGTCGAGGGCCGCGAGGGCATCAAGGTTTCCGGCGGCCGTTACGGCCTGGGCAGCAAGGACACGCCGCCCGCGTCCGTGTTCGCCATCTTCACCGAGCTGGCCAAGGACGAGCCGCGCGGCGAGTTCACCATTGGCATCGTCGACGACGTCACCGGGCTGTCCCTGCCCGAGGATGCGTCCGCTCCCAACACCGCAGCTGCCGGCACCATCGAGTGCAAGTTCTGGGGTCTGGGCGGCGACGGCACCGTCGGCGCGAACAAGAACTCCGTCAAGATCATCGGCGACCACACCGACAAGTACGTGCAGGCCTACTTCCAGTATGACTCGAAGAAGACCGGCGGCGTGACGATCAGCCACCTGCGCTTCGGCGATTCGCCCATCCGCAGCAGCTACTACATCAACAAGGCCGACTTCGTGGCGTGCCACAACCCCAGCTACATCACGAAGAACTTCCCGATCGTCAAGGACGTCAAGCCCGGCGGCACGTTCATGATCAACTGCCAGTGGACGCCCGAGGAGCTTGAGGAGCACCTGTCCGCCGAGGCCAAGCGTTACATCGCGGCCAACGACGTGCAGCTCTACACCATCAACGCCATCGACCTGGCCCGCCAGATCGGCATGGGCAAGCGCACCAACACCATCCTGCAGTCCGCCTTCTTCACGTTGGCGAACATCCTGCCGGCCGAGGACGCCGTGCGCTACATGAAGGACGCCGCCACGCGCTCCTACCTGAAGAAGGGCCAGGAAGTCGTGGACATGAACCATCGCGCCATCGATGCGGGCGCCACGGCGTTCGTGAAGATCGACGTTCCCGCTGCCTGGGCCGATGCCGAGGACAACGCCGAGGTCGAGCACCTCGAGGGCCGTCCCGAGCTGGTCAAGCAGGTCCGCGAGATCATGGAGCCGGTCGGCCGCATGGCCGGCGACTCCCTGCCGGTCTCCGTGTTCGTCGACCATGCCGACGGCCAGTTCGAGCAGGGCGCTGCCGCCTACGAGAAGCGCGGCGTGTCCGTGTCCGTGGCAAAGTGGGATGCCGAGAAGTGCACCGAGTGCAACAGCTGCTCGTTCGTGTGCCCGCATGCCTGCATCCGCCCGTTCGGCCTGACCGACGAGGAGGCCGCCGCCGGCCCCGAGGCCATGGCCGTGCTGCCCATGAAGGGCAAGCACAAGGAGCTGAAGTACACGCTGGCCATCAGCCCGCTGGACTGCATGGGCTGCGGCGTGTGCGTCAAGGCCTGCCCGGCCGACGCGCTGACCATGGTCGGCGTCGAGGACGAGATGGCTCAGCAGGACGTGTTCGAGTACTGCGTGAACAAGATCGCCGACAAGCCCGAGATCGAGGGCACCACGCTGCGCGACAGCCAGTTCAAGCAGCCTCTGCTCGAGTTCTCCGGCGCCTGCGCCGGCTGCGCCCAGACGGCTTACGCCCGCCTGATCACCCAGCTCTACGGCGACCACATGTACATCTCCAACGCTACCGGCTGCTCTTCCATCTGGGGCGGTCCGGCTGCCACCAGCCCGTACACGGTCAACAAGCAGGGTCACGGCCCCGCATGGTCTAACAGCCTGTTCGAGGACAACGCCGAGCACGGCATGGGCATGAAGCTGGGTTATGAGGCCGTCAACGGCATGCTCGCCGCCGACGCCGCCATCCTGGTGGAGGCCGGCGCCGCCGCCGACGCCGCCCAGGCTTGGCTCGACGCTCGCGGCGACAAGGCCGCCAGCCGTCAGACCGCCGACGCCCTGATCGCCGCCCTGCCCGAGGTTGCCGCCGGCGAAGGCGCCGCAGCCGAGGCCGCGCAGCGCATCCTGGACCACAAGGAGTACCTGGCCAAGAAGTCCGTCTGGATCTTCGGCGGCGACGGCTGGGCCTATGACATCGGCTACGGCGGACTCGACCACGTGCTGGCATCCGGCGAGGACGTGAACATCTTCGTGTTCGACACCGAGGTCTACTCCAACACCGGCGGCCAGGCTTCCAAGGCTTCCAACATCGGTCAGGTGGCGCAGTTCGCCGCCGCCGGCAAGGACGTCAAGAAGAAGTCGCTCGCCGAGATCGCCATGGCGTACGGCTACGTGTACGTGGCCCAGGTGGCCATGGGCGCCAAGCCGGCCCAGACGCTCAAGGCCATCACCGAGGCCGAGGCATATCACGGCCCGTCCATCATCATCGCGTACTCCCCGTGCGAGATGCACTCCATCAAGGGCGGCATGAGCAACTGCCAGACCGAGATGAAGAAGGCCGTGGACTGCGGTTACTGGAACCTGTTCCGCTTCAACCCGGCAGCCGACGCCGGCAAGAAGTTCACGCTGGACTGCAAGGAGCCTGCTGGCGGTTACCAGGAGTTCCTCATGAACGAGGCCCGCTACAGCCGCCTGACCCGCGAGTTCCCGGAGCGCGCCGGCGAGCTGTTCGAGCGCAACGAGAAGGCCGCCATCGAGCGTTACGATCACCTGGTGCGCCTGAAGGCCATGTACGACGGCGAGTAGTTTGTCCGCTGTACGCGGCGCCGCGTTTCCTCTGGCAAGAGCATTGCTTCGGTATGTCGGGGGTGCGCTGAGGCTTTCGATCGTGCGATAGATCGGTTTCGGAAGGCCGGTCGTCCGAAAGGGCGGCCGGCTTTCTTGCGTTTAATGACTTCAGTCTGGCGCGCGCGTAGCCGCGCCAAGTAAACCGCCCGCTAT
>NZ_CABQJR010000002.1 GCF_902464545.1 uncultured Senegalimassilia sp.
CAGCGCAAGGCTGCGGGAGGGCAGGGCGTCGCGCTCGCGGAGGGCGCTTTTCTATATGCCCGAGACATATGCACTCCGTGTAATCAGCCCTGGTTTGTCCAGGGCTTTTGCTATATTTGGTACCATGAAATTACTCAATTTAGTAACTTTGACTCTAAGGGGAAACGCATGAAGCTGTCCCATTATGATTATCTGGTTGTCGGCGCCGGCATCTCTTCGGCGGTTTTCTGCCATGAGGCCGCCAAGCTCGGCAAGACCTGCCTGGTCATCGACCGTCGCGACCATATTGCCGGCAACATTTACACCGAGGACGTGCAGGGCATCAACGTGCACCGCTACGGCGCGCACATCTTCCACACCTCCCTGCGCCCGGTGTGGGACTACGTCAACCGCTTCGCCGAGTTCAACAACTACGTGAACAGCCCTGTAGCCGTCTATAAGGACGAGCTGTACAACCTGCCGTTCAACATGAACACGTTCTCGAAGATGTGGGGCATCCGCACCCCCGCCGAGGCCGTCGAGATCATCGAGCGGCAGAAGGCCGAGGCGGCAGACCTCATCGGCGAGGGCGAGCCGAAGAACCTCGAGGAGCAGGCGCTGTCGCTGATCGGCCGCGACGTGTTCGAGAAGCTCATCAAGGGCTATACCGAGAAGCAGTGGGGCCGCAGCTGCACCGAGCTGCCGCCCAGCATCATCAAGCGCCTGCCTGTGCGCCTGACCTACGACAACAACTACTTCAACGACCGCTGGCAGGGCATCCCCATGGGCGGCTACACCGCCATGGTCGAGCGCATGTTCGGCGACGTCGAGATCCTGCTGTCGACCGAGTACCGTGAGTTCCGCGAGCAAAACCCGGGCATCGCCGACCGCACCATCTACTGCGGCCCGATCGACGAGTACTTCGACTTCAAGCTGGGCACGCTGGAGTACCGCAGCCTGCGCTTCGAGTCCGAGACCGTCGAGTGCGAGAACTGGCAGGGCAACGCGGTGGTCAACTACACCGAGCGCGAGGTGCCGTGGACGCGCATCATCGAGCACAAGCACTTCGAGTCGCAGTCCTCGCCGGTCAGCGTGATCACGCGCGAGTACCCGGCCGACTGGAAGCCCGGCGACGAGCCGTACTACCCGATCAACGACGAGCGCAACTCCGCGCTGTACGCGCAGTACGAGGAGCTCGCCAAGCAGGAGGGCGACGTGGTGTTCGCCGGTCGTCTGGGCGGGTACAAGTACTACGACATGGACAAGGCCATCGACGCGGCGTTCGATCTGGTGAATGCCGAGCTGGGCGTTGACCTGCGCGCATAATTCTTTGTAAGACGCGCTGCATGCTATTCGGTTGCACTGGTGTTGCGAATAGCTTTTCGGGTTGATTGTGGGTACCTCTAAAGTAGTTGCAAAATTGCCTCCGATCATTTGAAAAAACGGCTAGGGCGTTTGGCCCTGGCCGTTTTTGCTTCATGAGCTCCAAGAGGCTCTAAAACGAGATTCGTTCGAAAGCCTCTGATGTGGTGTTTACTGAGCGTTGTTGGGGAATTTGACTCGGATAAATGCTGGAGATGTGTCGGAATCGGAGTCTTGGTGACAATATTCGCATTGTGAATGGGGTTTTCTTCAGGGGTTACGAATTCTGACTCGCGAATATTTGACCGAGGTGTCAACTTGCTCGAAATGCGTTTTCCTTTTATCGCGATTGCCACTGCAGCATTGTGGTTCGCTTTCGGAGATTGCGTAATCCTGCGCGACGGCAAAGAAGCTTGCGTTGTCCTGCTTGTGGGCGTCAGGGTGCGGCGTGTTGCTTCTTGATGAAATCTGGAGCTGCGGGTCGATTCTGGCAGTATGCGATTACACTCCTTCGCAGACGCGCAGACGCGCAGACGCGCAGACGCGCAGACGCGCAGACGCGCAGACTTTGCCCGATGAGTTATTCGTAGCAAAAGCCCTTAAAACCCAGTTTACCGCCGTGTTAATTCTGCGCTGAATGCGGGGTTGGTAATTTCAAAAAGGTATAATGACCTTGGAAAATACTAGGCGGTATGGAGGATTACCACATGGCTGGAAGCATGGATGTCATCGAATTCGTGGCGCGTGAAGCGCTCACGAACGAGGACAAATTCAAGCGATTGGTCGCGCAATTGGGCGACTCTTCGCGTCGTAATCGACAGAATGCAGCGGGATCGCTGGCGTTTATCGCGAAGGTTAGCCCCGAGTTGCTCGTTCCCTATGCATCCGATTTGGTCGATGCCCTGAATCGTCCCGAGGCTCAAACTCGTTGGGAAAGCTTGGATGCGCTTACCGCGCTCGTTCCCGTTGAGTCGCGCTGTACCGACAAGGCGCTTGCTGGTGCTGAGAACGCGCTGTTCGATGAGGAGAACGGTTTCGTTCGCCTGGCTGCCATGCGCTTCTTCTGCGCATATGGTGCCACCACCGAAAAGCGCAGCGAGAACGTCTGGCCGCTCATTGACGAAGCCATCCAGTGCTATCACGGCGATGTCGAGTTCAACGACATGCTGAATGCTGTTGCGGAGTTCGCCACTGGCAAGCTTTCGGAGCACGTTAAGGAAGCACTTGTTGAACGTATGTCGTTTGATGCGCATAATGGCAGGGGTGCCTTGAAGCGCAAGGCGCAAACCATCATTGACAACGTTCAAGGACAATAAGCTTGGAACCTCGGGCTGTGCCGCGTTGCGGTGCAGCCTGTTTCTTTCAACCCGTATGCGCTGCGGCGCAGGACAGAAGGAGTGGCAATGGCACAGCATACTGTAACCTTGATTCCGGGCGACGGCATCGGCTTGGAAACGTCTGCTGCAATGCAGCAGGTCGTGGAAGCTGCAGGTGCGGACATCGTTTGGGAAGTCGCTGAGGCCGGTGCGGCATGCGCCGAGAAAACGGGCACTCCGCTGCCTGATGAGACCATCGAGGCGGTGAAGCGCAACAAGGTTGCCATCAAGGGCCCGTGCACCACTCCCGTTGGAACCGGTTTCCGCAGCGTCAACGTTGCGCTTCGCAAAACACTCGACTTGTACGTGTGCCTGCGTCCGGTGCTTTCCATGCCCGGTGCGGGCGGTCGCTACGACGACGTCGATCTGGTCATCGTTCGCGAAAACTCCGAGGACTTGTATGCAGGCGTGGAATTCGAAGAGGGCTCTGAGGCGGCTTCGAAGCTCATCAAGTTCTGCGAGGACGAGGGCGCGGGCGTTATCCGTCCCGATTCCGGCATCTCCATCAAGCCTATCTCCATCACGGCTACCCAGAACATCGTGCGCTACGCCTTCGAGTACGCGCTGAAGCATGGCCGCAAAAAGGTCACCGCTGCTCATAAAGCCAACATCATGAAGTATTCCGACGGCCTGTTCCTGCGCACGGCGCGCGAGGTTGCCAAGGAGTACGAGGGCCGTGTTGAGTTCGACGACCGCATCATCGACGCCTTCTGCATGAACATGGTCATCGACCCGGCGCAGTTCGACGTGGTGGTGTTCCCCAACCTGTACGGCGACATTGCAAGCGATCTGGCTGCGGGCCTGGTTGGTGGCCTGGGTATCGCTCCGGGTGCGAACATCGGCAAGGAATACGCCGTGTTCGAGGCCGTGCACGGCTCCGCTCCCGACATTGCGGGTCAGAACAAGGCGAACCCCACCGCGGAGATCATGTCCGCGGCCATGATGCTCGACCATCTTGGGGAGTTGGAGATCGCCGAGCGTATCCGCCGTGGCGTCCGCGCCGTGTACGCCGACGGTTCCGTGCTGACGGGTGACATCCGCAAGGCCACTGGCAGCAGCGCCCCTGCGGCAAGCTGCACCGAGTTTACCGAGGCGCTCATCGCCGCCATCAAGGCTCAGGCGTAATCGTACGTTAGGCGCTGGCCGGCAAGCTGCGGGAAGCGGGGTGCCGGCCCGTGCTCATTCTCGCGGCGGGGTTCGCCGACGCGCATAGCTGCTGGCAGAAACCGATTCCCGATAGGGCTTTCGCCGGTAAGCGAGATTGCCGGCTGAATCGTGTTCAGCAAGATCGATATCAGGGTGCGACACGCACCAAGAGGGGACGATATGAAGAACGAGAAGTTTGCCGCTACCCTGTCCGTGGACGATGCGGCTTACACCTATTATCCGGTTGAGCAGGTTGAGGGCTCCGAGAAGCTTCCGTATGCGCTGAAGGTGCTGCTCGAAAACGTGCTGCGCAATGCCGAGAGCCCGGAGGCGGCTTCCGACCTGGCCAAGCGCGTGGTCGAGGCCGGTTGCGCGGGCGAGGTGGGCAGCGAGGTCGAGTTCAGCCCTGCGCGCGTGCTGTTTCAGGACTTCACGGGCGTGCCGGTGTTCGTGGATTTCGCCGTGATGCGCGAGGCCTGCGCGAACCTGGGCGGCGACCCGGCGAAAATCAATCCGCAGATTCCTTGCGATCTAGTCATCGACCACTCGGTCATCGCCGATGTGGCTGGCTGCTCCTGCGCCATGGAGAAGAACATGGAGCTGGAGTTCCAGCGCAACGGCGAGCGCTATAACTTCCTGAAGTGGGCGCAGAAGTCGTTCCAGAACGTGCGCATCGTCCCTCCGGGAGCGGGCATCTGCCATCAGCTGAACATCGAGCAGTTCGCGCAGGTTGCCATGACCTCCACGGCTGCCGGTGTGGAAACGCCGGAGGGCGAGAACCCCACGGTGTACTTCGACACCCTGGTGGGCACGGACAGCCATACGCCTACCGCCAACGGCATCGGCGTGCTGGGTTGGGGCGTCGGCGGCATCGAGGCTGAGGCGGCAGCGCTGGGCCAGCCGATCACCACGCTGGTTCCCAAGGTCGTGGGCGTGCGCTTGACGGGTGAGTTGTCCGAGGGCGTCGCGGCCATGGACGTGGCGCTGACGTTCGCGAAGATGCTGCGAGAGAAGGGTGTTGTCGGCTGCTTCGTCGAGTGCTTCGGCCCTGGCCTGGACAGCCTGAACGCCACGCAGCGCACGTGCATCTCCAACATGACGCCGGAATACGGCAGCACCTGTACGCTGTTCCCCGTTGACGACCAGACGCTGGCGTACCTGCGCCTGACCGGTCGCAGCGAGCAGCAGGTGGCGCTGGTCGAGCAGTATGCGAAGGCACAGGGCTTCTGGAACGACCCGCAGGCGCCCGAGCGCGTGTACGCCGACGTGGTCGAGCTGGACCTGAGCAGCGTGAAGCGCAGCATCGCCGGCCCGTCGCGCCCGCATGATCGCATCTTCCTTGAGCAGGCGCAGGAGCGTTTCCATGAGATTTGTGCCGATCGCGGCCTTGACCTGGACAAGAAGGAAACGGTTGACGTGAACGGCCAGGCTTGCGAGCTGGGCCATGGCGCGCTTGCCATCGCCGCGGTGACCAGCTGCACCACCGCCACCGACCCGTCCATGATGCTGACGGCCGGTTTGGTGGCCAAGAAGGCCGCCGAAGCGGGGCTGAAGCCCAAGCCGTGGGTGAAATGCATCCTGGCTCCGGGCAGCCACGCCACCGAACTGCTGCTTGAGCGTGCCGACCTGATGGATGGCTTGCGCGACCTGGGCTTTTACACGTGCGGCTTTGGCTGCATGAGCTGCATCGGCAACTCCGGCCCCATTATGCCGGCGCTACATGATATCGCCGACGATTTGGAGCTTGCCAGCGTGCTTTCGGGCAACCGCAACTTCGAGGGCCGCATCTCGCCCGACGTGTCGCAGAACTATCTGGGCGCCCCGGCGACGGTGATCGCCTACTCGCTGGCGGGCACCATGGACGTGGACCTGCCCAACGCTGTGCTCGGCGAGCGCGCCGACGGCACGCCGGTGAAGTTGGCGGACATCTGGCCGACCGATGCCGAGGTTGCCGACCTGCTGGGGCGTTTCGCCACGAAGAAGCTTTACGAAGAGGGTTCGCGCGGCCTGTACGACGGCGACGCCGCCTGGCAGCAGCTTGGCAGCGAACCGTCCGACACGTTCGCGTGGGACGAGGCCTCCACGTACGTGCGCCGCGCGCCGTACTTCGACGGCATGGGCGCACAGCCCGCGCCGGCAGAGCCCATCAAGGATGCGCGTGCGCTAGCCTTCCTGGGCGACTTCATCACCACCGACCACATCTCGCCCGCGGGCAGCATCGCGCTGGATTCCCCGGCGGCGAAGTACCTGGAGGAGCGCGGCGTCGTTCCGGCGGACTTCAACACCTACGGTGCCCGTCGCGGCAACCACGAGGTCATGATGCGCGGCACGTTCGCCAACGTGAAGCTGTCTAACAAGCTCGCGGAAGGCAAGAAGGGCGGCTGGACGCGCGACTTCCTGAAGAGCGAGATCACCCCGCTGTTCGATGCGGCTATGGACTACGAGCAGGCCGATGTGCCGCTGGTCGTGGTAGCTGGCAAGATGTACGGCAGCGGCAGTTCGCGCGACTGGGCGGCGAAGGGCCCCATGCTGCTGGGCATCCGCGCGGCGTTCGCTGAAAGCTTCGAGCGCATCCACCGCTCGAACCTCATTGGCATGGGCGTGATGCCGCTGCAGTTCGAAGAGGGCGAAAGCGCCGAAAGCCTGGGTCTGGATGGCTCCGAGCAGTACACGGTCGGCGCCGTGGACTTCTCGAAGGGCCTGCCCGAGCCGCGCGTGGTGGACGTGACGGCGAAAAGGGCCGACGGGTCCGAGGTTGCCTTCAAGGCGACGGTCCGCGTGGACACGCCTACCGAGGGCAAGTACTTCGAGCATGGCGGCATTCTGCAGTACGTCCTTCGCCAGCTGGCGAAATAGGGGCGGCGGCCGAACGTGGCGCTTCGCCAAGGGGAGCGCCACGCTTCCCGTAGGGGGGGCGCGGCGTTGACCGGCTGTCATCGCAACGAATATAAAAGGTAACGGAACGCGTTCGGTTTCAAGGGAAGCTGGACGCGTTCCGCTACAATGTGGAACATTGTTCATCCATCAATGGAGAAAGGGATGCCGTGAAACAGACATCCGGTTTTGAGTCGCTCATCGATGCCCTGAAGCAATCGGGCTTCGACATGGGCGCAGGCTTCGGGGGGCCCGCTGGCGCCTCCGGCGAAGGGGGTGCCAGCAGCTCGTCGGGCAGCGGCGCCGGCGGCCAAGGTTCCGAAAACCCGTTCACCGCGTTCAGCGGCGGTCGTGGTCGCAAGGGCGGTAACGGCGGGGGCGCTCCCGAGTTCTCGTTCGGCGACAAAATGGGCCAGATGGGCAAGAAGGCGCTCATCGTCACCGCGGTGTTGGTGCTGCTTATCGTGGCGGCGGCCTACTGGTGGTTCCATCCGCCGATCAACATCCACAGCGTGGACACCTGGATGTTCGTGGTCGTGTTCATCCTGCTGCCGCTGTTCCTGCTGTGGAACGTGAAGTCGCGCACGTACGAAACGGGCAACAGCAAGGTCGACCCCAACCGCACGAAGGCGAAGGCGTTCAAGGTGGCGTCGTGGATTCCCGTGGCCATCACGCTGGTCGGCGTGCTGGGTGCCGTGGCATCGCTGTCGGTGTTCCCCGGCAACGCTGCCAAGTACGCTAGCGTGCTGGAAACGCAGGATGCTGACTTCGCGCAGGACATCCAGCAGGTCGACTATTCCGAGATCCCCATCATCGACCGCGATTCGGCGGCGCTGCTGGGCAATCGTGCTATGGGCAACATCCCCGAGTACGTCAGCCAGTTCGAGATCGCTGGCACGTATAGCCAGATCAACTACCAGGGCACGCCCGTGCGCGTGAGCCCGCTGGGCTACGCTGACCTGTTCAAGTGGCTGACGAACCGAGCCGAGGGCATCCCGGCGTACGCGCTGGTGGATATGACCACGCAGGATGCGCAGATCGTGAAGCTGGGCGACCGCGCCATCTTCTACTCGCGCTCCGAGCCTTTGGCGCGCAACATCGACCGCTACGTGCAGTTGAAGTATCCCTTCTACATGTTCGACGAGAAGTCGTTCGAGATCGATGAGGACGGCCAGCCCTGGTGGATCTGCCCGGTTCAGACGCGTACCATCGGCCTGTTCGGCGGCACCACCATCGAGCGCGTGGTCATGGTGAACGCCACCACGGGCGAGTGCACGGACCTGGCCATCGACGATGTACCCCAATGGGTCGACCGCGCCTATCCGGCCGAGCTGCTCATCCAGCAGTACAACTGGTCGGGCAAGTACCAGGACGGCTGGCTGAACAGCTGGCTAGGCCAGAAGAACGTGGTGCAGACCACGCCGGGCACCGATGGCAACGTGGGCTACAACTACATCGCCAAGGACGATGACGTGTGGGTGTACACGGGCGTGACGTCGGCCACGGCGGACAACTCCATCGTTGGCTTCGTGCTGGTGAACCAGCGCACGGCGGAATCCCATTACTATCCGGTGGCGGGCGCTACCGAGGAATCGGCCATGCAGTCTGCCGAGGGCGCCGTGCAGAACCTGCGCTACTCCGCCACGTTCCCCATCCTGATCAACGTGTCCGAGCAGCCGACGTACTTCATGGCGCTGAAGGATAACGCGGGCACCGTGAAGAAGTTCGCGATGGTGGACATCCAGCATTACCAGAACGTGGCAACGGGCGACACGGTTGCGGAGACGCAGAAGTCCTATCAAGCGATGCTGGCAACTAGCGGAACGCTTTCCGGCGATGCCGCGGAGGCTAACACGCAGGAGCAGACGGGTGCGATCCGCAGCATGACGCAGGCGGTCCTGGACGGTAACTCCCACTTCTATGTGACGCTGGAAGGCGTTGAGGGCATCTACGACTTCGCCTTGCCTGCGCAGCTCGGCATCGTGGGCTATAGGGAAGGCGATACCATCACCTTCAAGTACATCGCCGGCGATACCACAAATTCCGTCCAAGAACTTGTTGACACGCAGAATAAATCTGATATTATAGATAAGTCATCTTCTGAGCAGGCCGCGAAGACGGTTGAACAAACCGCGGAAACGGCCGACCAGCAGAAGACGGAGCAACAACAATAGTTCCGCTGCCCGAGACAGCAGGCACCGAAAGGTTCAATCGCAAGCAATTGCGGCCCGCCGAGGTGGTTGTTAAGTATCGCACTTCAACGACCCCTGTGTCTTAGGACGGCAGGGGTCGTTCTTTTTCTCAAGCGCGACTCCACCCGCATGGGGCGGAACCCGAGTTTGAGAAGAAGGAGGTGTAACAATGCCGAACGCAAAGAACCAATCCATGCTGTCCGCGATCAAGGAAGATCTGGAGGGTGCGGGTGCTGTGTGGGTCGTCGACGCCTGCGGTCTGACCGTCAAGGAGGTCGAGGCTCTGCGCAACGCAGTCCGCGAGTCCGGTGCATGCATGAAGGTGTACAAGAACACCGTTATGCGCATCGCTCTGTCCGAGTCCGAGCTGCCTACGCTGGACGACATGCTGCATGGCCCGAGCGCATTCGTGTTCGCCGGTTCCGATGTGGCTGCTGCCGCGAAGGCCGTTAAGGAATTCGCCAAGTCCAACGAGAACCTGCAGATCAAGGGTGGCTTGATGGATGGTGCTGCAGTCAGCGCCGCAGAGGTGGAGGCCATCGCTTCCCTGCCCTCTCGCGAGGAGCTGTACGCTCACATCGCCGCTGCCATCAACGGTGTGGCTCAGGGTCTGGCAACCGCTATCAACGGTGTGCCGCGTGGCCTGGCTCAGGTCGCAAAGGCCGTTGCCGATCAGAAGGTTGCGTAAGCAAGCTTCTTGCGGCATAAGATGTGCCGCGTAATGCATTTGAAATTTCGGCTGGAACATTAGGATGATCCAGCCCCTTTGAAAGGAAACTAACATGGCTGTTTCTCGCGAAGAGATCATCGAGGCTCTGAAGGAAATGTCCCTGCTCGAGGCTTCTGAGCTGGTCAAGGACATCGAGGAGACCTTTGGCGTGTCCGCTGCTGCTCCGGTTGCCGTTGCTGCTGCTCCGGCTGCTGGCGCTGCTGCCGCTGAGGAGAAGTCCGAGTTCGACGTCGTGCTCGAGGGCTTCGGCGACAACAAGATCGCTGTCATCAAGGCTGTCCGTGAGATCACCGGCCAGGGCCTGAAGGAAGCTAAGGAGACCGTCGAGGGTGCTCCTTCCACCATCCAGGAGGGTGTGGCCAAGGACAAGGCTGAGGAGATCAAGAAGACGCTGGAAGAGGCCGGCGCTGCTGTGACTCTGAAGTAAATTCAGTCTTCCGACTGCTTTTACAGGACCCGCTGCTTGCAGCGGGTCCTTTTTTGTTCGTGAACGCTCCCTTGAGGAGCTGATTCGACTCACAGGTCTATAGCGGGCTGCGCTTAGGAGGGGGCCATGGTCGGCGGGAACGGGGGTCGGGCGTTGCCGATCGCAGCGCGGTTTGGGGCGTGAACAGGGGACGGTGAACAGGGGACGGAGGTGTGTTCACGTGAGACGTCATTGGAAACACCAGGATTGACCGCGAACACACCTCCGTCCCCTGTTCACGCTTCGGAACGCAACAGAATGGTTACGGATGCGGCGTCTCTCGTGTAGGGCGTGTAACGTTCCGAGAAGACGATTATGTATACCGCGCAAAGAGACACGACGGGAAGGAAGCGCCATGCAGACAGGGTATTTCAGCGCCGCATGGAACGATGTGAAGAGCTCGCAAGGCTGGCTGGGCAAGATGTTCTTGCTGGGCTTAATCGCGTTCATCCCGGTTTTCGGCCCGGTGGTGCTGTTGGGCTATGCGTTCGGTTGGGCGCGCGATATTGCATGGGGTGTGCACATGCCTATGCCTGCGCGTATCTTCGGGAACGAGGACGGCCTGCTGTATCGCCGCGGGCTGATTTTGCTTGCCATCTGCATCGTGTGCTGCGTGGTGATTCCCGGGGTGCTCGAGGGTTGCTGGGATGCGCTTGCGGGACGCGGTTTGAGCAACGTTTCGCATGCCGTTTGGGGCGGTGCCGGCGGTGCTGCGATAGTGAGCCCGGTGTATTCCCTGTTCAGCCTTGCGGTTTCCTTGGCATCCGTCATGTTCTTCCTGGTGGCCTCCATGCGTGCGAGCATCTATGGCAGGTTGGGGCCCGGCTTTCAGATCCCTCGCTTGTGGGCTATGATGCGCCATGACATGAAGGGTCTGCTGCGCGTGCTGGGGCTTTCCATTGTACTTGCCATCGTGCCGGCGGTGGTTACGGGTATCGCCGGGTCGCTTTTGGTCGGGGGCTTTATCAGCGTGGGAGCGTATGGGCTGTTCTCCAACGGTACCGCGCCCGACATGATGTTCGTCCTCGCTGCGGGTATGTGCCTGGTCGTCATTTGTCTTGCCATGGCTGTGGTGGTTTCGGCGGCATCGGCGTTCGCGGTGGTGATGCAGGCGCGTGCCGTGGGATACTGGACAAGGCAATTCGACGTTCCGGCATGGCGCGGTCAAGATGACCCCATGCCGTTCGAGATGGCGTCCAACGGGGCGCTGAGATAGGCGGTTCCGTGAAACAAGGGAATAGAAGCCAGGGGTCGCGCAGCGCATCCGAGGGGCATGCCGGCAATCGAAGCGGCAAGCCGTCGCGCCGCAGCGGCGTGCAGGATAGCGCGAAGGGCGGCGCGGCTCATCGCAGCTCAGGGAAGCAGGGCAAACGAAACGAGTCGGGGAGGCAAGGTTCCCAGCACGCGTTGCGCGAGGATGGGCGTCCGTGCGAAGGCGTTAATGCTGACGCGGGCAGTCGTGGATCGAAGAAGACGCACGGCTCGGGCAAGTTGCAGGGCGCGTCCAGATCGAACAAGCCGCAAGGTTCGCACAGTTCGGGCAAAGTGCGCGTTTCTCGCGGCGCTTCCGCAGCGTCTGCGTCCAATTCGGCGAAACCCCAAGCTTCTTTGCCTCCGCGTAGCGCATTCTTGCCGGTTAGTCGCGCCGATATGGAGGAGCGCGGTTGGGACTGCTGCGACTTCGTGTTCGTGTGCGGTGACGCGTACGTCGACCATCCCTCGTTCGGCATGGCCATCATCACGCGTTTGCTCGAGGCGAATCACTATAAGGTAGGCGTGATCTGCCAGCCCGATTGGCGCGACCCTGAGAGCGTCACGATTCTGGGGAAGCCTCGGCTGGGATTTCTGGTTTCCGCCGGCAACATGGATTCGATGGTGAACCACTATACGGTGGCCAAGAAGCACCGCAGCACCGATGCGTTTTCTCCCGGCGGCGAAATGGGGCTTCGCCCCGATCGTGCGGCGGTGGTCTACGGCAACCTCATTCGCCGCACGTATAAGGATGTTCCCATTGTTCTGGGTGGCATCGAGGCATCGCTTCGCCGTTTAGCTCATTATGATTACTGGTCGAACAAACTGAAGCGTTCGATTCTGCTTGACTCCGGCGCCGACCTGGTCAGCTACGGCATGGGCGAGCATTCCATCGTGGAGATCGCCGATGCGCTGGCGGCTGGGCTTGATGTGTCTGACATCACGTTCATCGACGGCACGGTGTATCGCGCGAAAACGCTTGAGCACGTGTACGACTACGAGCTGCTGCCCTCGTTCGACAGTATGCAGAAGGACAACCTCGAGTATGCCCGCAGCTTTAACGTGCAGTATGGCAACAGCGACCCTTTCACGGGAAAACGCCTGGTGGAGCCATATTCCGACCATGAGTTCGTGGTGCAGAACCCGCCAAGCAAGCCGTTGACCACCTCGGAGATGGACGCGGTATACCGCCTGCCGTATGTGCGCGCGTACCATCCCATGTACGAGGAGGCCGGCGGCATCCCGGCGATCCGTGAGGTGAAGTTCAGCCTGACCAGCAATCGCGGCTGCTTCGGCGAGTGCGCGTTTTGCGCGCTGACGTTCCATCAGGGGCGCATCGTGCAGGTGCGAAGCCACGAGTCTATCGTGGAAGAAGCGAAGCAGATGATCGCCGACCCGGAGTTCAAGGGCTATATCCATGATGTGGGCGGTCCCACGGCGGACTATCGCCAGCCTGCGTGCGATGCGCAGCTGCGTCGCGGCGCATGTCGCAACAAGCACTGCCTCTCGCCGCAGCCGTGCCGCAAGCTGAATGCCGATCACACGGACTACCTGCAGCTTTTGCGCGAACTGCGTGAGCTGCCGGGCGTGAAGAAGGTGTTCGTGCGCTCGGGCATCCGCTTCGATTACGTGCTGGCCGACCGTAACAAGGGCGAGGCGTTCGTGCGCGAGCTGTGCGAGCACCACGTGAGCGGGCAGCTGCGTGTGGCGCCCGAGCACGTTTCCAACGCTGTGCTCGGCGTGATGGGCAAGCCGCAACACCAGGTGTACGAGAAGTTCGTGAAACTGTTCCAACAGGCCAACGACGCCTGCGGGCTGAAGCAGTTCGTGGTGCCGTACCTGATGTCGTCGCACCCCGGAAGCACGCTCGACGAAGCCATTGAGCTGGCGGAATACGTGCGCGACATGGGGTTCAACCCCGAGCAGGTGCAGGATTTCTATCCCACGCCGTCCACCATGTCAACGGCCATGTACTTCACGGGCGTGGACCCGCGCACCATGGAGCGTGTGTTCGTGCCGAAAAGCCCGCACGAGAAGGCGCTGCAGCGCGCTCTCATCCAGTATCGCGACCCGAAGAACCACGACCTGGTGATGGAGGCGCTGCGCAAGGCTGGCCGCACCGACCTGATCGGGTTCGGTCCGAAGTGCCTGATCAGGCCCTATAAGAGCGAAGGTGGGCACGGCGCTGGCGCGAAGAAGGGCGTGGCGGGCGCGAAGAACGCTATGCGTGGGCCGAAGGGTCGTGAAGGTGGTCAGGGCTCGGGCGGCAGAGGCGCTTCCGGTGGCCGCGGCGCGGCTGGTGGCGGCAAGCGCGGTGGCACCGCAGGTGGAGCTGGCGCCCGAGGGGGCTCTTCGGGCGGCGCGAACGCGGGCAAGCGCGGCGGTTCCCCGAACGGCGGCGGCAAAGGCAACGGCACGCGCGGGAAAGCGCCTCGGCGCTAGCTGAATCACAGCATATTCCCTAGGTGGAGAGGGTATACTATAGGGGTTGCATTCAACGGCGTCGGCGCTTAGGCCGTCGACGCTTTTCCCCTGCGGAAGAAAGGCGGCAGCGCGCATGAAGATCTCAACGAAGGGCCTGTACGCGGTTCGCTTGATGCTGTATCTGGCGGAGCATGATGGCGGCGGCCCCGTGTCGCTGAAAGAGGTGTCCGAGTCGCTGGGCATCTCGAAGAAGTACCTGGAGCAGATCGTGTCGAACGTGGTCACGGCGAAGCTGGTGCGCTCGGTGCGCGGCGCTGCCGGCGGCTATCAGCTGGCGAAACCGGCCAGCGTGATCACCGTGCTTGATGTACTGCGGGTCACCGAGGGTTCGCTTGCGCCGGCGTCGTGCTTGGAGGATGACACCTTCGATTGCAATATGCCGGTTCCCTGCATGGAACTAGGTGTATGGCGCGGGCTGTATAAGGTGATCAACGAGTATCTGGGCGGCATCACACTGCAGAGCATCATCGACGAGCATTCGGCGGTGGCGGCGGACAGCTATTCGATTTAACGGAAGGGCGCGAGCTTTCAAGCTTGCGCCCTTTTCGCTATTGAACTGGGGATACGGTATATAACCCACCAAACCGCCGGGAATAGGGGATAATTTTTCGAAATAGATATTGACATTGCCTAGAGACATAGTAGGATAACAGGCATGAAAACGGCGTTCCGCACGTGGCAATCAACGGCGGACAAGCGAGAGAGGAACATCATGACCATCTACAAGAGCGTGTCCGAGTTGATCGGCGGCACTCCGCTGGTGGAGCTGTCCAACTACGAGAAGAACCACAACCTTGAGGCAACCATCGTGGGCAAGGTGGAGCTGTTCAACCCGGCAGGGTCGGTGAAGGACCGTATCGCGAAGGCGATGCTCGACCAGGCCGAGGCCGAGGGCAAGCTGGACGCCGACACCGTCATCATCGAGCCGACCTCCGGCAACACCGGCATCGGCCTGTGCTCGCTGGCTGCCGCTCGCGGCAACCGCATCATCATCACCATGCCGGAAACCATGTCGGTCGAGCGTCGCAACCTCATGAAGGCTTACGGCGCCGAGCTGGTGCTGACCGACGGTAGCAAGGGCATGAAGGGCGCCATCGCCCGCGCGTCCGAGCTGGCCGAGGAGATTCCGAACTCGTTCATCCCGAGCCAGTTCACGAATCCGGCGAACCCTGCCGTCCATGAGCGCACCACCGGCCCCGAGATCTGGGCGGATACCGACGGCAAGGTTGATATCCTGGTCGCCGGCGTGGGCACCGGCGGCACGCTTTCCGGCACGGGCAAGTACCTGAAGTCTCAGAATCCCGACATCAAGGTGGTTGCCGTGGAGCCTGCCGGTTCCCCGGTGCTGAGCGAGGGCCATGGCGGCGCACACAAGATTCAGGGCATCGGCGCGGGCTTCGTGCCCGACACGTTGGATCAGTCGGTCTACGACGAGGTTATGCCCATCACCGACGAGGAGGCGTTCCAGGCCGGTCGCGAGCTGGCGGGCAAGGATGGCCTGCTGGTGGGCATCTCCTCCGGCGCCGCGGTTGCCGCCGCAACGAAGCTGGCGCAGCGCCCCGAGAACAAGGGCAAGCTGATCGTGGCGGTGCTCCCCGACACCGGTGAGCGTTACCTGTCCACGGCGATGTTCAACTTCTAGGGAGCGCAAAACGCCTGCTTTGCGGCGAAGCTACGCAGGTTGGCGAATAAGAGAACTCGGCGAAAGCGCCCTGCTCCAACTGGAGTAGGGCGCTTTGCGCGTTAGGCGGGGTTTGCGTGCAAAGTGGCGTTTGCTTGCGAAGCGGGCTGTGCGCCCAGCGGGTGCTTGCATGCTAAGCGGAATCGTGCGCGATAGGTAGGCCATGCCGGATAACACGGGGTTTCGATTCCTGATGATTCGCCCATCGGTTGCGGCATCGGCGCAATTTCGGTGCAATAGGGCGAATGGGAGAACTCGGAGGAAGTACCCCATTTCGGGTAGGAATGGGGCGCTTCGCGTGCAAGGTGGGCTTTTGCGGTCGGCGCGAGATACGACCCCGTTACAATTTACCTGCCGATTGTCGCGCTCGTGCGACCTTGGGTACAATAAGGAAAACGTTGGGGGCGGGGGAACCCGCCAAACGCGACAGGGGCGGGATGTCCGTCTATTGCGAAAGAGGCGGAAAAGCTCGCCTAGTGCGATAGCGACGGGGTTCCCGTTTCGCATGAAAGTTTATCGGGGAAAGGGGCGCATCATGAGCGCGAGCAAGCACGATTGGGGATTGATCTTCGCGGGCGTTGCTTTGGCGGCGGCCGGCTTCTTCTGCTTGGTGGCACCGGGGTTGACTATCGTGACCATCGCGGCCGTGGTGGGCGCATTCTTCCTGGTGGCGGGCGTGTTCGATATCATCAGCTACATCAGGCTGCGCAATATCATGCCGCGTAGCGGCTGGGAGCTTGCCTACGCCATCATCGACGTGCTGCTGGGTTTGATCTTCTTGCTGCATCCGCTTGCGTTCTCCGCGGTGGTGCCGTGGCTGGTGGGCGTGTGCTTTGTGGCGTTCGGCGTGTTCGAGGTAATCGCGTCGGTGAAGGCGCACGGCTGGGGCGTCCCGATGTGGGGATGGGCCTTGTTCAGCGGCGTGCTGAACGTGCTGTGCGGCATCGCGTTCTTCGTGACGCCTCAGATGCTCAGCGTGTTCCTGGCCATTATCCTGCTGGTGCGCGCCGCAACCCTGATGGTATACGGCTGGAACGCGGGCCGCTATATCGCTATGTAGCGCTGCGGGTTTGCCAGACCGAGGCGTATCTCTCGATAGCTGCTTGGCGGGCTTGCCGGTAGGTAAGTAGGTAAGCGGGTCGGCCGGTGCGTCGGGCGAGGATGCGTTCGTTCGGTAGTGCTTTGACCGCTGGTAGGGCAAAGGCGTGTGGGCTGCGTCGGGTTTCGGCTGGCGCCGTGCGCGCGTGATAAAATCGCAACGGAAAAATGGGCCTCGGGCATGTGCCCGAGGCTTTCTTGTCGGCTGGCATGCTGCGGTTGCGCGGCGTCGTGCCGGACGAAGTGGCAGATGGAGCTGCGAACGGGGCAGCGGCAGAAGCTGCGAACGAGGCGGCGAGCGAAAGGGCTTGAGATGGCGAACGAGCAGGTGGACGGCCAGGTGGACGACAGGGCGAACGAGCAGGCGGGCGGCCAGATGGGCAACTCCGCAAGCGACCAAATGGGCAACCAGGTCATCGAGCAACAGTCCCTGTTGAGCGGGGAGGCGCTGGCGGAGGCGACCGGCGATCCGGCGGCGCGCATCGAGGCGCTGCGCCGCGAGATCGAGCACAACAGCTACCTGTACTACGCCAAGGACGCGCCCGCCATCAGCGACGCCGCGTTCGACTCGCTGATGCACGAGCTGCGCGCGCTCGAGGCGGCGCACCCCGAGCTCATCGACCCGTCCAGCCCCACGCAGCGCGTGGGCGGTTACGTGGGCGAACAGTTCGCGCCCATCCAGCACGAGCGCCGCATGTACTCGCTCGACGATGCCATGGGCGCCGAGGAGCTCGACGAATGGCTGGCGCGCGTCAAGGAATTCTTCGGCACCATTCCCGAGCTGGTGTGCGAGCTGAAGATCGACGGCTCGTCGGTGGCGTTCACCTACGAGGGAGGCCGCCTTATCCGCGCGGCCACGCGCGGCGACGGCACCACGGGCGAGGACATCACGGTGAACGTGCGCACGGTGAAGGACGTGCCGCTGCGTCTGCGCGACGGCGCCATGGCCGGCATCCGCGACACCGACGTCTCCATCGAGCTGCGCGGCGAATGCTACATGCCCAAGACCAGCTTCGAGTCGCTCAACGCCGCCGCCGAGGCCAATGGCAAGCAGCCGTTCGCCAACCCGCGTAATGCCGCCGCCGGCAGCCTTCGCCAGAAGGACCCGCAGATCACGGCGCACCGCGACCTTTCCACGTTCGTGTACGCCGTGGGCGACGAGCGAAAGCTGGTGGCGGAAACGCAGTGGGACCTGCTCAAGTGGCTGGGCGAAGCGGGATTCCACGTGAACCCCGACATCGCGTTGGTGAATAGCGTGGAAGAGGTGCGCGAGTTCTGCCGCAAAAGCCTGGAGCGCCGCGACGCGCTGCCTTACGATATCGACGGCGTGGTGGTGAAGGTGAACTCGTTCGCGCAGCAGGAGGCCATGGGTTACACGGCCCGCGCGCCGCGCTGGGCCATCGCGTTCAAGTTCCCGCCTGAGGAGAAGACCACGCTTTTGCGCGACATCACCGTGCAGGTGGGCCGCACGGGCAAGCTGACGCCGGTGGCGGAGATGGACCCGGTGCTGGTGGCGGGATCGACCGTTGCCCGCGCCACGCTGCACAACGAGGACGAGGTGCTGCGCAAGGATGTGCGCGTGGGCGATACGGTCATCGTCCGCAAGGCCGGCGACGTGATCCCCGAGGTGCTGGGCCCCGTGCTCAGCCTGCGTCCGGACGATGCCCAGCCCTGGAGCATGCCCAAGGAGTGCCCGAGCTGCGGCAGCCCCGTGGTTCGCGAGGACGGCGAGGCGGATTATCGCTGCATTTCCATTGATTGCCCTGCTCAAGCGCTTGAGCGCCTGCTGCATTGGGCAAGCCGCGGTGCCATGGACATCGACGGCATGGGCGAGGAGATCGTGCGCCGACTGGTGGAATCCGGCCGCGTGAGCGACGTGGCGGACTACTACACGCTCGACGAGGTGGAGCTGGCGCAGCTGCAGACGGGCCGCACGAACAAGGAGGGCGAGCCGATCTGCCTGGGGCAGACCATCGCGAAGAAGCTGGTGGCGGCCATCGACGAGTCGCGTACGCGTCCGTTCGCCCGCCCGCTGTTCGGCCTGGGCATGCGCCACGTGGGCAAAACCATGGCAGAAACGCTGGCGCGCGCGTTCCCGAGCATGGATGCGCTGATGGCGGCAACCGAGGAGCAGCTGGCGGCGGTGGACGGCGTGGGCCCGAAGATCGCGCATTCCACGTACCTGTTCCTGCGCACGCCCGACAATGTACAGGTCATCGAGCGGTTGGCGAAGCACGGTGTGCGCTTGGCCGACGACGTGGAGGCGGAAGCCGCCGATGCGCTGCCGCAAACGCTTGAGGGGCTGACGTTTGTGCTGACCGGCAGCCTGACGCAAAGCGGCATGAAGCGCGACGAGGCCGGTGCGGCGCTGAAGGCCCGCGGTGCGAAGGTGTCGGGCAGCGTGTCGAAGAAGACGAGCTTCGTGGTTGCCGGCGAAGCGGCGGGCAGCAAGTACGACAAGGCTGTGGCGCTGGGTGTCCCTGTGCTGGACGAGGCAGCGCTGCTGCACATCATCGAGACGGGCGAAGTACCGACGGCGGATGGGGAATAGCACGCGGCAGATTCGCCTGGGGTGTTTCGCAAGCGTTGCCGGCGTGTGCTGCTTGCGGGCGTTTTTCGCGACGTTTGCCCGCACGAGAATCTACCGACCGCAGCGCGCGTTTGTTCGCGCCCGCCCCACCTGGGTCGGTTCGTCGGGTATTGCGCTTACGCAAATCTACCGGGTGCCGGTGTTTCGGGGCCGTTCGCATGAAGGAGTTACGAATTTGATATTCGTAACATCGAATCAGCGGGCGCGCCTGCTATAGTGTGTTACGGATTGATACCTCGTAACACCGGGCAGGCGCGCAATGAAATCGCAGACGTCGCGCGCCTTCGCCTGGTCGATGAAAGGATTTCTTGATGAAGAGCTTCTCCAGGCGTACGTTTTTGCAGGTGGCGGGCGTAAGCGCCGCTGCAGTGGGCTTCGGCGGCGTGCTGAGCGCCTGCGCCGGCGGCTCCAACGCGGGCTCCGGCTCCGCCGCTAGCGGGGAGCATGCCTCTCAGGTTACCGTTTCCATGCCGGTGAGCAGCGAGCCCGACGCTGGTTTCGACCCGTTCGTCTCTTGGGGCTGCGGCGAGCACGTGCACGAGCCGCTCATCCAGTCCACGCTTCTGACCACGAAGGCCGACATGGGCTTCGAGAACGACCTTGCAACGGCTTATACCTGCAGCGACGATGGCCTGACCTGGACGTTCACCATCCGCACCGACGCCAAGTTCACCAACGGCAAGCCGGTTACCGCTCATGACGTGGCCTATACCATCAACGGCGTTGCCAACAACGAGGCCAGCGAGTGCGACCTGACCATGGTCGACGAGGCTGTCGCCATTGACGACGAGACCTGCGAGATCCATCTGAACAAGCCGTTCAACGCTCTGCTGTACACGCTGGCGGTCATCGGCATCGTGCCTGATGGCGGCCATGATGCCGACTACGGCAGCAACCCGGTGGGCAGCGGCCGCTACATGCTCGAGCAGTGGGATCGCGGCCAGCAGGTCATCCTGAAGGCCAACCCCGACTACTATGGTGAAGCGCCGAAGATCGAGCGCGTCGTGGTGGTGTTCATGGAGGAGGACGCCAGCCTGGCGGCCGCCCGTTCCGGCCAGGTGGACGTCGCGTTCACGTCGGCTACCTTCGCCAACCAGCAGCCGAAGGGCTATGACTTGCTGAACTGCGCTTCCGTCGACTCGCGCGGCATCTCCCTGCCCACCATCGCGCCGGGCGCTACCAAGAAGCAGACGGGCGAGGAGTATCCTGCCGGCAACGCGGTGACGCAGGACCTGGCGCTGCGCCGCGCCATCAACTACGGCGTGAAGCGTCAGACGCTCATCGATAACGTGCTGAACGGCTACGGTCAGATCGCCTACAGCGTGGGCGACAACATGCCCTGGTCGACGGACGCCATGAAGTGCGAAGAGGACCTTGCACGCGCAAAGGCCCTGCTCGACGAGGCGGGCTGGGTAGCCGGCGCCGACGGCGTGCGCGCCAAGGACGGCGTGACGGCCGCGTTCGACCTGTACTATTCCTCCTCCGACTCGGTGCGCCAGGCCATCGCCATGGAGTTCGCCAACCAGATGAACGAGCTGGGCATCAAGGTGACGCCGAAGGGCGCAAGCTGGGACGACATCTATCAGCACCAGTTCAGCGACCCGGTCGTGTGGGGTTGGGGCTCCAACAGCCCGATCGAGGTGTACAACCTGAACTACTCCAAGGGCAACGGCAACTATTCTTGCTATGAGAACGCCGCGGTCGATGCTCACCTGAACGCCGCGCTGGCAAACCCCGTGGTCGCCGATTCGTATGACGAATGGAAGCTGGCCATGTGGGACGGCGAGAACGGCCCGGCGCCGCAGGGCGATGCCACGTGGGTGTGGTTCGCCAACGTCGACCACCTGTACTTTGTGGCCGAGGGCCTGAAGGTTGCCGAGCAGAAGCCGCATCCGCATGGTCACGGCTGGTCGATTGTGAACAACGTCGATAAGTGGAGCTGGTAGCAACTGGCTGAACGCCGCAGGGGCAGGGCGCGTGAACACACCTCCGTCCCCTGTTCATTGGCGGGGCTTGCCGTAGGGCTTGCCCCGCTTTTGCGGTTCTAGCGGATTGGTTTTGAGCTTGGAAGCCGAAGGGCTTCCGGGGAAGATTTCGAGAATTGGGACATAAGTAGGTATGACGAAGTATCTTGCTCGACATATCGTGCGGTTCGCGCTGCTCATGTTGGCAGTGGGGTTGGTGGTGTTCGCGCTGGTGAGCGCCTCGCCCATCGACCCTGTCCAGGCCAACGTGGGGCAGGCCGCATACGTGAACATGTCGGAGGCCAAGCGCGCGCAGCTGGCCAGCTACTGGGGCGGCGATGTGCCGTTTTGGGAGCGTTTCGCCAACTGGGCGGGCGCGCTTTTGCACGGCGACATGGGAACGTCGCTCAGGTTCAACGCGCCCGTGTCCGAGGTGATCGCGCATCGCGCGGCAAACTCGCTGGCGCTCATGGGTATCGCGTGGTTGGTCAGCGGTGTGCTTGGCTTCGTGCTGGGCGTCGTTGCCGGCGCGCGCCGCGGCGGCGCGGTCGACCGCGTGGTGCGCGGCTATTGCTTCCTGCTGGCGTCCACGCCCACGTTTTGGCTGGGTTTGCTCATCCTGATGATCTTCGCCGTGCAGCTGGGGTGGTTTCCCATCGGGTTTTCCGTGCCCATCGGCGTGTCGGCGGCCGACGTGACGCTGGCTGACGCGGCGCACCACCTGGTGCTTCCCGCGCTCACGCTTTCGGTGACGGGTGTGGCCAACATCGCGCTGCATACGCGCGAGAAGGTGGTCGACGTGCTGGAAAGCGATTACGTGCGTTTTGCGCGCGCCCGCGGCGAGTCCGATTTGAGCGTGGTTTTGCACCATTGCCTGCGCAACGTGGCGCTGCCGGCGGTCACGCTGCAGTGCGCGTTCATCTCCGAGATCTTCGGCGGATCGGTGCTGGTCGAGCAGGTGTTCTCGTATCCGGGCCTGGGGCAGGCGGCCGTCACCGCCGGCTTGGGCGGCGACGTTGCACTTCTGGCCGGAATCGCCCTGGTCAGCGCCGCGTTGGTGTTCGGCGGCAATCTGCTGGCGAACATCCTGTACGGTGTTTTGGATCCGCGTATGCGCGTGAGCGAAGGGAGGGCGTAATGGAAAACGTGCTCCATGCCCCTGCACAACGCAGGGCGGGCAGCCGCGTGACCACGCTGGCGGCGTGCGTTTTGGCGGCTTTTGCGCTGCTGGCCGTGGTTGCGGCGGGCATCGCGCTGTACGGCCAGGCAACGGTCACCGATTTCACCGCGAAGAACCTGGCACCCTCGCTTGAGCACCCCTTCGGCACCGACTGGATGGGCCGCGACATGTTGGCGCGTACGCTGGCTGGCCTTTCCACCAGCGTGCTGGTAGGTTTGCTGGCGGCTACCGTGTCGTCGGTGATCGCGCTGGTGCTCGGTTGCGCCGCCGCGCTCGGCGGCAAGCGCGTGGACGCTGTGGTCAGCTGGATGATCGACCTGATGATGGGCGTTCCACATATCGTGCTTTTGGTGCTCATCTCGTTCGCGCTGGGGAAGGGCTTTTGGGGCGTGACCATCGGCGTGGCCGTGACGCACTGGGCCAGCCTTGCCCGCGTGGTGCGCGCCGAGGTGCTGCAATGCCGCCAATCGAAGTTCGTCGAGGTTGCGCGCAAGCTGGGGCAAAGCCCGGCGCGCATCGCGCTTCGCCATATGGTGCCGTATGTGCTGCCGCAGTTCGTGGTGGGTTTGATCCTGCTGTTCCCGCATGCCATTTTGCATGAGGCGTCTATCACGTTCCTGGGCTTCGGCCTGCCGCCCGAGCAGCCGGCCATCGGCGTGATCTTGAGCGAATCGATGAGTTATCTGTCCACGGGCGCCTGGTGGCTGGCGGTGTTCCCCGGCCTGGCGCTCATGGCGACGGTGCTGTTGTTCGACGTGGCCGGGCAGAACCTGCGCAAGCTGGTCGACCCGCATACCGCGCAAAAGTAGGTGGGGAAGATGATGACGAAGACGAACGGCGGTGCGCCCATGGAGGCGTCGTCGGCGGGTAAGGCCGCCGAGTTGGCGCATGAGCGCACCGCGCACGAGGGTGCGCAGCTGCACCATCATCATACGCATGCGGCAACGTCGAGCCACGGTGGCGGGCATCACCTGCTGCAGGTTGAGGACCTGAGCGTGAGCTTCCGCATGTACGACGAGAACGCGCCGTACTTCAAGGCGAAGCAGCACGATGTGCAGGTGCTCCACGAGTTGAGCATCGCCGTGCACACCGGCGAGATCGTGGCCGTGGTGGGTGCGTCGGGCTCGGGCAAGACGCTTCTGGCCGATGCGGTTTTGGGCCTGTTCGAGCCCAACGCCACGGTGACGGGGCGCATCTGGTTCGACGGCGAGCGCATGGACGCGGCGGGTTTGCGCGCGCTGCGCGGGCACGGGCTGTCGCTCGTGCCGCAAAGCGTGAGTCATTTGGACCCCATGATGCGCGTGGGCAAGCAGGTCGAGGGTTTTGCGAACGACCTGTCGAAGGCCGAGTGCAAAACGCGTCGCGCGCAGCTGTTCGAGCGCTATGGGCTTGGTCCCGAGGTTGCGCGTCTGTACCCGCACGAGCTGTCGGGCGGTATGGCGCGCCGCGTGCTGCTGTGCTGCGCGCTCATGGATTCGCCGCGTGTGATCGTGGCCGATGAGCCCACGCCCGGTCTTGACCTTGACCTGGCGGTTCGTGCGCTCGACGACTTTCGCGCCTTCGCCAACGAGGGCAACGGCGTGCTGCTGATCACGCACGATATCGAGCTGGCGCTGCGCGTGGCCGACCGCGTGGCGGTGTTCAAGGACGGAACCGTGGTGGAGGAGACCGCGACGGCGAGCTTCGCCGATCCCAACTTGCTGCGCCATCCGTTCACCCGCCAGCTGTGGCATGCCCTCCCCGAGCATGATTTCGCCGTGGGCGAAAGTGCTGGCGAAGGCGGTTTCGATGGGAAGGAAGGTGGCGCGTGCTAGAGGCCAGAGACATCACGTTCGGGTATCCCGGCGCAAAACCTTTGTACAGCGGGTTCAGCCTGCAGGTGGAACCTGGCGAGCGCGTGGCGTTGCAGGCGCCCTCGGGGTTCGGCAAAACCACGCTGTGCCGCGTGCTCGCCGGGTTTGAGCGCCCGCAAACCGGTCAGGTATTGGTGGATGGGCAGCCGCTTCCGCGTCGCGGCGTGTGCCCGGTGCAGCTGATCCAGCAGCATCCCGAGCAGGCGGTCGACCCGCGCCTGCGCATGCGCAAGACGTTGGCGGAAGCGGGCGAGGTGCCGCAGCAGCTGCTTGACGACCTGGGCATCCGCGACGAATGGCTGCAGCGCTACCCCCACGAGCTGTCCGGCGGCGAGCTGCAGCGCTTCTGCATCGCCCGCGCACTGGCCACGCGCCCGCGCTACCTGATCTGCGACGAGGTGTCCACCATGCTCGACGCGGTCACCCAAGCGCACATCTGGCACGTGCTGCTCGATTACGCCGCCCGCGAAAACGCCGGCATGCTGCTGGTTTCCCATACCCCCGCGCTGACCGCCCGCATAGCAACCCGAGAAGTCGCGCTGGCGTAATGCGAACGCGTACCCGGACGCTTCGGGGACGTAGCCCTAAGCATCCGGGTTCGCGTCGGGTGCCTGGCGTCCGTGCGGGTTGCAGCTCGAGGGACGCCGCGTTCTCTCGCGGCGCTTCTTGGTGTTTAACCCGCTCCCCCGATATGCCCGGTTCCAAGATGTCGGGAAGCGCTTGGGACGTTCTTTTCCCGAAATGGCGCCCTTTTGCCCCACCCGTTTGCCCACCCGTTTTCGAAATTGCCTGGTAAACCACCCTGCTTCGTGTCTGCTGGTCGCTTTGTCCTCAGCCTATCCTTCGTCATGTCCTCCGCAAGGATGCGCGAGGGTCTTGCATGGTTTCACGAGGGAGAGGAAGGGCCATGAGCAAAACGGATGTCTCTGGAAGCGCCCAAAAAGGGCGCAAGGGACTCATCGTCACGGTTGTCGCGATCGTCGTGATCGCGCTTGCGGGTGCGGGCTTTTGGGTATGGCATCAGCAGCCGAGCTTCTGCAACGCGATCTGTCACAAGCCGATGGACCGCTACGTGGAAACGTATGAATCCGGCAACTCGTCGATGCTGTCGGCGGTTCACGCGAAGCAGGGCAAAGTGTGCCTGGATTGCCACGAGGCGAAGCTCGACGACCAGGTCGCCGAGGCCACCGCGTGGGTGTCCGGCGACTTCACCGACCCCGTTGCCGAGAATACGTTCCAATACAACGAGAGTTTCTGCCTGAACGAGTCGTGCCACAACATGACGCGCGACGAGCTCACCGAATCCACCAGCGATATGGCGTTCAACCCGCATGTGCAGCAGCATGGCGATATCGACTGCGGCGAATGCCATAAGGCGCATTCCGAGTCCGTGATGTACTGCACGCAGTGCCATGCCGAGGCCGAGGTGCCCGATGGCTGGATGTCGTACAGCGACTACATGAGCGCGAAGCAGAGCTAGGGGGAACGGAATGACTACGAACGATATGACGCTTGACGCACGTCGCGGCCTGAGCCGCCGCCAGTTCGTCGGCCTTGCGGGCCTGGGGCTGGCAACCATCGCGCTTGGCAACCTGACCGGCTGCTCGAAGGGCGCGACGCAGTACGTCTACGATGTGGTGGTCGTCGGTTCCGGCGGTTCGGGAACCACATCGGCCGCCTTCGCCGCTAAAAACGGCGCGAAGACGGTGTGCATCGAGAAGCTCGGCTG
This sequence comes from uncultured Senegalimassilia sp., assembly GCF_902464545.1. GTDB lineage: Bacteria > Actinomycetota > Coriobacteriia > Coriobacteriales > Eggerthellaceae > Senegalimassilia. The sequence continues at coordinate 25,956 of NZ_CABQJR010000002.1, forward strand.
GCAGGGCGGTTCCAGCTCGCTTGCGCTTGGCACGTTCTACGGCTCGGGCACGGTGCAGCAAAAGGAGCTCGGTATCGACGACACGCCGGATGACTACTACAACTATCTGCTCACGCGCAACGCCGACAAGGTCGACCTGGCTATGAACCGCTTCATGGCCGATCACTCCGGCGAGACGATCGACTGGCTGCGCGAGGATCTGAAGGTCCCGTTCAAGGACGAGATCAAGGGCAACGGCAAGGACAAGGTCAAGCGCGGGCACATGTGCAAGAACAACGCCGATGATGCGCTGAAGGCCGTGACGCAGCTGGCCAAGGAGCAGGGCGTGGACTTCCATTTCGATACCGATGCAACCGCGCTCATCGTGGACGAGTCGACGGGCCGCGTCGTGGGCGTGCGCGCCGAAAAGGCGGGCAAGGAGGTCATCTACAACGCCAAGGCCGTCATCATCGCGTCGGGCGGTTTCTGCCGCAATCCCGAGATGATTGCGAAGTATTGCCCTGATTACGTTGGCGTTTACACGGAAGTGGGTATCGGCCTTGACGGTTCCGGGCTGCAGATGGGGCTGGACATCGGTGCGGCTTACACGGGTCACGGCGGCACGAACGGTATTCTGGCGTGTCCGGTCGAGCCTGGCCAATCCAAGTTGATCAGCGCCAAGGCGCTGTGGGTCGACTCGAAGGGCAAGCGTTTCGTGAATGAAGGCGGCCAGACGCACGACATCTATTATCAGGTGGCGCACTTCGATGACCAGCAGTTCTTCGCCGTGTACGACCAGGCAATGGTCGACGGCTTGACCGATAAGCTCAAGAAGAAGGTTGCTATGGGTCTTGAGCAGGGCATGTTCGCCAAGGGCGACACCGTCGAGGCCGCAGCGGCGCAGCTGGGTGTGGACGGCGTGGCGTGCTCCGAGACGCTGGCGGCGTACAACGAGATGGTCGCATCGGGCGCCGACACGCAGTTCAAGAAGGGCGCGGCGAACCTGGTGGCGTTGACTCAGGCGCCGTATTACCTGCTCAAGATGGGCGTGTGCACCCACGGTTCGTTCGGCGGTTTCGATATCAACACCGACTTCCAGGTGAAGAACGAACAGGGCGAGATTATCCCCGGTCTGTACTCTGCCGGTGAGGTATGCTGCGGTACCTTCATCTACGATGACTATCCGGCGGGCGGCTGCGGCTTGAACTTCGCCTACACGTCCGGCCGCTTCGCGGGCGCGAACGCGGCGAGCGAGGCGTTGAGCGCGTAAGGAGGACGTGTCGAGCGTGGGCAAGTCGTTGGCGGCAACGGGCGGTACCGGGTAAACGCGGATGCAGCGGGTTCGTTCGCGCGCGTTCATCGTGACCGTACGGTTGCGATGTGTCCCGAGCAAAGCACGCCCGTGATGAGCTAGCGAAATAGCAAGGCGATAAGGCGCCGCGGTTCGAAATGCGGACCGTGGCGCCTTTGTGCGCCTCTTGATGTGCAAAAAAGGTATACTGCCGGAAATAAGGGAGAAGTCCGGGAGAGGGCTCAGTGGGAAGCAAGTTTGAGAACATACGCGAAGTTCGCAGGACCGATGCCGACGGGTCGCGCGCAGCCGAAAGGGCGGCTGCGCGCACGGCGATGCATCAGGCGCTCGAAGGCTGTACTCTTGCGTTTTTCGGCCTTGCGGTGGTGCGCATCTGGATTCAGTGCAACCTGTACGGCAATTACGTGCTGTCCGATGCCGGGCTGGTCAGCGTCGTCATCAACTTCGTGCGCATCGCGTTCACCGTTTTGCTGGTGGCGTTCGCCCTGCGTGGCTTGATAGGGCGTCGGTCCGCGAAGGCGCTCGAATGGTTCTCCGTTACGGCCATGACGTTGGGCAGCGTGCTGTTCTTCTTGAACGGGACGCTTGCTTCCGATGCGGTGCTGTACGCGGCGTGCACGTGCGCGGGGCTGGGCATCGTGTGGGGTGGCGGTATGTGGATGGCGTTCTACCTGCGTTTGCGTCCGCGAACGGCTTTGTTGTGCGCATTGGGCTCACTGGCATTGGGGTCGTTGGGCGGTTTCGTCATGGGCGCTTTGCCGCGCTCGACGTGTTATCTGGTCGGAGTGTTTCTGCCCACGGTTTCATACGTGTGCTTCGGGCGGTCGATGCGCGTGGCCGACGAGCGCGGATGGCCGCAGGCTCCGAGCGGCGTCTCGTCGTCGCGCGAGTGCCCCGAGTTCGCGATCGCCTCGAAGGCGTATGGGGCGGAATCGCGCGTCGATTTCTTGCGTCTGTTGGCCGGATTGGCATTGTTCATGCTGGTCATGGGCGTGTCGCGAGGTTTTCCGTTTGGTGAATCGATCGCATTGCCGCTGGGGATGCAGTTGTTGCACCAAGGTGGCGTGGTTGTGCTGTGCGGGGTGTGGGCGTGGGCTGCGCTGTGCCGCGGCCGTGCTGTTTCGTCGGCGACGCTGTGGCGCTTTGAGGTGGTAGCGGCATCGGCGGGCGTGGTGTTGATGGCCACGCTGGAATGGTGGGGGCTTGCCGGCGGCGCGGCGCTCGTGTCCATCGCCAACACCATGACGCTCGGCATTTTGTGGGTCATCTGCTATGACATCGCGCGCCATTCCCCGTGGAACCCGTATGCGGTGCTCGGTGTGTGCTGGGCGGTGTTTCTGCTCGCGCGCGAAGTCGGGCGCTGGGGCATCCTGGTTTTCGCGCCGCAAAGCTCGGTGATGACGCTGTTGGCCGCATTGATGGTGTGCGTGCTGTCCATTTCCATCGCGGTGCTGCTCGGTGACAACGTTCCGCGCTCTCGAGCGTTGCTGACGGGATTTCCCGGCGAGGAAGCAGGCGAAGGCGGGACAGCTAGCGAAGGCGATGCGAGGCCTGCGGGTTGTGCCGCGACGGGTAGCGCCGCTGGTCGCACGGGCGTTGCGGCTGCCGGCGGCGAAGGCGATGCCATCGAGCTGCCGATTGCCGAGCGTTGCGAAGCGCGGGCGGAAGGCGATGTCGGGTCGGGCCTTGTGGGCGATGTCATCGAGTCGGAGCGGAATCGTGAGGCGGTCTTGCATGCGGCAGACGACGGGGGCGTCGTGCGGTTGATCGCGGGGTTCGGACTGACGCGCCGTGAGGCTGAGGTGGCTCTTATGCTTGCGGAGGGCAAAAGCAAGGTCGCGATCGCGGAGCTGCTGGTGCTTTCCGAGAACACCGTGCGCAGCTATGCGAAAAACGCTTACATGAAAATGGACGTGCACAGCAAACGGGAGCTTCAGCAAACCATTCGCGAAATGCGCTAGCATAGCGCGGGCGCGACACAGAGTGCTTTTTTCGCTTGCCTCACCGCTGCTTGCTTCAATCAGCGAACAGGTGTACGATGTTTTTGCCGTGATGTTGCTGTGGGGCGGGCAACCCTTGTGGTAACTTGCGGTAGACACACCACAAGGGGAATACGAGAAGCGAAAGAACGGTATGGCAAAAAGCACGGTCAATTACGGTAACGACAGCATCCGCCAGTTGAAGGACGAGGAGCGCGTACGCCTTCGTCCGGCGGTCATATTCGGCTCCGACGGCCTTGACGGCTGCGCTCATGCCGCGTTCGAGATCCTGTCGAACTCGGTCGACGAGGCGCGCCAGGGCTACGGTAACCTGATCACCCTTACCGCCTTCGCCGACGGCTCCATCCAGGTGGAGGACAACGGCCGCGGCTGCCCGCTTGACTGGAACCCCACCGAGAAGCGCTTCAACTGGGAACTGGTGTTCTGCGAGCTGTACGCGGGCGGCAAATACGACAACAACCAGGGCGGCGACTACGACTTCTCGCTGGGAACCAACGGCTTGGGCTCGTGCGCCACGCAGTACGCCTCCGAGTACATGGACGTCACCGTATGGCGTGACGGCAACAAGTATCAGCTGCACTTCAAGAAGGGCAAGGTCGTCGGCGCCAAGAAGAAGGCCCTGCAGGTCGAGCCCACCGACGAGACGCGCACCGGCACCACCATCAAATGGCGTCCCGACCTGGAGGTCTTCACCGCCATCGATATCCCCGACGACTGGTATCGCGAAACCATGCGCCGTCAGGCGGTGGTCAACGCCAACGTCACGTTCCGCCTTCGCATCGAGGGGCAGGACGGCGTCTTCTCCGAAGAGGAGTTCTGCTACCCCAAGGGCATCGAGGACTACGTGATGGAGAAGGTGGGCCACGACTACCTGACCGAGCCCTTCTTCATCCAGGCAGACCGCCGCGGCCGCGACCGCGATGACCTGCCCGACTACAACGTGAAGATCACCGCGTGCCTGTGCTTCTCGCGCACGTTCCAGATGCAGGAGTACTACCACAACTCGTCGTGGCTGGAAAACGGCGGCTCGCCGGAGAAGGCCGCGCGCAGCGCCCTGACCAGCGCAATCGATGCCTATATCAAGCAGCAGGGCAAATACAACAAGAATGAAAGCGCCATCAAGTGGCAGGACGTGCAGGATTGCCTGGTGCTCGTGACCAACTGCTTCTCCACGCAAACGTCCTACGAGAACCAAACGAAGAAGGCCATCAACAACCGCTTCATCCAGCAGGCCATGACGGCGTTTTTCAAGGAACGCCTGGGCACGTACCTGATCGAGAACAAAGAGTCCGCCGACAAGATCATGGAGCAGGTGCTCATCAACAAGCGCTCGCGCGAGAATGCGGAGAAGACGCGCCAGAGCATCAAGACCAACCTGCAGCAGAAGACCGACATGGCCAACCGCGTGCAGAAGTTCATCGACTGCCGCTCCAAGGACAAGGGCCGCCGCGAGGTCTACATCGTAGAGGGCGACTCGGCAGCAGGCGCCATCCGCACGTCGCGCGACGCCGAGTTCCAGGGCGTCATGCCGGTGCGAGGCAAGATCCTCAATTGCCTGAAGGAGGATTACCCGCGCATCTTCAAGTCCGAGATCATCATGGACCTGCTGCGCGTGCTTGGCTGCGGCGTGGAGGTTAACGACCGCCGCATGAAGAACCTTGGCACCTTCGACCTGGACAACCTGAACTGGAGCAAGGTCATCATCTGCACCGACGCCGACGTCGACGGCTACCATATCCGCACGCTTATCCTGGCCATGCTTTATCGCCTGGTGCCCACGCTCATCCGCGAGGGGTTCGTCTACATCGCCGAATCGCCGCTGTACGAGATCAACTGCAAGGAGAAGACCTACTTCGCCTACACCGATCTTGAGAAGAACAACATCCTGAAGGAAATCGACGGGCAGAAGTGCTCCATCAACCGCTCCAAGGGTCTTGGTGAGAACGATCCCGACATGATGTGGCTCACCACCATGAACCCCGAGACGCGTCGCCTGATCAAGGTGGAGCCCGAGGATGTCGAGCGCATGGAAACCATGTTCAACCTGCTGCTGGGTAACGACGACGAGGGCCGCAAACGTCACATCGCCGAGCATGGCAGGGAATACCTCGACCAGCTTGACCTGCAATAAGGCGCCTTTCGCAAGGCTGTTGAAGATCTAAACCGGCGGCCGCCCGCAAGACGGCGCCCGCCCATTCGCATCAAGGGGAGACCGTGGCAAGAAAGACCAAAGCACAACCGAAGAAGAAGCATGTGGACAACCCCAACGTGATCGGCCTGCACTCCGAGGTTTTGGAGCAGCCCATCACGCAAACCCTCGAAGTGAACTACATGCCCTACGCCATGAGCACCAACGTGTCCCGCGCGTTCCCGGAGATCGACGGGTTCAAGCCGTCGCACCGCAAGCTTCTGTACACCATGTACAAGATGGGCTTGCTCAACGGCGCGCGCCAGAAGAGCGCCAACATCGTCGGCCAGACCATGAAGCTCAACCCCCACGGCGATTCGGCCATCTACGAAACCATGGTGCGCCTTGCCACGGGCAACGAAGCTTTGCTCACGCCCTTCGTGGAATCCAAGGGCAACTTCGGTAAGTACTACTCCGGTGACCTGAGCTACGCCGCCTCGCGTTACACTGAGGCGAAGCTTTCCCCCATTTGCGCCGAGATCTTCAAGGACATCGACAAGGACCCGGTCGACTTCATGGACAGCTACGACGGCGCCATGAAGGAGCCGCGCCTGCTGCCCACCACGTTCCCCAACATCTTGGTGTCGGCGAACAAGGGCATCGGCGTTGCCATGGCCTCCGACATTTGCGGCTTCAACTTGAACGAAGTGTGCGAAGCCACCATGCACTTCCTTGAGGACCCTGACTGCGACCTGCAGAAATACATGCCTGCGCCCGACTTCTCTACCGGCGGCGAGATCATCTACCGCCGCGAGGAGATGGATCGCATCTACAACACGGGCCTGGGCAGCTTCCAAATCCGCTCGCGCTGGCGCTACCTGCCCGACGAGCGCATCATCGAGGTGTACGAGATCCCTTACACCACGAAAACCGACATCATCATCGAGCGCATCGTCAAGCTGGCGAAAGAGGGGAAGGTGCGCGAGATCGCCGACATCCGCGATGAGACCGACCTTTCCGGCCTGCGCATCGCCATCGACCTGAAGCGCGGCGTCGACCCCGAGCTGCTCATGGCGAAGCTGTTCCGCTCCACCACGCTGCAGGATTCGTTCTCGTGCAACTTCAACGTGTTGGTGGACGGGTATCCGCGCGTTATGGGCGTGCGTCAGATTCTGCAGGAGTGGGTTGCGTGGCGCGTGGATTCCACGCGGCGTCGCATGAATTTCGACCTGGGGAAGAAGAGCGACCGACTGCACCTGCTGCACGGCCTTGAGGCTATTTTGCTGGACATCGACAAGGCCATTGCCATCATCCGCAACACCAAGCTGGAGGCCGAGGTCGTGCCGAACCTGATGAAGGGCTTCGGCATCGACGAGGTGCAGGCCGAGTTCGTGGCCGAACTGAAGCTGCGCAACATCAACGAGGAGTACATCCTCAACCGCACAAAGGACATCGCGAAGCTGGAAGGCGACATCGCCGAGCTGAAGGAGGTCCTGGCCAGCGAGCAGAAGATCAAGCAGGTCATCAGCGACGAGCTTGCCGCGGTGAATAAGAAGCACGTGGCGCCGCGCAAAACGGGCCTGGTCGAGCCGGGCGACATCGTGGAAGTCAGCCTGGAGCCCGAGGTGGAGGAATATCCCGTCACCATGATGCTCTCGCGCGACGGCTACCTGAAGAAGATGACCGAGCGCGTGCTGCGCAAGGCCACCACGCTGAAGTACAAGGACGGCGACGAGCCCTTCATCGAGTTCCCGTCGTCGAACACCCACGAGCTGCTGGTGTTCACCGATCAGCGCCAGGTGTACAAGTGCAAGGTGGCGCAGTTCGAAGACACCAAGTCGGCGCAGCTGGGCTCGTACCTGCCCACCGACCTGGGGATGGATCCCGACGAGAGCGTGATCTGGGTAATCGACCCCGAGGACTACAAGGCCGACGTGTTGTTCGTATTCGAGAACGGCCGCGTGGCGCGCGTGGCCTTGGCGGGCTACGTAACGAAGACCAACCGCAAGCGCTTGAAGAACGCCATCTACGGCGGCAGCAAGCTGTTGTTCGCAACTGTGCTGAAAGAGGACCGCGACCTGGCCTTGGTGTCAAGCGACCAGCGTTTGATCAACTTCAACACCTCGCTGCTGAAAACCAAGACCACCAACAGCACGCAAGGTGTTCTGGCATTCACTGCGAAGAACGGCCGCATTGTGACCATGGTGGGCACGGCCGAGGAGTTCCTGGGCGGTACCGCCAGCGTGGAGAAATTCCGCGCGGCAAGCCTGCCCTCCTCCGGCTCGCCCATGAAGGAAACGGACATGAAGAGCCTGTTCGACTTGGAGTAGCGTGCAGGCATGAGACGGCCGGCGCGGGGCGATACGCTTCACGCCGGCCGTTTGATTTGACTGCTGTTCTGTTTTATCCGTTGCCGTTTTGTCGCGCCTCGGTTTGCGGTCAGCGCTGTTGTTAGCTGCGAGCTAATGGGTCGGTGCAGATGTCTCGAGGGCCGATTCGGGCACTGCTGCCGAATCGGTTAGGAGGCTTGCGGGGCGCTTTCGTAAGGTTTGGCGTACTGAGAGCGGGCATGCTTGCAAGGTCTATGTAAGGCGGGTGCCTCATACTCAAGGTGATTCGATACTTGAGACCTGAGCGAGGCGGTTCTATAATGCAAGACAAAAGTAGTGCCTTATGAACGAGGTATTCGTGCACGAGCATGCGCTCATGCACGGGCTGTCCGAGGAGCAGGTGCTGCACGCGTGGCGAAATGCCGTATCGGTTGCTCGACGCGGTTGTGAAAGCGGCGAGGTCGATTTCGTGGCCATTGGATTCGATCAGCATGGCAGGGCCATTGAGATGACGGGACGGATAAAATCGTTCGGTGTGCTGATATTCCATGCAAACACGCCGCCGACGACGCGTGCACTCAAGGAATTGGGGTTGGGAGGGGGCGATCGTGGCTGTGGTCACTGATAAGGATCTGCGCTCTCGATTCTCGTTTTCGGAAAACGAGATAGCGCAGTTGCATGCAGACGCTGAAAAGTACGAAAGCGGCGAATGGCCGGAGGGCGAGACCGTGCTTATCGGTAGGCCGTGCGTGTACGGCGAACGTATGAAGTCCATAACGTATCGCGACACCGAAGCGGAGGTTCGCCGCATGGACGAGCGTGCGAAAAGCCTGTCCATGAGCCGTTCCGACTACTTGCGCTATCTAGTGCGCAAAGACTTAGAAGGTTGATTCTGCTTGCGGGATCGTTGTTTTCTTGTTGTAGATGCCGGCAATGGCTCCAGGCAAGCAGTGTCGCTGGATGCCCGTTGATGAGATGTTCGCAGATGCGCACATTCGCCAGGTTAATGGCGATGCGATAATCGCTGTGCGCGATTAGTTGTTGACGCGACCGCGAAAATGCCCTTGCTGTCCCGTGCATAGTACAGCTATTGGAAATCCTTGCGAGATGATGGTACATGGTCTGAGCTGTGCGCGGAGCAGGCCCTGTGATGCGGCTTTCAACGAAAGGGGTTGCGTGATGAAGGTGCTGCATGTTTCCGATTTGCATATCGGGAAGCGCGTTAACGGCATGTCGATGCTGGACGATCAACGCTATATTTTGCGGCAGATACTGGATATTGCGGAGAAGCACCAGGTCAGCGTGCTGCTGATTGCCGGCGACATCTACGACAAGGCATCGCCGAGCGCCGAGGCGGTCACCGTGTTCGACGCGTTTTTGACCGATGCGGTGGCGGCGGGTTTGCGCGTGCTGGCCATCCCCGGCAACCATGATTCCGCCGAGCGCATCGCCTATGCGCAGGGGCTGTTGGAGAAGCAGGGCGTTTGCCTGCCTCCGGTGTATGCGGGCGAAGTCGAGCGGGTTGAGCTTGAGGATGAGCACGGGCCGGTGGAGTTCTGGCTGCTGCCGTTTTTGAAGCCCGGCGACGTGCGCAGGTTCTTCCCCGATGAGGAAATCGGCGACGACTATTCGGCCGCGTTGCGTGCGGTGCTGAGCGCGTGCGATATCGACCAGGGGAAACGCAACGTTGTGCTGTCGCACCAGCTGGTGACGGCGTACGGCACGGCGCCCGATCGCGCCGACGACGAGATCAAGCTGGGCGGCATGGATAACGTGGACGTGTCGGTGTACAACGCGTTCGACTACGTGGCGCTCGGGCATGTGCACCGCTCGCAGCGCGTGGGGCGCGACACCGTGCGTTATTCGGGCTCGCCGCTGAAGTATTCGTTTAGCGAAGCGCGGTATGGCAAGAGCGTGGCGCTGGTTGAGCTAGGGGAGAAGAAACCGGGCGATGACGTGGGCGAATGCGTATCGTTCGAGCTGATTCCGCTCGTGCCGCTGCATGACGTGCGCGAGGTTCGCGGCACGCTGGCGGATGTGCTGGCGATGGGTGCCGCAGCGGGCGGTTCGCTGGTGGATGCCGGAGTTTCGGCTGGCGGCGCCAACGATGGGAAGGCGGCGGATGACGCCAACGACGAGGCGGCGCTGGCCGATGGCGCCGGTGATGCGGCTGTGCAGGCTGACGATGTGTCCGCGCCGGCCGCCGCGGTGCGCGATGTCTCACAGGACTACCTACACATCACGCTTTCCGATGAGCATCCGCAGTTGGACGCTATGGCGAAGATCCACGAAGTGTTCCCCAACGCCATGATGCTGGACTATGACAATGTGACGGTGCTTGTCGACCGCCCGCAAACTCAGCTTACGGCGGACCCCGACAGCATGGACACGTTGGAGATGTTCGGCGCCTTCTATGAAAGCCAGGTGGGCAATCCCCTGGATGATGAGCAGCAAGATTTCGCGCGCAAGCTGATCGCGAAGGTTGAGGACTCGGCCGCAAAAGGCCCCGATGGGCAGGAAGAGGGTGCGCAATGAAGCCGCTGAAGCTGACCATGTCCGCGTTCGGACCGTATTCTGGCGAGACGGAAATCGACTTTCGGACGCTTGGCTGCTCGGGTGTGTACCTGGTGTGCGGCGACACGGGCGCGGGCAAAACCATGATCTTCGACGCCATCTGCTTCGCGTTGTTCGGCGAGGCAAGCGGCGACAGCCGAAACGGTGCCCGGTCTTCCGCAAGTTTGCGCAGCGATTTCGCCGATCCGGCAAGCAAAACGTTCGTTGAGCTGGAGTTCTCCTATCGCGGGCAGACCTATCGCGTAAAGCGCAATCCCGATTACGAGCGTGCTAAGAAGCGCGGCGAAGGCACCACGAAAGAGCCTGCGAACGCGGAGATCGAGCTCCCTGACGGGCGTTGCATCAGCGGCGTGCGCAAGGTGAACATGCAGGTGGAAGAGCTGCTGGGCATCGATGCGAACCAGTTCAAGCAGATCGTCATGCTGGCGCAGGGCGAGTTTCGTAAGCTGCTCACGGCCGACACGGCAACGCGCGAGGGCATCTTCCGCAAGCTGTTCGCCACGCAAAAGTACGAGATGCTGCAAGATCGCCTGGGCGAGGAGTGCCGCAAACTCGAGCGCGAGAACGAGAAGCTGAAAAGCGAGGTTTTGCGGTGCGCGCAAACCGTCCGTTTTGCGGCAGAGGATGCGCGCGAGGAGGAGCTTGACGAGCGCCGTCGCAGCGGAGCGCCTATGGGCGCGTGGCTGGTCGAGCTGCTTGAGGGGCTTTTGACGCGCGATAAGGCAGAGTCTGCGCAGCTCAGCGAGCAGGTCGAGGAGTTGCGTCGAAAATGGGCGGATGCTAATGCGCTGGTGAAGCAGGTGAAGAACCGTCCGCGTTACGAGCAGGAACGTGCGGCGCTTGCCGAAGAGGTCGCCCAGCACGAGGGGCGGACGGAAGGTTTGCAGGCGGCGCTGCAGCAGGAGTGCGCGCACGATGCCGAACGCCTGGAGGCAACCGAGCGCGCGGCGGTTATCGAGGGGACGTTCGCGAAATACCAGGCGCTGCAGCGCGCTGACCAGGCTGTTTCGGCTGCGAAGGAAGCGTTGTCGCGTGCTGAGCGGGTTTCCGAGACCGCGCAGGAAGCTGCCGGCAAGGCGGAGGAACAGCGGGCGCAGGCGGCGCAGGCCGTGGAGAAGCTTGCGGGCTCGGACGTTCGCCAGGCGCAGGCGAAGGCCGCGTTCGATGCGGCGCAGCTGCGCGTGAATGCTGCGGGCGAGGCGCTTGCGGGTGCGAAAGACTTTGCTGCCAAGGTTGCGGCGGCGCAAAAGGCGCAAAAGCAGGTGCAAACCTTGCTGGAGCAGGAAGAGTCGCTGGTTGCGGCCGAACGCAAAGCGCAGGATGCGGTTGCGCAGGCGAAGGCGGCAAGCGAGTCGTTCGCCGGTGCGGACGTTGCGCTGAGCGAGGCGGGCGCTGCGCTCGATCGCGCGTTGCGTGCGGAGCAGGATGCTTCTCGGGCGGTGCAGCGTCGCGACGAATTGCGGCAGGCGGCTCAGGCTGCGGCCGAGCCGTATCGCCAGGCTGTCGAGCAGCTTAAAGCCGCAGAGACCGTGCATGACAAGGACCTGGCGCAGGTGCAGCAGCTGCAAAAGGCCCAGCGCGCGGGCCGCGCGGGCCTGCTTGCGGCGGATTTGCGGGACGGCTCGCCCTGTCCGGTGTGCGGTTCGGTGCATCATCCGTCGCCGGCACAGGCGGAGGCCAGCATCCCGAGTGATGATCAAATAGACAAGGCGACCGTCGTTGAGGCTGCGTCGAAGAAGGCCGTTGACCAGGCGGCGCGCGAAGCCGAGGGCGCCAAGACTCGTTGCGAGACCGCGCAGCTTGCGCTCGATGAGTTCGACAAGGAGCATGGCGGCGAGCAAAGCATCACGCAGGCCCTTGCGCAAGCGCGCGATGGCGTTGCGGCTGCAAAACGAGCGAAGGCCGATGCGCAGCTGCGCTGCGACGAGGCGGCGCACGCGGCGAAAGCGCTTGCCGCCGTCGAGGCGGCGCATGAGCGTTCTGCAACGGCGTTGTCGCAGGTCAAGGATGCCCGCCAGGCTGCAGAACGCGACCATGCGTCGGCCGATGCCGAAGCCCGCGCCCTCCGGGAGCGCCTGGCCGTCGTTTCCGTAGACGAAGCCCAGCGTGCGTTCGAGAACGCGCAGCATGACGCGAGCGTTGCGCAAACCGAGCTGAACAACGCTGAGCGCGCTGTCTCCGCATTCGTCTCCGCGCAACACGGCCAGCAAGCTGCGGAAGAAGCCGTGAAGCAGGCGGCGGAGCAAGTGCGCAAGGCCGAGGAGGCGCTGCAAAACCAAACGCAGGCACAGCAGCTTGCCGAGCAGGAGGCGAAGCATCTGCGCGCCGACCTGGATTTCCCCTCGCTCGAGACAGCGCAAACCGAGGCAGCGCGGCTGCGCCAGCAGGCGGACAGCCTGAAGCGCAAGCGCGATGCGGCCCAGCAGGCGGTCGAGCAGAATGCGCAGCAGCTAGCCACCAAGCGCGAACTGCTGGCGGCGAAGGACAAACAGCTGACCGAGTTGCCTGCCGGCGACGCCGTCGCAGCGGCCAAGGAGCGTAGCGAATACGAGGAGCAGGGCAAACTGGCCAACGAACGCCTTGGCGCCGTGAACCTGCGCGTTTCCGCGAACGGGGAGTGCCTCGAGCATCTGCGCAAAACGTTGAAGCGCGCAGGCGACATCGAGGAGCGCTACGGCCGGATCAAGCTGATGGCCGATGCAGCGAACGGCAACCTGACCGGGCGCGCAAAAGTCCGCTTCGAGGCGTACGTTCAGGGCATGTACTTCGATAAGGTGATCGCGGCGGCAAACCAGCGCCTGCGCGTGCTGACGGCGGGCCAATTCGAGCTGGTGCGCTGGTCGGAGTCCACGGGCAATTCGAAGGCGGGCCTGGGGCTGTACGTCATCGACAGCTTCACGGGGCGCGCCAGGGATGCGTCGTCGCTTTCGGGCGGCGAATCGTTCCAGGCGTCGCTATGCTTGGCGCTGGGGCTTTCCGACATCGTGCAGGCGCACGCCGGCGGCATCGAGTTCGACACCATGTTCGTGGACGAGGGCTTCGGCTCGCTCGACCAGGGTGCGCTCGGCAACGCTATCAGCCTGCTGTCCGACCTGTCGGGCGGCAACAAGCTGGTGGGCATTATCAGCCACGTGGAGGACCTGAAGGCGAACATCCCCAAGCGAATAACTGTGACCAAAACACAATCCGGTTCCACCGCAAAAGTGGAAGCCTAAGGGCATTGCAAATGAATCGACGGCTTTTGCGCTAGGCGATGCCTGGCGCAAAAGCCGTCACGTTTAGGCCGGGCAACACCCGTCGCAAAAGCCGTCGAGATCAGGTCGGGCAACACCTGCTGCAAAGGTCGCCTGATTCAGGTTCGCTAGTGTCTTCTGCCGCACCCCTCGATGGTCAAAACTTGCATCAGCTGCAAGTTTTGACTATGCCATCGACGAAACTTGCAAATCCGACAAGTTTCGTCGATGTGCGCAGTAGGCACCGACGGCGCGCAGTGTGCCGGACGTTTAGGGTCTGACAGTTAGTGCTACGTCCCCTAAATGTCAGACCGGGCGGCAAGCGTCAGACCGAAAGGCGCTGGGCGGCTTTCCCGGCTCTACCTATGCAGCAGGAAATCGATGACGTTCACGATCTCGATGCCATCGATGTCCGCGGGATAGGTTCCTTCCGCGACCACTACGATTTTGCGGTATTCGTCCCCGATGCGCTTGAGGGGCGCAAGCTCGCGCCGCATGGTTTCCTCGTCGCGCATGTCTTCGGTGACCTGGACGTACATTTTCTGGTGAGGCTTTGTGGCAACGAAATCGACTTCTCCGCCCCGCAAATGTCCCACTAGCACGTCGTAATCATCGAAGACAAGCTGGTTGTACACCAGGTTTTCGAGCACACGCCCGGTGTCGGTGTTTCGGTAACTGTCCAGGTAGCTGCGCATGCCTGCGTCTGCAATGTAGTACTTGCCGCCCGTTTTCAGCAGCTCGCGTCCTTTAATGTCGTAACGCTGCACGCGGTTGAACAGATAGGCTTCCACAAGCGTGGAAATATAAAAATCCGTAGTGGCCCTGTTGGTCGACTCGCCGTCCGCCTTCAAAGTGCCCGCAATCTTGTTCGAAGAGGTTTCGTTTCCGATATTGTCGGCTAAAAACGCGCAAATCCGCTCAAGCACGGAACGATTGCTCACAGCCCGCAAGCCTTTTCGCTGGGCGCGCGTCATGATATCGCGAACGATGATCGTCTGGTAGATGCTGCGCAAGTATTCGCGATGTTTCGCCTCGTTAGGTTCTTGAAGCGCAAGGTAGGGGAAGCCGCCGAACATGCGGTACTGGTCGAACAAGCTGGAAAGGGTGGCGAAGGAACCGTCCGCGAACAGGGCTATGTCGGAGCCGGTTTTACCGGCGGGTTGCCACGATGCGCCACGAAAATCCAGGTATTCGGCGAACGTGAGCGGCTGCATGGCGATTTCGACGTAACGACCGGAGATGAGCGTCGCAAGCTCACTGGACAGCAAAAACGCGTTCGACCCGGTGACATAGATGTCGCAATCGGCGTCTACACGCAGCGCGTTGATCGCCTTTTCCCATCCTTCGACGTTTTGCAGCTCATCGAAGAACAGATAGGTATGCGGCTGACCTGCGATGCGACCGACCACAAGATCGTAAAGCTCGCGATAATCGGCGATGCTTGCAAGCTCCATCGACTCCATTTTGAACGTGAACAGGCGATTCTCGGGAACGCCTTGCGCGGCAAGGTGCTCTCGCATCATGTCAAGCAGGGTCGATTTCCCGCAACGGCGAATGCCCGTGACCACTTTCACCAGGTCGGTGTCTTGGAACGCGATAAGCTTGTCCAGGTATTTTTGCCGAACGATCATACGGCCCACCTCCCAGTCGATTCCTTGCGTTATGGACACGATAGTCAAAACTTGCATCTGCTGCAAGTTTTGACTATGCTATCGACGAAACTTGCAAATCCAACAAGTTTCGTCGATGCGCGAGAGCGCCCGAGGCGCAGTTTCGCTTCAAATGATGCATCGACAACGGAAGTGAAATGTAATTCACTTCCACTAATGCGCATCTAACGGAAGCGAAATCTATTTCACTTCCATAAAGCCTTACCTAACGGAAGCGAAATCTATCTCACTTCCATAAAGCCTTACCTAACGGAAGCAAAACACAATTCGCTTCCGTTATACTAGCCACAAGAGAAACGAAACTACATCAGTTTCCCTATTCAAAACCATCATGGAGGCGAAACGGAGGGGCGCATGGGCGGCAACGGCGAGCTGGGCTATCAATGGGAGCCCGTGGGTTACGAGGAGCTTGCGTGGCGGGTTGACCCCGATGCGTTGGAGGGCGTGCCGAAGTCGCGTCGTCGGAAAATCACTGGAACGTATCGCGCGGCGGTTCCGTTTGAGCTGCGTGACAAGGGCATCCTCATCCCCGCCGAACTGCAAAGCCGCATGGAGGAAGTTGCCTTCCTGCTTGTTCGCTTCGATGCGCAGCAGGAAGCCCGCGGCTACGATTTGCCAGCTTTGCTGTTGCGCAGCGAGTCGGCGGCGAGCTCGCAGATTGAGAACATGACGTCGAGTGTGCGCAACGTTGCCCTGGCCGAGCTGTCGAGCGATGTGGCGCAAAACGCCCGCATCATCGCTGGAAACGTTGCAGCCATGCGCGCCGCGCTCGGCTTTTCGGGAGAGCTTTCGGTTGAGCGCATCCGCGAGGTGCACGAAGCCCTGATCACACGCGGCGGACAGGATGGGCAAGACGCGGGTTTGTCGTTCGGCGGCTGCTTGCGTGACGAGCAGGTTTGGGTTGGCGGCACCGCGTATAGCCCGCACGGCGCGCTGTTCGTGCCGCCGTGCGCCGACCGCGTGCTCGGCTGCCTTGATGATCTGGTTGCTTTCGTGAACGGCAGCAATATGCCCTCTATCGCGAAAGCTGCTGTCGTGCACGCGCAATTCGAGACGATTCACCCGTTCATCGACGGAAACGGCCGCACGGGCAGGGTCCTCCTGCATGCTATCCTGCGCAGCTCCGACGTGCTGCGGCACGCAAGTTTGCCCATTTCGGCCGGGCTTTTGCACAACATTGACGCGTACATGGACGCCATCGTTCAGTTCCAGGCCGGCAATCCGCTTGCAATCGTCGAGCAGCTGGTCGACGCACTTGAGCTTGCGGTGGCCGTCGGGAACATGGTCGCTCGGGACATCGACGGGGTGTTCGCGGAATGGGCGGAGTGCATGCACGAGCGCAAAGGGTCCGCCTTGCTTCGCTTGCCCAACCTGCTGGCGAAGCAGCCGGTGGTGAACGGTTCGTTCGTGGCCGAAGAGCTGGGAGTCTCCATGCGCACAGCCGCAACGATCATAGAAAGAGCATGCGAAATGGGGATGCTCAGCCCCATGGGAAACCGTCGCCGCGGAGTGTTTTACCAATGCGACGAGCTTATAGCCGTGCTTGAGGACGTGTCATCCATGCAGGGAATCCGCCGCATTCTGGCGGGGAAGCAGGGGTAGTTGGCGAAAGCCGCTGAGGTGCCGACTGCCGACCGCGGGGACGCGCCCGCGAGTCGCCGGGCCGCCCGCTACCTCACCCGATACTTCGCTAGCGTGGCCTTCAGCTTCTCGATCTCGATCGGCTTGGACAGGTGGTCGTTCATGCCGGATTCCTTGGCTCGTGCTACGTCCTCGATGAAGGCGTTGGCGGTCATGGCGATGATGGGCACGTCGACGGCGTCGGGCTTGTCGCACAGGCGGATGGCGCGCGTGGCCTCGTAGCCGTTCATCTCGGGCATCATGACGTCCATGAGGATGGCATCGAACGCGCCGGCGGGCTTGGCTTGGAACAGCTCGAGCGCTTCCTTGCCGTTGGCGGCGGTGGTGACCAGCGCGCCGTCATGTTCCAGCAGCGTCTGGGCGATCTCGGTGTTCAGCTCGTTGTCCTCGACCAGCAGGATGCTCATGCCGCAAATGTCGCATTCTTCGGCATCGGTCGACGCTTCCAGGGCCTTCTCCGGCGTGCGGTTGATCACAAACGGTAAGTCCACGGTGAACGTGGTGCCCTGGCCCAGCTCGCTTTTCACGGAAATGGTGCCGCCCATGTTCTTCACGAGCGCCTTCACGATGGGCATGCCCATGCCCGTGCCCTGGTAGTTGCTGCGTGCGTCGTCGTTGGCCTGCGCGAACGGCTCGAACAGGTGCTTGAGGAACTCCGGCGACATGCCGATGCCCGTGTCGCTGATGATGAAGCGGTAGACGACCCTGTCCCCGACCAGGTCCATCTGCTCGGCCGAGCAGTGCACGGAGCCGCCGGGCTTGTTGTACTTGATGCAGTTCTCCACCAGGTTCAGGAGCACGCGGCGTACGTGCAGGGGGCTGCCGTACACGTCGGGGTAGGTGAAGGTGTCCGGGCCGCTGGTGGTCAGCGTGACGTCGCGGCTGTTGGCGCGGATCTGCCCCAGCACGAAGATGTCGCGGCAAAGGTCCGTCAGGTTGAACGGCAGGTTCTCAAGCTCAACGGCGTGGTCCTCGATTTTGCTCATCTCCAGGATGTCGTTGATCAGCGTGAGCAGATGATTGGCCGCTACCTTGGCTTTCTCGCGGTTCTGGCTGTTCGCCTCCGCGTCGTCAGGATGCTGCCCGTTGAGCTCCAAAAGCCCCAAGATGCCGTTGAGCGGCGTGCGGATGTCGTGGCTCATGCGGGAAAGGAACGCGGTTTTCGCGGCACTGGCCTCCTGCGCCCTGCGTTGCGCCTCGCGCGCGCTGTGCAGCGCCCACGCCAGGATGGCGATGGCGCCCACAAACAACGCGCCGATGCCCGTGAGGATGGCCACGCGGTTGTGCTCGACGAACTGGGCGAACTTGGATTGCCCGTCGGAATAGGAATAATGCGAGTACGCGCTTGCCGCGATGTCGTCGGCGGCGCTGACGATGCCCTTGTTCACGATGCTGAGCAGCTGCGCGTCGCCTTGCCGCATCCAGCAAGCCAGCTCGATGCTCCTGGGCATCTCGGCGGTGACCAGGCTGCCCAGATCGACCTCGTCGCGCAGCGTGTCAAGCCCGGTGACGGTCATGATCATGCACGTTGCCTTGCCCGCCTTGATGGCGTCGACGCATGTATGCGCCGTGGGGTATTGCGTGATGGTGGCTTCGGGGTAGCGTACGTGCAGGTCGCTGCTGTCCAGCAGCGAACGGTCGTGGAACGCGATGTTCTTCAGCGCGTCGTCAAGGTTGCCGCCCGTGTAGATGGCCACAAGCGAGGTGGTGGTTACTGCCGACGACTGAATGAACCCCGCCTGCTCGGCAAGCCAGTAGTCCATGTTGACGGGCATGGCCACGTCCACGGTGCCGTCGCGCAGCGCGTCAGTGAGCTCCTTGTTCGACTCGAACGGCACGGCGTTCACCGTGATGCCGTATTGTTCCTCCAACGTGCTGACCAGGGCGGAAAGCGAGCCCTCGATCTGCCCGTCCTCCCCCTGATTAGAGAACGGCAGCAGGTTGTCCAAGTACCCGAAGGTGATAGTGTTGCCGTGGTCGGCAAGCCAAGCGCTCTCGGGGCCGTTCAGCGCCGACGAGCCGCTGTTGCGCGCGGAATAGCGGGTTTTGGCCTCGTCGTTGTAGCGCGGGTTGGTGCTTCTGAGCATGGCCATGGCCGTGTTGATGTCGTCCATAAGGTCCTGGCGCGATTTGGGCACGGCGAAGAAGTAGTTGCTCTCGCCCACGGAGAACACGGGCATGGCGTCGGCCGACGAGATGGTGTCGTTCATGATGATGGCGTCCACCTCGCCGGAAGAAAGCGCGTCGAACAGCGCATTGCCGCTGCTGTAATAGCGGTAGTCGCAGCTGATGCCCTGATTCTCGATCCATTGCTTGCCCACTTCGGTTTGCACGACGTCGGGGTTGACGCCGATGGTTAAGCCGTTGAGCGCGGCCGGGTCGCCCGCCCCCAGCGCATCGTTGGTGGGTTTCGCGCAGATGTAATAGTGCTCCATGCCCTGAGGGTTCGACGAGAACAGCAGCTTCTCGGCGCGCTCGGGCGTGTAGGAGATGTTGGGCATGAGGTCGATCTCGCCGTCCTTGAGCTTCTGTATAAGCTCGGGGAAGGTGCCGGGGATGTACTCGTATTTCCATCCGGGGGTGTAGTAGGACAGCGTTTGCAGGTACTCGTAGCCCCAGCCGGACATGTATTCGCCGGGCATGCCGTTTTGGAAGCCCTGGTTGCTGATCAGCCAGCCCACGCGCACGGTTTTGACCTCGGGGGAATCGGATTGCGAAGCGGTGTCAGGGGACTCCTCCTGGGCGAAAGCCAGGCCAAGCGGCGCCAGCGAGACGCAGGTGACGGCCAGTACCGCGCTCAGCGCAAGCGCGACGGCGCGTCGGCCAACGGCGCGGAGCGTGTACAAGTGTTTCAAGACGGTCTCCCCCAAATGATAAGCGCAGAAGCAATGCAGAAGCGATTCTAGCAGATGAATCGGGGAACGCGGGGAGAGCGGCCCCAGCAAAGGCCGCGGAAATGGCAAGCCGCATGCCGGGGCCGCCCCATGCAGGCCGCGGAGGAATGCGCGCTCGCGTCATCAGGGGAAACGCGGTAAACGTCGGCGGGGGTAAGCGGAAGCGCCGCCAACGCGCCGCGCCCGGAAGCACCCCTTCGCCCGCTGTGGAACGGCTCTCACAAAGACCCACATAAAACCGCGCTTATTGCAGAAACATGTGCTCTCGGGACATTGCATGCGAAGATGTAGGGGGCATAACAGCATTTTTACAACACAGCAAATATTCTCGTGTATTATTGCGAGATGGAAAACAAGCCGATGGCCCGTTTTCTGCATCATGTCGGGGCCACCGCATCGCAAAAGATGTCGTGCCACTGACACTGCGGCGAAACCCCATCAGCGCGTTTTCCGTAGGCCGGCACGCCCCAGGCGCAGCAGCCTGCACCATACCAGGGTGCCCTGAACAGCATCGCGTTCGGTGTTCGTTGGCGCCAGGGGAATGAATGCGTTTTCCAACAGCCACCTGCCGCACCATGGCGGGCTGGCGCAGCCATCCCAAAATTCAGGAAGCTAAGCGGAAAGGGGCGGCCCATGTGGTACGTCGTGCAAGTTGAGACCGGCCGCGAGAAGACGGCATGCGACGACATCAAGCAGGCAGCCGACGACGTGCTGGACGAATGCTTCGTCCCGCAGTACCTGACCGGCAAAAGGCGACCCGATGGCACCTGGATACCTTCGAAGGA
The DNA here is from genome assembly GCF_902464545.1 of uncultured Senegalimassilia sp. GTDB lineage: Bacteria > Actinomycetota > Coriobacteriia > Coriobacteriales > Eggerthellaceae > Senegalimassilia. The sequence goes on from NZ_CABQJR010000002.1 coordinate 46,502, forward strand.
GCGCTTGTTCCCTGGCTACCTGATCTGCGTAACGTCGCAGGTAGACGAGCTGGCCGACAAGCTGCGCCGCGTGAGAAGCCTCACCAAGATCCTGGGAAACGACAACGCATTCATCCCCCTGACAGAAGACGAACGAGCGTGGGTGCAAAAGGTCACCCAAAAAGACCAGCGAACCGTCGGGGAGTCCGTGGGCTACATGGAAGACGGCAAGCTGGTGATCGTGGAGGGCCCGCTTAAGGGCAGGGAAGACTGGGTGCGCAAGGTGAACCATCGCAAGCGCCTGGCGTATCTGGAAATGCCGATGGGCGGCCGCACCGTGCGAGCCCAAGCAGGCCTGCAAATGGTCAGCAAAGCCCAAGGCAAGCTTTTGGATAGGGAAAAGTGAACGACAGCAGCGTGAAAAGGGAATTCGGAACAGCGATGTACATGCCGAAGACGGGCGCAACGGCGCCGTTGAAGGCGCCCGAAGACGGGATGGCGCATTCGTAATGACCGGGGAAGCTACAGCTGCAAAGGAATCGACGGGGGGGGACGCAGGGAACAATGCAACATCGTGGCCATGCCGGAAACCTCGCCGGCCAGCAAAACCTCGACCTGCCACAAGACCGTGCGTAGCGGCGCTATCTACGATTTCGACATGCAGGAACGTCGTCGCGAAAGCCTTGAGCGCGCCGAGAAGTTGAAGGCGGAACTTGGGGACGAACCCATAACGGGGACCGATGGCCGGATCGCCTACCGCTTTGTGAAGCGAGTTTTCGACTTCGCGTTCAGTGCGGCGGTTCTGATGCTGCTGAGCTGGCTTTTCGTCATCATCGCCATTTTGGTGAAGGTCGACGACCCCAAAGGCCCCGTGTTCTTCAAGCAGACCCGCGTGGGCAAAAACGGCAGCGAGTTCGAAATGCTGAAGTTCCGCAGCATGTGCGTGGACGCCGAGGAGAAGCTGGCAGACCTCAAAGAGCTCAACGAGAAGACCGGCCCGGTGTTCAAGATCGCGGAGGACCCGCGTATCACCCGCGTAGGCAAGTGGCTGCGTAAGCTGAGCCTGGACGAGCTGCCGCAGTTCATCAATGTGCTCCGTTCGGACATCCCTTTGCGCATATTAAAAATGCGCCCGGAGTTCTCTGCGAAAAACAAGGGTGCGTTCGCGCTTCCCGCCAAATCTAGCACGAACAAAGAAGAGGCGTTTTCGCAGGTCGTGAGCTGTTTCGCGAGTGGCCTGCGGATACGCCGCATTTCTGGGTTCAATTATAAACGCGTTGGCAGCATGGGAGGGCAATTTCTTGCAAAACTCGTTTTTAAGGCGGTGCGCGCATAGTGGCCAGTGATTTCACGGCCGTTTGCGAGCCCGCGAAGGCGAGGTCCGACGTTTGGGATTCGCCGTCAGGCGAAGCCAGGCGAGCGACGGGGAACAACAGTACCTTGGAGCGCAAAACTGTGCGCAGCGGCCTCGCGTATGACATCAATGGCGGTGGGGTCTCAGTCGAAAGCTCCGAGCGCGCCAGACGCCTCAAGGAGGAGCTTGGGAGCGTGCCGGTTACCGGCATCGAGGACAGGGTGGCGTACCGCTTTGTTAAGCGTGCGTTCGACATCGTTTTCAGTGCGGCGGTGCTCATCGTGTTTTGCTGGCTGTACGCCATCATCGCGGTCCTCATCAAGGTCGACGATCCGAAGGCCCCCGTGTTCTTCAGCCAGGAGCGAGTGGGCAAGGACGGCAGAACCTTCCGGATGCTGAAGTTCCGCAGCATGTGCGTGGACGCCGAGGACAAGCTCGCCGAGCTCAGGGAGCTCAACGAGAAGACCGGCCCGGTATTCAAGATCGCCGAGGACCCGCGTATCACCCGCGTGGGCAAGTGGCTGCGCAAGCTGTCGCTCGACGAGCTGCCCCAGTTCATCAATGTCCTGCGCTCGGATATGAGCATCGTGGGCCCGCGTCCCGCGTTGCCGGCTGAGGTCGCGACCTACGACGACTACCAGCGACAGAGGTTGCTGGTCAAGCCCGGCCTCACCTGCTACTGGCAGACTCGTCGCAACCGCGACTCCATCACATTCGACGAGTGGGTTGACCTCGACCTGCTTTACATCAAGAAGTGCTCCGTATGGAGCGATTTGAAGCTGATTGTTCAGACCGTGGGCGTCGTGCTTACGGCACAGGGGAATTAACAATGAAAGAGAAGAAAATGAAAATCGCAGTCGCCGGCACCGGCTATGTGGGCCTGTCCCTTGCTGTCTTGCTCTCACAGCACAATGAGGTGTACGCGCTTGACATCGTACCCGAGAAGGTCGAGAAGCTCAGGCAGTTCATCTCCCCGATTCAGGATAACGAGATTGAACGATTCCTGGCCGAGGCGAAGGCGGGTACGAAGAATCTCAACCTTCACGTAACTGTAGACGCCGCCGAAGCATATAGCGGCGCGGACTACGCCGTCGTGGCGACGCCGACGAACTACGACTCCGACCGCAACTTCTTCGACACGAGCTCGGTGGAGGCCGCAATTAGCGCCATCCGCTCGGTGAACCCCACCGCATGGATTGTCATCAAGTCGACCATCCCCGTGGGCTACACGGCGAGCCTGCGCGAGAAGATGGGCGATAGCCGTATCATCTTTAGCCCCGAGTTCCTGCGCGAGAGCAAGGCTCTCTATGACAACCTGCACCCCAGTCGCATCGTTGTGGGTGCTCCAAAGGGCGACGTTGAGGCCGTTGATGCGGCTGAGAAGTTTGCAGAGCTTCTGGTCCAAGGTGCGGACCCGGCCGAGTTGACCCGCACCAACGCCGACGGCACCGTTGGCGTTCCGAAGCTCGTGCTGGGCATCACCGAGGCAGAGGCCGTGAAGCTTTTCGCGAACACTTATCTTGCCCTTCGCGTGGCCTACTTCAACGAGCTGGACACCTATTGCGAGGTTCGCGGGCTCAACACCCGCGACGTCATCGAGGGCGTCTGCCTGGAGCCTCGCATCGGTTTGCACTACAACAACCCTTCCTTTGGCTACGGCGGCTACTGTCTGCCTAAAGATACCAAACAACTCTTGGCCAACTATAAAGACGTGCCTCAGAACCTTATCGAGGCCATCGTGGACGCGAACCGCACCCGCAAGGACTACATCGCAGACGAGGTGCTGCAGCTCGTCTGGGATAAGGTGTACGAGGGCAAGCCCAAGCCCGTGGTGGGCGTGTACCGTCTGACCATGAAGACCAATTCCGACAACTTCCGCGCCAGCTCCATCCAGGGCGTGATGAAGCGTGTGAAGGCAAAGGGCGTGCCGGTCATCGTCTACGAGCCCACACTCGACGCTCCCGAGTTCTTCGGCTCCGAGGTGACACACGACTTGGAGGCCTTCAAGGCTAGGTGCGACGTGATCGTGGCCAATCGTTGGAGTGACGACCTTGTCGACGTAGCGGGCAAGGTGTACACCCGCGATTTATTCAAGAGGGACTAGGTGACGGGCATGACTCAACGCAAAGTCCTCGTCACCGGAGCCGCTGGCTTCATCGGCGCGTTCCTGGTGAAGAAGCTGTTGGAAACGACAGACGACAAGATCGTTGGCTTGGACAACGTGAACAGCTACTACGATCCCGGCATCAAGGAGGCTCGCCTGCGCATGCTGGCTGAGGCCGATGTCGATGGCCACTTCGAGTTCGTGCGCGGCGACCTGTGCGACGCGGCGCTCATCGAGCGCTTGTTCGCCGAGAACGGCTTCGACGTCGTCGTTAACCTGGCCGCACAGGCCGGCGTACGTTACTCCATCGAGAATCCCAAGGCCTACATCGACAGTAACCTTATCGGCTTCTTCAACATACTGGAGGGTTGTCGCCACCACCCGGTGAAGCACCTGGTGTATGCGAGCTCGAGCTCGGTCTACGGTGGCAACGAGAAAGTGCCCTTCAGCGAGGATGATCGCGTTGACTCACCGGTGTCGCTTTACGCCGCCACCAAGAAGTCCAACGAGCTGATGGCCGCAGCCTATTCTAAGCTTTACTCTATTCCGGCCACAGGGCTTCGCTTCTTCACGGTATATGGGCCTATGGGGCGCCCTGACATGGCGTACTTCGGCTTCACCGAGAAGCTGCGCCGCGGAGACACCATAAAGATTTTCAATATGGGCGACTGCAGGAGAGACTTTACTTACGTGGACGACATCGTGGAGGGCGTGTGCAGGGTTGTGGGCGGAGCTCCCGAGGTGAGGATGGGCGCCGACGGCTTACCTATGGCTGCGCACCGCGTGTACAACATAGGTAATTCTCATCCAGAGAGCCTGTTAGATTTTGTGGATACTTTGCAGCGTGTGTTGGTTGAGGAGGGCGTGCTGTCAGCAGACTATGACTTCGAGGCGCACAAGGAACTGGTGCCCATGCAGCCCGGCGACGTACCCGTGACCTACGCAGACACGAGCGCCCTCGAACGCGATTTCGGCTACAAGCCGGCCACTCCCTTGGAGGACGGACTGCGTGCATTCGCCATGTGGTATCGCGAATACTATGGGGAGTGTTGACGACGTGCGCATCGCGATGATAGGTCATAAGCGTTATGGCTCGCGCGAGGGCGGCGTTGAGGTTGTGGTGACCGAGCTTGCGCGGCGCATGGCGGCATTGGGCCATGAGGTGACCTGCTACGACCGAAGCGGCTCAGATGTGATGACCGGCGACGCTGTGCAGACAATCGAGCGCGTTGTGGACGGCGTGCGCGTGGTGCCCGTGCGTACCATCGACAAGAAGGGCCTGGCGGCTCTCAGCTCGTCGTACTTCGCAACTCTAGCTGCAATCAAGGATCGTCCAGACGTCATCCATTATCACGCCGAGGGCCCATGTGTGCCGCTGCCGTTAGCCAAACTAGCGGGAGTCAACACCGTGGCGACCATTCATGGCCTGGATTGGCAGCGCGCCAAGTGGGGAAGGCTTGCCAGCGCGTATATCAAGATGGGCGAGAGGGCGGCGGCGACTAAGGCGGATGCATTGATCGTGCTCTCCGAGGCCAACAGGGCTTACTTTAGGCAGACTTACGGCCGTGAGGCCGTGTTCATACCCAACGGCGTCGACGATAAAGCCGCAAGGGCCGCGGACTCTATCAAGGCGAGGTGGGGTCTCGACAAGGGTTCCTACCTGCTGTATCTTGGGCGCCTGGTGCCCGAGAAGCGCCCCGAGTTGCTGATTGAGGCTTTTAAGAAGCTAGAAACCAACAAGCGCCTGGTCATTGCAGGCGGCGGTTCGGACACGTCCGAGTTTGAGAAAAAGCTGCATGTGCTTGCCGAGGGAGATATACGTATCCTGTTTACAGGGTTTGTTTCCGAAGAGCCTCTGGAGGAGTTGTACTCAAACGCCTATGCCTACGTGCTGCCCTCTGACGTTGAGGGTATGCCTATGAGCCTGCTTGAGGCTATGGCTCACGGTCGGTGTTGCGTGACGAGCGATGTGCCCGAGTGTGCCGACGTGCTGGCCGGGGCTGGGCTGACATTTAAGAAGGGTGACGCGGCCGACCTGAGACGCGTCCTTCAGGATGCTCTCGGCGATTCTGCGATGGCTTCCCGTCTTGGGATTGCGGCCCGCGAGCGCGTCAACACGACATACGATTGGGACTCCGTGGTTAAGCGGACCCTCGCTTTATACGAAGGAGAGGCCCGATGAAAATCGTCCTCGCGAACTATCGCTACTACGTCTCGGGCGGCCCCGAGATTTACATGTTCAACGTGAAGAGACTGCTCGAGGAAGCTGGGCACACTGTCATCCCGTATTCAGTGCGAAGCCCTCTAAATGAGGAGACGCCTTTCGCGCGTTATTTCCCGCATGGGAAGAGTGAGTCGGGTGACGCTTACTTCGATAACGTCAAGAAGACTCCAAAGAATGTAGCGAGGCTGCTTTCCTGCGCGTTCTACAACATGGAGGCCTACAAGAATCTGCGTCGTCTCATCCGCGACGAAAAGCCTGACGTGGTGTACGTGCTCCAGCAGATTAACGCCCTGTCGCCGAGTGTGTTTAAGGCTGCCAAGGATGAGGGTGTGCGCGTGGTGCACAGGCTATCCGATTTCAATATCATGTGTCCGCGATCGGACTTCCTGTGCGACGGTCAGATATGCACGGCGTGTATCGGTGGTGATTACTCCAAGGCGCGCGAAAGGCGCTGCTGCCACGGCTCGCGCGCCACGACTGAGGTGCGCGTGGCCTCTATGAAGTTCCACCGAGCCCGGAGGCTCTTCGGCTGCGTGGACTCCTTCGTGTGCCCCACGACCTTCACGGCATCATTGCTCGAGAAGTCGGGCGTGGACAGGGGCAAGGTCAACGTGGTGCCGACCTTCGTGCCCACATACGAGCGCAGGGCCGAACCTGCGCAGGGCGACCCCTACGTGCTGTATCTCGGGCGTATCAGCCATGAGAAGGGCGTAGACCTGCTTGTTCAGGCGGCTATCGACCGACCGGGTCTGCGCCTGAAGGTGACGGGAAGGACTGACGACGAGTATGCGAAGGGCATCATGGCGCAGGTTGAGGCTGCCGATGCAGCCGACCGCATTAAATTCGTGGGGTTCGTGAAAGGAGCCGAGAAGGACGCCCTGATCGACGGGGCCGCGTGCATTGCGTGCCCCTCGACGTGGTACGAGAATATGCCGAACGCTGTTCTGGAGGCTTATGCGCATGGCAAGCCAGCTGTTGTATTCAATGTGGGCTGTATGCCCGAGATCGTTGAGGATGGCGAAACGGGCGCCGTGGTGCCGTTTGGGGACACTGACGCCCTGGGGAGGGCTGTGGCGCGCTATGTTGGCGATTCGGAGCTTTCCAGGCTTCATGGAGGCAACGGCCTAGCACTTGCGAACGACAGGTACACTGCACGGAAGCATTTGGAAACGCTGACGGGCATCTTACAGCCCGGCGGCGAGCGAGGAGATAGATAGACATGGCAGACAAGAAGCTCAACGGCACCGTCATAGTGACGTACCGCTGCAACGCGCGGTGCACCATGTGCAGCCGCTACAAGGCGCCCAGCCGCCCCGACGAGGAGCTGTCCATCGAGACGATAAAGAAGCTCCCCAAGATGTACTTCACCAACATCACGGGAGGCGAGCCCTTCATTCGCCAGGACCTAAAGGATATCGTGCGGGAACTCTACAAGAAGAGCGACCGCATAGTCATCTCTACCAACGGTTTCTTCACTGACCGCATCATCGATCTGTGCGAGGAGTTCCCCGAGGTGGGCATCCGCATATCCATCGAGGGCCTGCAGCAGACCAACGACGAGATTCGCGGTCTCGAGGACGGCTACAAGCGCGGCTACGAGACCCTAAAGAAATTGGTTGAGCTGAAGCACCCTGACGTGGGCTTCGGCATGACGGTGCAGGACAGAAACGCCCCCGACCTGGTGCCGCTGTACAAGATTTCCGATGAGCTGGGCATGGAGTTCGCCACGGCGAGCCTGCACAACAGCTTTTACTTCGTGGAGGCCAAGAACGTCATCCGCGATCGCCCCATGGTGGCCAAGAACTTCGAAGAGCTAGTGAACGATCTGTTGAAGTCCAACAGCCCAAAGAAGTGGTTCCGCGCCTACTTCAACCACGGGCTCATCAACTATATCTACGGACAGCCGCGTCTTCTGCCTTGCGACATGGCCTTCGACACGTTTTTCATCGACCCCTACGGCGACGTGATGCCTTGTAACGGGACCAAGGACAAGGAGGTCATGGGTAATCTGAACAAGCGAAGCTGGGACGAACTGTGGAATTCGGAGCAGGCCGAAGCCGTGCGTGCCAAAGTGCGCCACTGCGACCGCAACTGCTGGATGATAGGCAGCGTCTCCCCGGCCATGCACAAGTATATCTGGAAGCCCGCCGCCTGGGTGATAAAGCACAAGGCGAAGAGCTTATTGGGCATGAAGGCCTACGATATGCACGAGCTAAAAGTGGTGCGCGACTACGAGGAGGGTCGCGTGACCAAGGAACAGTTGGACGCGTGCTCGACCTGCGACATGTGCGCCCAGGTGAACGATGGCCTGAGTGCCGCCAGCAAGGCCGATGCGCACGTGTATGAGACGCATGAGGCGCTGTAGGTATGGTCGATGTTTCGTTGGGGGTGCCTAGGGCGTCACGCCGCTCATCGCTGTTTCTTGAGACCAGCGTGGGGGATCTCGCTCTGCTATTGTTTCTGAATTTGGCGCTTTTCGGAGAGGCGATTCAGGGCGCGATGGGCTTTTCTTATTGTGATGAGATTGCGACTATTGCCGTGGTGTGCGCCGCCTTTTTTCGATTTCATGCAAGCAAAAACGCTCTTGCCGACGGCATGTCGACTTCGTCCAGACTTGCTCTGGTATGGCTGTTTGTGGTAGTTTCCGCAGCTTTCCTCGGCAATGCGTTCTGCGGGGTCCATGCATCAACCGCGGCGATTCTGACGGATTTTCTTACTTGCTGCAAATTCCCAATTGCGCTAATTGCCTCAATCTATGCCTTTGCTTGTTCTGAACGCCTTTCTACGCTTTTTGAAATCGAGGCGAAGATTCTTCTCGTCGTGATGACGGTGCTTGGAATCGGGAATCTGTTTTTCGATTTCGGTATGGGATCGGAGGCTCGGTTTGGCATCAGGGCTTCTTTTACTTTTGTGTTCGATCATCCGACATACCTTGTATTTTGTGCCGCCGGGCTTACGGCGTTCCTCATGAAGGATAGGGAGCGCAATATGCCTTTTATTGTCATGGGCATGCTTGTTGTTTTGCTGTCGCTGCGGTCAAAGGGCTTTGCATTTGCGGCAGTCTGTCTCCTGTTGCTCTTGACCTTTGGCAAGAGCAACAGGCTTTCGGTGGTGCATATTGCGCTGGGGCTGGCAGCCGTAGCACTTATCGGCATGGATCAGTACATCAACTATTACCAATCCGCAGGATACGCAAGAGGCGAGCTGGCTCGCCAGGCGATTGCCGTCGCAAACGATTATTTCCCGCTCGGGACTGGCTTCGCGACGTATGGGTCCGCCGTCACCGCTCAGATCGATAATTACTCGCCGCTTTATTACGCGTACGGACTTTCTACTGTTTGGGGTCTTGCCCCTGGGGCTGCATCGTTTTTGAGTGACACTTTTTGGCCTACGGTCTTGGCGCAGTTCGGTTATTTCGGGTTGGTTGCCTTTGCCGCTCTTTTAATTGCTCTGTTCGTCATGTGCTATAAGGCAGGGGGGGGGTCTCGCCTCCCGGTCATTTGCATTTTTGCCTACCTCCTCATCTCAAGCACGTCTGAGAGCTCGTTCTTTAATCCGAGCGCTGCCTATCTTGCAATGTGCGCTGGACTTGCGATTTGCCCCGCTGGGGAGCGACGCTCATGATGACGGTGGCTCTTTCAGCATTTCCCTGCATAGACCTCTCTCGCGTTTTGCGGGGGTGGTTCGCAGTGCTTAGCGGCGCAAAAAGAAGATGTGAAGGCGCAACCGCCTTCTCGGTCATCGCTTTATTGGTCTGTCTTTTCGCTTTCTGCTCTTCGCTTATCACATACCGTGTGAGCATCCTGCTGTTTGCTTCGGCAATTGTTCTGGTTGCAATCTTGGCGGTTCGAAGTGGGCGGCTTCTCGAATTTGACTTGCGCGCAATCGTTCCGATGCTGCCTTGGCTCCTCGTGGCTGTTATGGCGGCTGTCGGTTATGTCGCTGGCGGCGGCTACGACCTTGCCGCCACTGTCGCGCTGGTCTGTACCGTGGCCCTTGCCGTCTTTTCGGTTGAAAATACGAAATGGATTGAGCCTACAATCACCGCATTCATTGCGGTCCTGCTCGTTTTTGCCATCGCGACTATAGCCTGCTACGTTTTTCCTCAGCTATATTCAGGCTTTATCAAGCCGACTTTCTATTCCAACGTTCCAATGGCTCAGGACTATCGGTCAGGTTTGGCATCGCACTATAGCCATAACGGGACATTCTGCACAATAGGCTTCATCCTCACTTCGGCTTTGGCGTTTTACGATTCTCAAAAGACGAGAAGCAAGCGGTTCTACGTCTTTCTTGCTCTGGTCTTCTTTGTTGCCTTGGTGCTTACGACCAAGAGGGCGCATCTGCTTTGCGGCATATTCGCGGTCGGTTTTGTCTACCTGATTTCAAACAATCAGCATCGGTATCTAAAGGCCATCGGCGTCGGTGCATTGGTGGTTCTGGCGGTTGCCGTGCTTGCGCCGCTCATCCCTGGTATCGAGGCGACAATCGAAAGGTTGACCACCACTTTCTCGAGCAACACAAGCTTTGAGGACAATGTCAATAACAGGACTTATTTGTGGGATTACGCCCTCAACGGTCTTGCTCAGTCGCCCGTGTTCGGGCATGGGTGGACGAGCTACTGCTATCGCTGGCCAGACGGCGTGACGATTACCTATATGGCCCATAATGAGCTGCTTAACCTCCTTTACGAAACAGGCTATGTGGGGACAGCCGTTGTTTTGCTGGGCTGTGCAGCGAGCCTGCTGCTCACGTTCCACACGATTGCCTTGACCGATGACGGGCATTTCAAGGCGTACCTTCGCCTGTCTTTGTGCGTTCAGATTTTTTTCTTGACATACGCTTTCACGAGCGGGGCTTTGTTTACGACTATCCCAAACCTGATTACCTATTTCCTCGCCGTGGCGATTATGGCGAGCATTAGATGGGGCGCGCTGAAGCGGGATCGAACGCCGAGAACATTGCATGGGGGAAACAGATGAGCCTGATTTCGAAAGCAACTCAATACATCAAGCACCCGCTCAGGGTGTATTCCCTGGTCTCGCGCGCAGGGTTGACGCGCTTTGTTCCGGATGAGCAACACTTGCGCATCATGTACAGAGCGCTAATCGGTAAGAGGCTCGACCTGAATAACCCGCAGGGGTTCAACGAAAAGCTCAACTGGCTGAAACTGCACGATCGTAACCCGCTTTACAACACACTTGTAGACAAGTTGGCGGTAAAGAAGTGGGTTGCCGACAAAATCGGCGAGAAGTACGTCACTGAGACTTATGGATACTGGAGAGATGTCGAGGACGTCTCGATAGATGGGCTTCCTAACCAGTTTGTCCTCAAAACAAACCATGACAGCGGTGGAGTCGCGATTTGCCGCGATAAGGCGACTTTCGACTTCGATGCGGCGAAGAAGCTCCTCGCAAAGCATTTGAAGCGTAACTATTTCTGGTGGACCCGGGAGTGGCCGTATAAGGACGTAATCCCCGTGGTGATGGCCGAGGAATACCTCGAGGACGAAGGGCATGAGTCCGGTCTGGTCGATTACAAGGTTACCTGCTTCGGGGGCAAGCCGACCCTCATCGAGGTGCATAGGGGCAGGTTCGGCGAGCATACCTGCAACTACTACGATGCCGAGTGGAATCCCGTTCGCATAGACTGGGCTGGAATCCCCGTTTCTCCCGTCGAGGTTGAGCGTCCGGAGAATCTGAAGGAGATGCTTGAGCTGAGCGCCGAGCTTACGCGGGGGATACCGCAAGTTCGCTGTGACTGGTACGTGCTCGGAGAAAGGCTGATATTCGGGGAGCTGACGCTTTTCAACGGGGCGGGGTTGGATCCGATTGACGATGAGAGTGACTCAAAGCTGGGCTCTTTGATTGACCTCGGCCTGGCTCACGGCGATTAATTGTTGGCCGAGAAGATTATCTAAAGGCGGTATGGGACATGAAACTCGGAATCGTTACCTTGTACGGTGACTTCAATTATGGCAATAGACTGCAGAACTATGCGCTGAGCACTGTGCTGCGCGGTATGGGGCACGATGTTGTGACCCTGGTCACAGTTCAGAAGACCTCCGCTATCAAGGGGTTCTACCGAAAGCACTTCGAGAAGGAGGGCGGGAAGATTAGGCTCAAGACTCGCAAGGAGCTCAACAGGGACGCCGCGTTCTCTGAGTTCACGAGCCGCAATATTCCCACCAGGTTCATCAAATCCGAGCGGGGTCTTTCGGGGTCCCTTAACGAGGAGTTCGATTCCTTCGTTGTAGGAAGTGACCAGGTTTGGAACCCCCTCTGGTGGGGTGACGACCTGGATTGCTGCTACTCCAACGACTATCTACTCCGATTCGCGGATGCCGACAAGCGAGTGGCCTACTCGGCGAGTTTCGGCCTGGATTCAGTCCCCGATGTGTGGAAGGCCCTGTTCAAGGATGAGCTCGGCAAATATAGGGCCATAAGCGTACGCGAGGAGGCTGGTGCGAGCATCGTCGCCGATATGGTCGGGAGCAAGCCCGCTGTGACGCTCGACCCCACCATGCTACTTGATGCCGAGGAGTGGCGCGAGGTGGAGGCAGACGTGCGGCCGAGCGGAAAGTACGTATTCCAGTTCAACCTGGGGGAGCGGTCGGACGAGCAGATTGAGCTCGCGCGCCAACTTGCCAGCAGGGGCTATGAAATCATCGACTACATGGACCCGCAGTGTCGTTACTTCGGAGGCGATCCCTCGGAGTTTCTTTCCTTGCTCGACGGCGCGGCGTGCGTTCTCACCGACAGCTTCCACGCCTCGGTCTTCTCCATCCTCTTCCGTCGACCGTTCGCTGTGTTCGGGAGGAAGCATGCCAACGGCTCGAACATGAACAGCCGCATCAACACGCTACTCGGGACTTTCGGGTTTGAGGGGCGCTGGTGCTTGGAAGGCGCAGACGCTGCTTTTAGCTGCGATTTCAGCGGCGTTGACGCAGCCTTGGATGCGTACAGGCGTCTGTCCCTGGATTACCTGAACAAAGCCCTCGTGCGTTAAACGAGCCGATGAACTGCTGAGGATTCACCATGTCCCTTAAGACAACAGTAAAGAACGCAATCTACGACGTCACCGATGATCTGCTCGTCGGCCATGCGCATAAGGTAGAGATAGCGAAGTTCCGAGACCCGAAAAGAACTGCGATTCTCGAGCAGGCCGATTTGACCGATGACCAGAAGCGCGCCATCGACGACTTCTATGTCGAGAACTACGGCAAGAAGATCCCCTATACCTGGCATCGCCACAACCTGGCGATCTCCGGCAACTTCGATGCGCGGTTCTTCCCGGAGCTGCTGTTCATCCCTGAGTTCGAGCGCTACATGAACCAGCCTTCCGAGTACGCGACGGTTTTCGAGGATAAGAACCTCCTCTACCTCTTTGCCGATGAGGCCGATGTGAGGACCACAAGAAGCTTGCTCACGAGAACGGCAGGGATTTACCGCGATGCAAACATGAAAGAGCTTACCGAGCGGGAGGCTCTTGATTTTGCGGGAAGCGTCGGAAAATGTTTCGCGAAGCCGACGGTCGGCACCTGCTCTGGGCAGGGCTGTGGTGCCTATGATTTCGACGACGGCGTCGACAGGGGCACAGGCCTGGAAATCAAGACGCTCCTTGGTGAACTTGGGGCCGATTTCTCCATTCAGGAGCCGATAACCTGCCATCGCTCCATCTCTGCGCTTCACCCAGAGAGCGTTAATACTTTGAGGGTCATGACATATCGATGGCGCGACGAGCTCAGGGTGCTCCCCATGCTCATGAGAATCGGATGTGGGAAGAGCGCGGTCGACAACGCGCACGCTGGCGGCGTGTTCATCGGCGTAAGCGACCAAGGTTTACTTGCGCCCTCCGCCCTCACCGAGTTCAATGAGCGCTTCACCAAGCACCCGGACACCGGCGTCGTGTTCGACGGCTACCGGATATTCGGTGCCGAGAAGGTCATCGACGCTGCTAGGCGGATGCATGCGACTATGCCCCAGGTGGGTATAGTTAGCTGGGACTTCACCGTTGACGAAGACGGTGAGCCCCTCGTCATTGAGGCAAACATCCGGGGGGGATCCATATGGCTACCTCAGATGGCGAATGGCGTGCCCGGGTTTGGCGACGCTACGGCCGACATCCTGCGTTGGCTGCGGTTCATGAATGCGAAGAAGCCGCATGAGCGATTGAATTACAAGTATGGTTATCACGACTAGAGGCAACGGCTATTCATGCAGAATAAGGTTTCAATAATCATCCCTGCCTTCAACGTCGAGGCGTACGTTGAGCGCGGCATCGAGTCGGCGTTGGGGCAGACGTATGAAAACGTCGAGCTCGTTATAGTCGACGACGGCTCGAGCGACGGGACGTGGGGCGTCATCGAGCGCTACGCGTCCGACAATAGGGTTAAATGCGCCCGCCAGGCCAATTCCGGCGTGTCGAAAGCCCGGAACCACGCCCTCAGCATGGCGACGGGCGACTACGCCGTGTTCCTCGATTCCGACGATTGGCTTGAGCTCGACACTTGCGATCAGCTTGTCCGTATGCAGCGGAAACACCCCAACATGCTCGTAGCCGCAGACGCCTATTTCGTCACTATGGATGGGGGCCGCGAGGGCAGGAAAGCGCAGGGTACGAACCTTGCGGCAAGGACGTTTACCCCAGATGAGGCGATTTGCGAGTTTGGGGTGTTCAATTCCGTGCACATCGGCAGCTCGTGTTACAAGCTGTTCTCCATGGACATCATCGAAAAGAACCATATAAGGTTTGACGAGTGTATCTCGCACACCGAGGACGGCCTTTTCGTCTTCGACTACCTCAAGTGCTGCGCGGGACTTTATTACGAGCCGATTCCCCTTTGGAACATCCTTGAGCGGCCGGGCAGCGCCACTACGAGCGGGTATACCCACAAGATGTTGAGCTCGCTCGACGCGATTGGCCAGATGATCTCCAGACCGGGGAATTCTCCCGATGCGATCGCGCACCTCGAGGCCTTCCGCGCTCACGAGGCTCTGAGGGTCTTGGGGCTTGGCATAGACTCGGGCGATATGACGGAGGACGACCGCAGGGCCCTGCTCGATGCCCTTGCGGATGGTAAGGTCGACCGTGCTAGGCTGAGCGGCGTCGACAAGGTGAGGCTGGCGCTTTATCCCAATGCGCCGGCGTTCCTCTCCCGCGTCTTCAACGGCTTTGTCGCGCACGCGAAGAAGGGCGGGAACTGATGGGGAGCGTGCCCAAGATAATCGACCTGGCCGAAAAGTGCTGCGGCTGCGGGGCGTGCGCCGCTTCGTGCCGCACGGGCTGCCTTGCCATGGAGCCGGACGCCGAGGGCTTCCTCAGGCCGCGCCTTAACGGGGCGAGATGCGTTAGGTGCGGGCGCTGCGATTTCGTCTGCCCTGCGCTCCATCCCAAGGATGCCGTGGTGCCCGTCGAGACGGTCTGGGCGAAATCGCGCTCGGGCGAAATACTCGACGCCTCGTCTTCTGGCGGCCTGTTCGGCATGCTCGGGCGCGCCGTCGTCGACTCTGGCGGGCTCGTCGTGGGCGCCGCGTTTGTCGACGGCTGCAAGAGGGTCGAGCACACAATCGCGGAAGACTACGAAGCCCTGCTGGTGCTTCAACGCTCGAAATACGTCCAGAGCTCGGTCGGCTCCGATGTGTACTCTCAGGTTGGAAAGGCGCTTAGGGACGGACGCAAGGTTCTTTTCGTCGGAACGGCGTGCCAAGTCGCGGGCATGAGGAACTACCTGGGCAGGCTTGCCGACTCTGATTTGTTCCTTTCCGTCGACGTGATTTGTCACGGCGTCCCCTCGCCGCTCTTATGGGAGAGGTGGGTCAAGCATGTCGCCTTGTTAGAGGGCGCTGAAATTGACGAAGTCAATTTCCGGAGTAAGACGACCGGATGGTCGTCTTACTCCGTCCTATACTACGTAAGGACGGAGAAAGACGCTTCGCGCGTGCGCGGCGGGCGTTACGGGGACGACTGGTACATGAGGGCGTTCCTCGACAACGTGTCGCTCAGGCCGTCGTGCTTTGGCTGCGCGGCAAAGCGTTCCTGCGGCTCCGACGTGACGCTTGGCGACTTCTGGGGCTTCGCTGATCTCCATTCCGAGATCGATTCCACCAAGGGCGTGTCTGCCGTCTTGTGCAACACCGAGAAGGGCGTGGCCGCCGTACATGCCGTGCTTGATGGGGCCGACCATGGCGTTGCGACATACGGTGAGGTGCTTGCTGGCAATCCCGCGCTCGAAGCGTCGGTTGAGCCGCACCCGCAGCGCCGCGCCTTCATGGCGGCCCTTGTCGACGGCTCCACCATAGAATCGATGATGCGCAGGTGGAGCTTCGAGGACACGTTTTGGTCGCGGGTGAAACGAAAGCTCAAGAGGGTGTTGAAGGGATAAAGCCCCTTTGACAGCCAGTATCGGATTTTGGACAGGTAGATGGAAACAGACAGCAAGTACAAGAAACTCGTCAAGAATTCGGCGGTTTTTTTCATAGGGAACCTCGGCAGCAAGGTCATCACCTTTCTGATTGTCCCGTTCTATACGTACTTCCTCACCACGGAGGAGTACGGCACCGCCGACCTCGTGACCACGACGGTGAACCTTCTTGTGCCGTTCGCCATGATGGGCATGAACGAGGCGGTCTTGCGCTTCACCGTGTCCAAAGAGGTGGATACCAAAGCTATTGCGTCTAACTCCATGCTGGTCGTGCTCGTCGGATGGGCCGTGTGCTGGCTGCTTTCCCCGCTTTTTCACGCGTTCAGCGTTATCGGGGGCAATATCGTCTACTTCCTGCTGCTGCTCTGCCTGACGAGCTTCAACTATGTTTTCATGCAGCTTTTGAGGGGAATCGGCGAGTCAAAGGCCTTCGCCGCGAACGGCGTCGTCATCACCTTCGCAACCGCGATCTCCAACGTGCTCGCCCTCGCCGTATTCCACCTTGGGGTTGGCGGGTACCTCGCCTCGATGGTTATAGCCCAGCTTGTGGGCGCAGTGCACATCGTGATTACTTGTCGGCTTTGGAGGCTGCTTTCTCCGAGGTACGTGAACAAACGTGCGCTGAAGGGGATGCTGACGTACTGTATCCCCTTGATTCCGAACTCACTTATGTGGTGGATCATGTCCGCCTCGGACCGCTACGTGATCCTGTTCTTTATCGGTGCTGGCGCGAACGGCATCTACAACGTTGCCCAGAAGATTCCCTCGATCGTGAACATCGTGTACAACATCTTCATGCAGGCGTGGCAAATCTCGGCCATCGAGGAGCGTGACTCCGAGGACAACGCGAAGTTCCAGTCAACGGTCTTCCGCTGCATCTTCGTTGTGCTTGCCGTTGCCTCTTCTCTTATCGCTGCATCGGCATACCCCGTTTATACCTTCCTCATGAGCTCGGCATACGAGGGCTCGTGGCAGCCGGTGGCGATGCTCTCTCTGGCAAACCTCTTCTCCTGCATTGCGGCTTTCTTCGGCACGACCTACGTCGTGACGAAGGAGAGCAAGAAGGCGTTCTCGACAACGGCGATCGGCGCTGTCATCAACATCGCGCTTACTTTGGCGCTCGTCCCGCTCTTCGGAATCATGGGAGCCGCCGGGGCGACTGCCATCAGCTATGTGGTCATCGCCATCGTGAGGGCTCGTGATACGCGGAAGTTCGTGAAACTAGATTTCCACAAGGGGGAAATCGTTGCCAGCTTCGTACTCATCGGGGCGCAGGTCGTCCTATCGTTTCTTCCGTTTACGCCTGCTGTGCTGGCTATGGAGTTCGCTCTGTTTGCGGCGGTCCTCATCATACTGAGGAAAGGGTGTATCGACATCGTGCGCATGGGCGGCAAGGTGGTCAAGAATCGTAAATAGCGTACTTGGATAAATCTGACTTTTCGGTAAGTTACCTTTTGATTTCCCCGCAACTCAAACCGAGTTGCGGGGTTTCTTGGTCTTTGGGCGGATTATTCGCTGCTGGTTAACGGTCGTTAACTACCGGGGGCGACAATCGTCAAAAGGCCTTCTTTCATCGTGGCCGCCGCTCGCCCTTAGGGCACGTCCAAAATACCTCGTTCTCCGCCTCTGGGCAGGAGCGCAATCCCGCGCTCCCTGACCCAGGGGAGGAAACATGCCCTCATCGCGAAACTGCCGCAGCAGCTACGACTGCATCGTCAAGATCAAGGGCGTCACCACGCGCCCGATACTGTTTAGCCAGCTCATGCGGAGCGACGGAGAGGGGGCGATGAACCCCGAGGAACTGTTCGCAGACGACCGCAGCCCCGCCTCCGAGCAGGAGCGCGTCCATGAGGACGAATTGCACTCGCTCATGCGCAGCATACTGGACTGGGCGATATCGTTCCTGAGCGAGCCAAGCCAGGGCACCATCCGCGCCATCTACTTCGAAGGCAAGACCGTCAAGCAGCACAGCGAGGAGGAGTACGTCACCGTCTACGCAATCTACAAGCGCTTGGCGCGCTCGTATCCCATCATCAGGGAGGTTGTCCTCGAGGAGCTGGAGGGGCTCGATGACGAAACGCGCGCCGAGCTCGAGGCTATGTTTGGGATTGGTGGCCGCGATGAGATGTGAGCAGGTGAAAACCGCACAGGGCAGGGTGCCTTCTTGCAGCGGCAACGAGCCGCTCGTTGCCAGCGGACGTAACGAACTCACGGCTGCCGGCGCGCCGCCGCGTGAGCTTTGGCAGGATGCTTCTGCCGTTGCCCGCGATGAGCCTTGCGTCCGATACGGCTCAATCGGCGTGCGCGTGTCCTACGCCGGCGAGTGCAGCATCGAGGAGGCCGTGTCGCGCTACCTGGCCGCGCGCGAGAACGTGCGCGACGTCATAGGCGACGGGCCGGCCTGACGCGATTCGGCCGGCATAGGCAAACGTTCCATCAACCCTGAGATTTCCGCCTTCGCCGGCGCCAAGCTGCCGAAGGCGTGGTACGATTGCGCCAGACGCATACAAGGGCCCTCGGCGTCGGTTGTTTTCTTGGCGGGAAGCGCAGCGCATCCCGAGGGCATCCTCAGAGCCTCCTGGCGCACGTACAAGCACGTGCAAAAGGAGGCCTTTTCATGCCCAAAACCAAAACGCCGAAACCAGCGGCCAGGGTCTATCGCGCCGCCAGCTACGCCAGGCTCTCCGTCGACGACGAGAGCTACGGCACCAGCGGCTTGGTTCTCAACCAGCATGCCATGATCCGCGACTTCGCCGATGCGAACGGAGGCCTGAGCATCGTCGCCGAGTACTCCGACGACGGCTTCTCGGGCTCCACCTTCGAGAACCGCCCCGGATGGGGCAGCCTGCTCGCCGACGTGGAGGCCGGCAAGGTCGACTGCATCGTGGTCAAGGACCTGAGCCGCCTCGGCCGCAACTATCTTGACGTGTCGCGCTACCTGGACCAGGTGTTCCCGGCGCTCGGCGTGCGTGTGGTGGCCATCACCGACGGCTACGACTCCGCAGCCGAGAAGACGCCGGCCGACGCGCTGATGCTGCCGGTGAAAAACCTCTTCAACGACATGTACTGCCGCGATGCCTCCGCCAAGACCAAGGCGTCGCTTTCCGCCAAGCGCCGCCGCGGCGAGTTCGTTGGCGCCTTCGCTCCCTACGGCTACGCCAAGGGCACCGGCCCCGACCGCGGAAAGCTCGTGGTGGACCCGGAGCCCGCCGGCGTGGTGCGCGGCATCTTCGACGCGCGCATCGGCGGCATGAGCGCCGCCGGCATAGCCGCCATGCTCAACGAGGGCCTCGTGCCGAGCCCCTATGAGTATTTCGCGGCGAAGGGCGCGGCGCGCAGCGCGAACTTCTGCAAGGGGGAGAGGACCGCCTGGGATGCGCGCACGGTGCTGCGCATCCTGTCGAACGAGGCCTATGCGGGCACGCTCGTGCAGGGCAAGACCTGCAAGCCCGATTTCCGGCGCAAGGCGGTGCTCCCCGTCGACGAGTCCGAGTGGGACCGTTCGCCCGGCGCGCACGAGGCGATAGTGGACCCGGCCACCTTCGGCCTGGTGCGCAAGCTGGCGCGGCGCGACATGCGCCTGTCGCCCGGCGCCAAGCGGTCGCTGCCGTTGTCGGGGTTCCTCTTCTGCGCGGATTGCGGCGCGACGATGGCACGGCATGCGAGCCGCTGCTCCGGCGGCAAGCGCTTCTACTATTCCTGCGAGACCCATAGGAAGAACCGCGCCGAGTGCGGCATGCACAAGGTGTGGGAGGACGAGCTCTTGGCGGCGGTGATGCGGGCAGTGCACGGGCACGCCCTCGCGGCGGTCGACGGCGACGGCGCCGTGAGGGGCGCCGAGGCGTACCGCCACGACAGGCGCGCCGAGCTCGTCTGCCGCCTGGAGTCGGTGGAGGGGCGCATCGAGCACAACGGCGACCTACGGCTGCGCATGTACTCCGATTACGCGGCGGGCGTCATCGACAAGGCCCAGTACGCCGAGCTCGCCCGGGCCGTCGACGCCAGGCTGCAGGATTTGAAGGGCGAGAAGGCCGGCATCGAGCGGGAATCGGCCCAGCTAGACGACGTACGCGCGGAGACCTGGGAGCAAACCTTGGCGCGCTACCGCGACGCCGAGGGCCTCGAGCGCGTGATGGTCGTCGAGCTCATCGACAGGGTGCTCGTCGGCGAGGGCGGCGACATCGAGGTGGTCTTCCGGTTCGGCGACCCCGTCGCCGCATATGCCTCGAAGCAAGAGGGGGTGGCGTGATGGCGGGCTTCGACCTCTCCGACGTGCTGGCAGCGGCGCGCGGTGTCCCCGGGGCGCGCGATGACGGCAGATGGCGCTGCGTCGTGTACCTTTCCGCCTACGACTGGATGAGCGGCTGGCTTCGCGTCCCCGACATGGCGGCGCAGTCGGCGGCGTGCAAGGCGTGGCTCGCCGCCCACGATGATGCGCGCAAGGCGGAGACCGTCAGGAACCGCAACGCTGTGCGCAACGTGCGCGCCGCCTTCGACGAGCTCATGCGCGTCATTGAGAACCGCAGGGCCGACTGCGTGGTCGTGCCCGACATAGCGGTGTTCGCGCCGTGCTTCTCGGAGGCCCGCTTTTACGTCGAGGAGGTGCTGGTGCCCATGGGCTTCCGTTTCGCGGACTGCGCGCGCGGCTTCGACACGCAGGGCGGCGACGTGCGGGCGTACTTCAAGGGGCTGCAGACAGAGATGTCCGATGCGCTGGCCCTGCATGCCGAGCACGACAGGCTCGCCTCCGGCGAGCTTATAAGGCGCAACGTCCCCTTCGGCTACGTCTTCGACGAGGACGCGCCCTGCGGCGTGCGCGTGGACGGCGAGGTGGCGGCCTTCGTCCCCAGAATCTTCGAGCTTGCCGCCCAGGGGCGTTGGTGGCGCAGCAAGCTGGAGGGCCAGGTGCGCGAGCTTGGGTGCCCCGGACCCAGGCAGAGGGCCAACGAGCTCTACGGCCACAATCGGCACGCCATGGAAGGCTGGGATTACGCCGCCATCAGGAGCATGGTGACCAACCCCTTCTACACGGGGGACTTCGCCCCCGAGCGCCTTGCCAGCATCCGCATGCGCAAAAGCGGCATCCCGGTCGGGTCGTTCCCCGTCATCGAGGGACACCACCCGGCGCTGGTCGGCCGGGAGCTGTTCGAGGAGGCCAACGAGGGGCTTGCGCGCAACCGCTATGCCTGCCCGACCAAGGCCGAGGGAAGGAGGCCCTGCCGTGGCTAGGAAGTCGAGGAAAGCGGCCGCAGGCGCCGCGGCGGTTCCCGCAGCGCCCGCGGCCAAGGTGTGGAGGTGCGCCGTATATGCGCGGCTGAGCAACAGGAACAACGGGCAGGCGGGCGACGGCAGCCTGCGGGCCCAGGTCGATTTCGTGCGCGACAGCCTGTCGGGCATGGAGGGCGTGAAGGTGGTCGGCGCCTACGAGGACAACGGCCGCACCGGCACCACGTTCGAGGGCAGGGCCGCGTTCGACGCGCTCATGGACGAGGTGCGCGCGGGCGCCGTCGATTGCATCGCCGTGAAGGATTTGAGCCGCTTCGGGCGCAACATGTACGAGACGAGCACCTACCTGGAGCGCATCTTCCCGTTTTTGGGCGTGCGCTTCATCGCGGTGAACGACGGGCTCGACACTCTGCAGGGCGACGGCGGCATCGTCGTGCCCTTCAAGGGGCTGGTCAACGAGATGTACGCGGTGGAGACGTCTCGCAAGGTGTCGGCGGTGAAGCACCGCCAGATGGAGGAGGGGGAGGTCATCTACGGCAACACGTGCTACGGCTACCGCGTGGTGCGCGGCGAGGGCAGGCTCGACGTCGACGACGCCACCGCGCCGTTCGTGCCGCTGGCCTTCTCCATGTTCCTCGACGGCGAGCGGCTGGTCGACATCGCGTCAGCGCTTGCGGAAATGGGCGCGCCAACGCCCGTCGACCACCTGGACGCCCAGTCGTCGGCGGGCTACGCGGGCGTCTGGCGTGACAGGCCGTGGTCGGCGCGCTACGTCGCCAAGATGCTCGACAACCCCGTCTACGTCGGCACGCTCGTGCTCGGCAACACCTACCGGTCGCTTTACGATGGGATTCCCGCGCACACGGTGCCCGAGGGCGAGCGCCTGGTCTTCCCCGATGCGCACCCGGCGCTCGTGCCGGCCGAGGTGTTCGGCCGCGTCCGCGCCAAGCGGCGCGCCCAGAAGGCGGCGAAGCGGGCGCAGGTGGCGGCCAAGGAGGCCGACCGCAACGCCATGCCCGACGAGCTGGCGGGCGTGTTGTTCTGCGCCGAGTGCGGCGGCCGCATGATCATCGACCGCAGGTTCAACCCGAAGACGGGGGAGGCCCGGGGCAGCGTGTACAAGTGCCGGCGGCACCATGGGCGCGGTTGCGGCAACGACGTGCGCGTCGCCGAGCGCGCGCTGCGCATAGCCATCATGGACGAGGTCAGGGTTCAGGTCTCGACGGCGCTGGAGCTCGACCGGGTGCTTCCCGGGCTCAGGGGCAGCGAGGGAGCGGTCGAGGAGAGGAGGCGGCTGCAGGCGTCCGTCGACGCGTTGGCCGCGCGGGCCGCCGCGTTGTCGCGCGAGCGGCAGCGGCTCTACGAGCTGTACGCATGCGGCGGCGTGACGCTGGCCGAGTACAAGGAGATGCAGGCCGAGGCCGACGGGAGGGCGGCCGATTGCCGGGCCGCGCTCGAAGCGGCCAACCGCGAACTCGAGGACTTCGACGCGCTGCTCGCCTCAGACGTCGCGTTCGAGGAGGCGGTCGCGGCGCTGGAGGACCTGTTCACGTTCAGCCGCGACCTGGTGCTGGCGCTGGTGAGGCGCATAGAGGTGGGCCGCGACGGCGGCATCGTGATCGAGTTCAGGTTCGGCGACTGGCGCGACAGGGTGGCTTCTATGGAGCGGAGGCTCGCATGATCGCGCTGTACATGAGGCTCTCGAGGGCCGACGGCGACCTGGAGGGCGAGGGCGCGGTGAGCAATTCCATCGCCAACCAGCGGGCCATCTTGCGTTCCTTTGTCGAACGCGACCCGGGGCTTTCCTGCCAGCCCGTCGAGGAGTTCGTCGACGACGGCTTCAGCGGGTCGAGCTTCGATCGGCCCGAGGTCCAGCGCATGCTCGCCCTGTGCAAGGAGGGGCGCGTCTCCTGCATAATCGTGAAGGATTTGAGCCGCTTCGCCAGGGAGTACATCGACGCCGGCACCTACATTGAGCAGGTCTTCCCTTTCCTGCGCGTGAGGTTCGTGAGCATCGCCGAGAGCTATGACTCGGCCGCGTGCAGCCTCGACTCGGCGGCGCCGGGCATAGCCATACGCAACATAGCCAACGCCGCCTACTGCCGGGACACGTCGATCCGCGTGCGCAGCGCGCTCCAGACGAAGTGGCGGCGAGGGCTACGGCCGCACCCCACGCCGCCGTTCGGCTACATGGTGGACCCAGCCGACCGCATGAGGCTGGCACCGGACGAGCGCTTCGCCCCCGGCGTGCGCAGGCTGTTCGAGCTCGCGGCCGAGCTTGCCGATCCGAAGCTCGTCGCCGCGGCGCTCGACGCCGACGGCATCGAGACGCCGGGCGTGGCGTACCGCAGGCTCGGGCTGTACGGGTACGGCAAGCGCCCCGAGCCGAAGAGCCGCCGCTGGACCGGCACGCAAGTGCAGAAGATCGTGGGCGACCCGGTGTACACGGGGACGCTCGTGACCGGCAAGACGCGTAGGCGCGTCATGAACAGGCATCCGGTCGACGTGGTGCCTGAATCGGAGCGCTACATCACCGAGGGCGCGCACCCCGCGTTGGTCGGAGACGGGCTCTGGCGGGCCGCGCAGGCGTGCCTCAGGACCAGGGAGCACCTCAAGGGAGTGGGGAAGTCCGCGCCGAAAAGCCCGTTCGCGCGCGGGCTTCTCAGGCGGGCCGAGTGCGGGCACTCGCTCAGCTACCGCGCATGGAAGGCGGGCGGCGCCTTCACCTGCAAGTGCGACTGCGCCGGCGGCGACAGGCGGCGGGTGACGGAGGATGAGGTCGCAGACGCCATCGCAGCAGCCATGAGGGAAGGCGGTTCGGTGCCGCGGCCTTGCGCCGAGCATGAACCCGACCGGAGGCCGAAGCCCCGCGTCACGGCGGCGGCGAAGCTCGCGGCCTACGAGCGCTACGCCTTCGGGAAGGCGACCGCCGCCGACCTCGAGGTCCTCGGCTCGCCGGCGGCGGCCGAGCCGCAGCATGCCGCTGCGCCGACCTCGCTGCTCCCGTCCGGCGCGGACCGGCTGCTCGATGCCGACGGCGAGAAGGAGCGGGCGGCGCTTCTCTGCGCGCTGGAGGAACATCGGCTCGACGACGTCGACAGGGCGCTGCTCAGGCGCATCGTCGAGAAGGTGCTGGTGCACGAAGGCCCGCACCTGGAGGTCGTGATGCGCTGACCGCCATCTTCGCATTGTCAAAAACACCGCGCCCTTGACCAGAAGGCGTCAAGGGGCAGGACAACTGCGCTCCTCAAAGCCTGTGGCTGAGGAGCGCAGTGCTTCCGAGCCTGCGGCAAACTCGTCAGCAGCTCGCCAGTGTCGCCCGATGGCCCTCAGCTGCGCATTGCGAGGCGATAGCGCTGGCGCGCACCTTGGGCCATTCCCGATTTTCTCCAGCATTTCCTTTGCCGACGGGCTGGCGCGGTGCCGCTCGTCTACCCGTCTGCGTCCGCCCGATGTCCAAAACTTGCGCGGACGCGCCCTTTGGTTGGGGAAACCCAGGGAAAACCAACGAGGAAAGGCGCAGATATGGGAACGGCTCTCTTGTGGCTCGCCGCGGGCTACGCACTGGGGGCGGCGTCGGCCGCCATGGCGTTTGCGGCGTGGGCGGTGCTGAGGACGTCGTCGGAGTGCTCGCGCGCCGAGGAGGCTGCGATGCTTCCGCCGGCGCCCAGCGGCTTTCGCGGGGGCGACCTGTCGTGACGGTGTTCCGCGTCGAGAAGAACGCCAACTACACGGTGATGTCCAACGAGCACCTGCGCAACCGCGACCTGTCGCTGAAGGCCAAGGGGCTGCTCTCGCAGATGCTGAGCCTGCCCGAGGAGTGGGACTACTCGCTCGAGGGCCTGTCCCGCATAAACCGCGAGGGAGTCGACGCCATCCGCACCGGCATACGCGAGCTCGAGGAGCACGGCTACCTCGAGCGGCGGCGCCTGCGCGAC
The DNA here is from genome assembly GCF_902464545.1 of uncultured Senegalimassilia sp. GTDB lineage: Bacteria > Actinomycetota > Coriobacteriia > Coriobacteriales > Eggerthellaceae > Senegalimassilia. The sequence continues at coordinate 71,750 of NZ_CABQJR010000002.1, forward strand.
GGCTTCGGTCGCCTGGCCGGCACCGAGTACGTGGTGCACGAGCGCGCCGTCGCCAGGCCTTCGCCGCCAGAGTCCGACGAGCCTGCGTTGGGTTTTCCAATGCAGGTTCCTTCTGCGCAGGAAAGGCCTGCGTTGGCGAACCCAAGGCAATTAAGTAAAGAGAGATCAAGTAAAGACCCATCAAACACGTACCCATCAAAGGGCGCGGAACCGCGCGCGAGGCGCGGCTTGCCGGAGTACGCCTGCGTGGCGGGTGATGTCCTGTGAGGGCGGGCAGGTCTTCGGCCATGGACCCGATCCCCGTCAGCTGCGAGATCGACGAGGGCGACTTCGTCGGCGACGACGGGCTGCTGCGCTGCGGCAAGTGCGGCGCCGGGAAGCAGGTGCGCGTGGATTGGGGCGGCCAGACAGCGATCATGCCCGTGATGTGCAGGTGCCAGGTCGAGGAGGCCGACCGACTCGATGCCGCGCGCAGGGCCGCGGCCCACGTCAGGTCCGTGGAGGGCTCGCCTTCGCACAAGCTCTGCCTCCCCCTGGATCCCGGGCACGAGTTCGGGCTGGGGCGCGACGACAGGAGGGGCTTCCGCATCGTGCGCGAGTACGCCCGCCATTGGGAGCAGATGGCGGAGGGCGGCCATGGGCTGGTGCTGATCGGGCCTCCGGGCACGGGCAAGACCTTCGCCGCGGGCTGCCTGGCCAACTACGTTATGCACGATGGCAAGGTGCCGCTTATGACCAGCGTCTCCCGGGCGGAAAACGTGCTTTGGGACGCCAAGGGCGATGAGCGGACACGCGTGCTGGAGGGCATCCGCTCCTACGACCTGGTGATCATCGACGACCTGGGCGCCGAGCGGGACTCGTCCTACATGGACTCCAGGGCCTTCGACCTGGTTGACGCGTGCTACCGCAGCGGCAGGCCGTTGGTGGTCACCACCAACATACCGCTCGCGCAGCTGAAGCACCCCGGGGGGCTCGCCCGCACGCGCATATACGACCGCGTGCTGGAGCGGTGTCAGCCGGTGATGTTCGACGGCCCCAGCTTCAGGGCGGCGAAGGCGGAGGAGAACCGCGCCGCGGTGCGGCGGATCCTCGACGGCGTCAAGTAAACGGGAAGAAAGGATTTCGAGATGGCGGACGATTTCGGCGACTACTCGGGCGAGAAGCTCTTCGACTGGATCTTGCGCATGGGCCAGGACGCCGGAGGGTCGGCGGCCATGGCCGCGGCTGACAAGCTCAAGGCGGCGCTGGACAACGCGCGCAAGGGCGCGGACGCCCAGGGCCGCGACGGCGCCGGCGTGGAAGCCGGCGGTCGGGAGGCGGGAGGACCCGCGCGATGGGCGAAGCTCGACATGCGCGAGTTCGCCTCCATCGAGGACTGGCCGACGCTGCAGGACATCATCGACGGCAAGCTGGACGACTGCGGTATCGCGCACGACTGGTACAAGGAGGCTCAAGGCGAGACCTACCTGCTGTTCAAGGCGGAGGATGCGCCGACGCTGGTGAGGGCTTTCGACGAGATGTCCCAGGCGGTTGATGTTGCCAAGGAGGAGGCCTCGGCGGAGCTTGCGGCGGAGTTCGCAAGGGCAAGGGAGCGCGCGCGGGACCTGGGCAAGGACCGCGCGCATGGCGATCGCGCGAGGACCGGCGAGAACGAGAGGCTTGCCGACAAGGCCGAGATGGCCAAGGCCGCCGCCGAGGAGCTGCGCAGGAGCGCCCATGAGGTTCCCGATAGGGAGAGGGCGTTCAACAGGGAGAAGGCCCAGGGCCGATGAGGGGCTATTCGAGAGAAGGGCTCATGGCCGCTGGCCTGCTCTCTGCCGCGGCCTTCGCGCTGGGCGACCTCTGCGCGGCGGCGCTCTGCTCCATGGAGGGGCCTTGGGTGCAGAACGTCGGCGCTGCCATGGGGGCCGTGCCGTCCGTCTTGGCGACGCAGGGCGTCTCCGCCGAGCCGAACGCCCTGCTCGGCGGATTCGTTTGCTTCCTCGCGGTATGGCTCGCATGGGCCTACTTGGTGAGATCGCAGGGCAACCGCCGAATCGGCGAGGAGCACGGCTCCGCGCGCTGGGGCACCAAGGCGGAGGGCCTGCGGTTCGCGGACACCGAGGACCCCTTCAACAACGTCATCCTCACCGAGAACTACGGGCTCGCGGTCGACCCCGGCAAGCGCAGAGGCAGGAAGCTGGAGGAGCGGCCCCGAAACGTCCTCGTTATCGGGGGCACCGGCGCCGGCAAGACCTGGAGGTACTCCATACCCAACATCCTGCAGATGAACGCGGACTACTTCGTCATCGACTCGAAGGGCACGCAGCTGCCGCTGCTCGGCAACGCGCTGGTGGGGGGCGGCTACGAGATCAGCTGCATGAACCTGGTGCGCATGTCGGCCTCGGCCGGCGTGAACCCTTTCTCGCTCATCCGCGACGAGGTGGGGATCATCGAGTTCGCGGAGTGCTTCATCGCGAACACCACCGGCGACAAGGACCACGTGGGCGACCAGTTCTGGGTGCAGGCCGAGCGCCTGCTCTACACCGCCCTCATCGGCTACCTGATGTTCTACTGCCCGCCCGAGGACCGCAACTTCGGTGGGCTCGTCACGCTGCTCTCGCTTGCGCAGGCCAGGGAGGACGACGATGACTACACGAGCCCGCTTGACCTGCTGTTCAGGGAGATCGAGACGGGCATGCGCCTGGTGGAGACGGGCGGCGCGCTGGCGGGCGACGGCGCGAGGAAGCCGGGCCGCGCGTTCGGCCGCCAGGCGTCCTCGGGCTTCAGGTGGGTGCAGGTCGGCGAGCCGGTGGGCGTGGACGACGACTTCGTGCTGTGGTGCTACAAGGCCTTCAAGGACGCCGCCGGCAAGACCATGAAGGGCATCCTCATCAGCTGCAACACGCGGCTCATGCCCTTCTCCGTGCCGCAGCTGCGCAACCTCACCGATCACGACGAGCTGGAGCTCTCGAAGCTGGGCGACGCGGGCGGCAAGCGCGCGGTCTTCGTGGTGAGCTCCGACACGTCCTCCACCTTCAGCTTCATGCTGGCCATCACGCTGTGGCAGACGGTGAACATGCTCTGCGACAAGGCGGACGCGCTGCCCGGCGGCTCCCTGGCGCGCCCCGTGCACTTCATCTGCGACGAGTTCGCCAACGTGGGCAGGCTGCCGGACATCGAGCACGTGGTCTCGGTCATCCGCAGCCGCAACGTCTACATGTCCATCATCCTGCAGAGCTTCGCCCAGCTCAAGAGCGCCTACGGCGACGATGCCCAGACCATCGTGGACAACTGCGACACGCTGCTCTACCTGGGCGGCAAGAGCGTGGACACCCAGAAGATGATCTCCGAGATGATCGGCAAGGAGACCGTCGAGGTCAACGCGCAGAACGTGAGCCGCGGCAACGGCGGCTCGACCACCACTAACACCAGCTACATCGAGCGCGACCTGATGCAGGCCTCCGAGGTGGGCCGCATGGGCAGGGACAGGGCGCTCGTGCTGTTCAGCAACGCCGCGCCGCTGCGCGATTCCAAGTACTCCACGCAGAGGCACCCGCGATACGAGCTGCTGGCAGGGCATCCGGGCAGCAGGTACCCCGGACGATTCGACTACGGGGCGTACCTGCAGGAGAGGAGGCGGCGGGAGGCGGCTTCCTCCTAGAACCGAGCGCAACGCAGGCGGCCGCCCGATGCGGGCGGCATACGACAGAAGGGAATCCAAATGCTATCGAACATCATCAGCCTGGTCTCCGGGTGCATCACCTTCCTGGGCGGCTTCGTTGTCGTCTGGGGCGCGGTGAGCTTGGGGCTCGCCATCAAGGACGAGACCCGCGGCGGCGCGCAGATCGCGGGGGCTATCTCCACCATCGCGGGCGGGGCCATCATCATCGCGGCTGCCGTGTACTTCGGCCAGCTGGACACCTCGTGGATGCCCAACTAGGGGGCGCCCATGCAGGTTGTCTACGTGCACAAGGACATCAGCGAGTACGAGGAGAAGGTCGTCGGCAAGCTCTCCGCCCGCGTGGCTGCCTGCGTAGGCGGCGGCATCGCGGCCAGCGTGGCGGCCGCCGCCTTCGCGCACCTGGTCGTTGGGGTGGAGGTGGCCGATGCAACCATGCCCGTGATGATGTGCTCGATGCCGTTCTGGCTGGCGGCCTTCTGGCGGCCCAAGGGCATGAAGCCCGAGGAGTTCGTCCCGCTGGCATACCGGCATTGGGCCGAGGACGGCGTCGTCACCTACGAGCCTGGGTTCTCCCTGGCCGCGGACGCATGGCCCGACGAGAAGCGCAGGAGATTCAACGATCGGAACAGGCTGGCCAAGGGCTGGCGGAAGGGAGGGGAGCGCTATGAGCCCTCGAAAGGCCGGTAAGGAGGACGTCGCCGCCGCCAAGCGGGCCGTCAAGGACGCCAAGGCCGCGGCGAAGGCCGCCGACAAGGAGGCCAAGGCGGCCGCAAAGCGCGCCAGGAAAAGCAAGAGGGCTGCGGCGAGGCCCGGGCATCAGGGCGGCAGGTACGTCCCGATCGAGAAGCGGCTCAGGAACCAGCAGCGCGAGCGCGCCGCCGGCGAGGCCGCGGCCGAGAGGGCCCGCCGCGCAGCCAAGGATGTCTACAGGCTCATCGGCTTCGACGCCCTGTACGCCGACGGCATCGCGCAGGTGGAGCCGGGGCTGTTCAGCCAGACGGTCAGCTTCGGCGACATCAGCTACCAGAGCATGGGAGACGAGTCGCAGAAGTCGGTGTGCCGCCAGATGCGCAAGCTCTACGACGGCCTGACGCCGGACGTGGGGTTGCAGCTTGTGCTGTTCAACCGCCCGCTCACCAAGGGCGAGATGTCGAACCGCAGGTTCTTCGGCCGCGTGGAGGGGCCCGCCGCTCCCTACGCCGCCGAGTACAGCCGCATCCTCAACGACAAGATGGCCGAGGGCGTGTCCAACATCATGCGCGAGCGCTACCTGACGTTCTCCGTCTCCGCCGACACGGTGGAGGAGTCCGTTCCTAAGCTGGCGCGCCTGCGCTCCATGGCGGACGGCGTGCTTTCGGGCATGCGCAGCGGCACCCGCGTGCTGCGGGGAGAGGAGCGCCTGCAGCTGATACGGTCGATGACGCGGCCGGGGCGCGAGCGCGCCGAGTTCGACTACGACGACCTGGGCGTCACCCGCGGAATCACGGCAAAGGACCTGGCGTGCCCCGACACCATGGAGTTCAAGCCCGGCGGGTCCGCCAGCTGCTTCACCAGCGACGGCGTATGGTGCCAGGTGCTGGCGTTCCGCAGCTTCGAGAGCAACCTGACCGACCGCTGCCTGGCGGACATGGTGGACCTCCCCATGCCGCTGGCGATCAGCTTCCATGTGAGGGCCATGAACCCGCGCTGGTCCAAGGACTACGTCCGCCGCCGCTTGAAGTGGATCGACAAGGAGATGTCCGAGGACCAGATGGACGCCGTGAGCAAGGGCTACGACTTCAACCTCATCCCCAGCGAGCTGAAGTTCACCCGTGAGGAGGCCCAGGACGTCTACGAGTGCCTGAAGGGCGACAGCCAGCGGATGTTCCGCTACACGGGGCTGGTGTTCACCTACGCCCCCACCCGCGAGGAGCTGGACGAGCAGGCGATGCACCTGATATCGGTGGCGCAGGCGCAGGGCATAGAGCTCGCGAACCTGGACTACCGGCAGCGCGAGGGGCTGAACTCCGTGCTGCCGCTGGGACGCAACCACGTGAAGGTGGGGCGCTTGATGCTCACCGACGAGATAGCCATCCAGTCCCCCTTCGCCACCTTGGAGCTGAACGACTTCGGGGGCGGCTACTACGGGCAGAACAAGGGCAGCCGCAACCTGGTGATGCTCAACCGCAAGGGCCTGGCCAGCCGAAACGGCATCATAAGCGGCATGCCGGGCAGCGGCAAGTCCTTCGGCGCCAAGCGTGAGATGACCAACACGGCGCTGCTCTATCCCGAGGACGACGTCGTCATCATCGACCCCGCCGGCGAGTTCGGCCTGTTGACCGAGGCCCTCGGCGGCCGCAACGTGGCGTTCGGCCCGGACTCCGAGACGTACCTGAACCCGCTCGACCTAAGCGACGTCTCCGAGCTTTTGGAGACAACCCAGCTGGCCTACAAGATCGAGGCGGTGCTAGCGCTGTCCGCCGCGTCCATGGCGGAGGGCAACGAGGGCCTCTCGGACGTTGAGCGCTCGATCATCAGCCGCTGCGTGGAGAAGGCGTACCTGACCTGCGGCAGGAGCGGAACCGTCCCACAACTGCAGGACCTCTACGACATTCTGAGGCAGCAGCCGGAGCCCGAGGCCGAGATCGTCGCGCTGCGGTTCGAGCGATACGTCTCCGGGGCGCTCTCCATCTTCAACCACCAGAGCAACGTCGCCTTCGACAGGCGCATCACCTGCGTGGGGCTCAAGGACCTGCCCGACAACATGCGCGCTTTCGGCATCATCGCGGTGCTGGAGGCGGTGCGCAACCGCATGTACGCGAACTTCGAGCGCGGCGTGACGACCTGGCTCTACATCGACGAGGTCCAGAGCCTCTTCGGGCACCCTGCCACCATCAGCTACTTCAGCCGGTTCTGGGCGGAGGGGCGCAAGTTCAACCTGATCTGCACCGGCATCACCCAGAACTGCACCTACCTGCTGAGCCACAAGGACGGCCGCAACCTGATTCTGAACTCCGACTTCCTCATGCTGCACAGGCAGTCGTTCGCTGACAAGGCCAAGTGGTCGGAGCTGCTGAACCTCTCGGAGCAGGAGGAGGGCTACATCGACGAGTCGGTCAACCCCGGCGACGGCCTGCTCATAGCGGGCGGGTCCCGCGTGCCCATCGTGGACGACTTCCCCAAGGGCGCGCTCTACGACCTGTTCAACACCAAGCCCGACGAGATTGCCGAGCGCAAGCGCGCCGCCTACTTCGCCAAGCGCGCGGCAGGGTCCGCGGCCGGCGCCGACGAGGCCGAGGCGGCGGGCGATGTCGGGTAGGGGGTCCGGCGCCCGCAGGCAGGGCTTCGCCAGCGCGGAGTCGGTGGAGGCCGGCAACGCCAGATTCGAGAGCAGGGGCGGCGGCTCGTTCAAGGGGCCCGACCAAGGCTCCTTCGCCGAGGGCGGCAAGAGCGACGTTTGCGGAGCGGCCGATGGCGCCCCCGACGCCGCCGTGGCCAAAGGCGGGTTCGCCGGCAGGGCCGGGAGCGCCATCGCGGCCGGCTTCGTCGGGGAGCTTGACGACAGCGACGAGCTCTCCGGGTCCGAAGGCGCCTACCGCGCAGGAAGGGCGGCTGCGGACATCCGGAAGCGGCGCAGGGCAAGGCTCGAGTCCGACCCGTTCGCCCCTGTGGAGGATACCGCCAACGCCGATGCCGTCGCGGCAAAGGAGGCGAAGCGCGCCGCCGGGGAAGTCAGGGCCGTTGCCGGGCCGGGCGGTTCCGCAGAAAGCGCGCCCCGCTCGAAATCCCTGCTGGCAAGGGCCAGGGAAGGCCTTGGCGGCAAGGCCGCCCGCCGATCTGCCGCCACCGGCGGAAAGGCTGCCGGCGGCAGCTCCCTGGGCGAGGCCCGGGCCGCGTCCAACTATGCCAGGTCGCGCGCCGCCCTGCAGGCCGCCGAGGCGGGGCCCGCCGCAGCGAAGGCCGGATTCGGCGGAAGGCTCGCGGCGGCCGTCTCGACCGCTGCGCCCGTTCTGGGCGGGGTCCTGGCGGGCGTCACCGCCTTCGTAGCAGCGAGCCTCATCCTCTCGACGCTCCTGGGCGCAATCGCCGGCTTCTGGCAAGACGAGCAGGACAAGGCCATGATCGAGGGCCTTCCCGGCTTCATCACCTACGACATGGTGCTCGAGGCGCTGGAGTGCCAGGAGGAGTACGGGCATCCCGCAGGCTGCACCATCGCGCAGGTCATCTGCGAGAGCGGCCAGGGCGACGCCATGAGCCAGCTGGCCACCAGGGACCACAACCTCTTCGGCATCAAGTGGGCATCGAGCTTCGCCAGCTGCCCGGAGGTCGCCGGCAAGGCGAGCTGGGCCACCCACGAGGAGGTGGGCGGCCAGGTCGTCACGGTCATGGCCGACTTCACCGTGTTCAAGAGCGACGCGGACTGCATCAGGTTCAGGAGCAGGGTTCTCCTGCAGAACAGCCGCTATGCGGACAACGCGTTCATCAAGGAGGCCATCGCCGACCATGACTCGGACAAGATGGCCGAGGGCCTGAAGGACGCGGGCTACGCCACGAGCTCGGAGTACGTGGAGAGCCTGAAGTCGGTCATGAGGACCTACAACCTGTACCGTTTCGACGGCATGGGCGTCGACGACTTCGAGAAGGGCGCGGCCGGCGGCGACGCCATCGTGCAGGCTGCCTACAGCCAGCTGGGCGTGCCCTATGTCTGGGGCGGTTCGACGCCCGGCGTGGGGTTGGACTGCAGCGGCCTCACCCAGTACTGCTACCGGCAGGCGGGCATAAGCATCAGCCATTACACGGAAGACCAGCTCAAGGAGCTCACCGTCGTACCGCTGTCGCAGGCGCGGCCGGGCGACATCCTCTACAAGTACGGCCACGTGGCCATCTACGTGGGAGGCGACGAGTACATACACGAACCGCGCACGGGCGACGTGTGCAGGAAGGCGACGGGGATCTCGTACTTCACCTGCGCCCTCCGATACACCGGATAAGGAGATTTCGAAATGGAGAAGAAGACGAAGGCATTGGCCGCCATCGCGGCGGGCGCGCTGGCCATCGGGATCGCGCTGTCGGTCGCGAGCTGCGCCCTGCGCTCGGCGGGGACGGACCAGCAGACCGTGCAGGAGGAGGCGCCCGCCGAGGAGGCCGCTCAAGGCCAGGGCGCCGAGGCGCCCGCGGCGCTCACGTCCTACGAGCTCGCCTGCTCCAAGGGCTGGAAGAGCGACGCGGGCTCGCTGCAGATGTCCAAGGGCATGGTCATCGAGAAGGGGGCGGACGGCAAGATCCACGTGCTGACCGTTTCCGAGGTGGAGGAGGCGGACGCCGGCAAGCAGGCCGTGTTCACGGTCGCCGGCACCGACGAGGATTCGCAGGACAGCGTCATCTGGACGCTGATTTTCGACCGGTCCGGCGGCGCGGCAACCATGTCCAGCGACGACTTCAAGGTGAGCAAGAAGTATTCGGAGGACGTTGCCGAGGGCTCCGTATCCGTCAGCGGGATGGACGAGGCATACATAGGCCTCGTCGGCGGCGACGCGGAGCCGCTGCGCAAGGCCCTGGCGGCCTACATGGCCAAGAATGTGCCCCAGGCGGCGTCGGCCTCCTTCGACGGCGAGGCGTCCGTCGACTTCAACGCCAAGACCGTCTCGGCGTCGTTCCATGCCGATGACCCCGCGAGGACCGTCCTCGTGGTGGCGTACGCCGACGGCAAGTTCACCGTGTCGGGCTAGGGGGTCGCTTTGCTTGAGAGAATCGGACGGGCGACGCCGGCGCAGCGGAGATTCCTGCTCTCGCTCGCGGGCAGCGCGCTCTTCTGCGCGGCGATGCTCTGGCTGCCGCAGCCTGCGCACGCCGACATCGCCGACACCGTCAACTCGTGGCTTTGCGGCATGCTGCGGGACTTCTGCAACTGGATCTTCGGAGCCCAAGTGGACGTGCTCAGGTCCATCGGCGCCGAGGGCGTGCTCTCCGCCAGCTTCGAGACCATGCTGGGCGGCTCCGGCACCGTGAGCATGTACGACATCGTTCACGGCGTGTGGGAGAGCGCCATCCTGCCAATCGGCTGCGGGGTGCTCTCCTTCGTGTTCACCGTGCAGCTCATCAAGATCAGCCAGCGCATGGACGGCAGCTCCAGCATGCCGGCGGTGAAGGAGGTCGTCTTCCTGCTGGTGTTCTTCGCCGTGTTCCTGTTCCTGGTGCAGCACTCCTTCGAGCTCATGCAGGCGCTCTACGAGGTGACGCGCATCGCCATCCAGCGGGTGACGGACCTCTTCGGCAACGGCGCGGAGCTCGACATGGGCAAGGTGTCCATCACCACCACCGACGACGATGTGCCGGCGCTTTTGGGCATGGCGGTGGTGGCGCTGGTCAGCTGGGTCGTGGTGCTGGTGGCCTATATCGTGGCGCTTGTGGTGAGCTGGGCCCGCGCCATCCAACTCTACCTGATGGCGGCGTTCAGCCCCATACCGTTGAGCCTCATGGGCCTGGAGGACACCAGGCAGATCGGCATCGGGTATCTGCGCAGCTTCGCCAGCGTGTGCCTGGCGGGCGTCATCATCCTCGTGATTCTCGTAAGCTTCCCCGTGGTGCTGGGCGGGCTCGATGCCGTGAACGCCGGCACGGGCACGCCGATGGACAGCGTCGTCGGAGGCCTGAGCTATGCGCTGCAGTACCTGGCCGTCTGCGTCCTGCTGATACTCAGCCTGGTGAAGAGCGGGGCCTGGGCCCGCGACGTCATGGGCGGATAGGGGTGGGGCGCGAGGCTTCGAAAGGCCCGACCACACGGAGAAGCCAAGGGCGGCACGGACTCCCGTGCCGCCCTTTTTCGGCGCGCCTTGTCCAAACCGCTGCCTTTCCCGGCTTGGGGTAGGGCGGCGCGCCCGCGGACCTTTTCCGGGAAGGAGGGCTTTCTGCCTGCGAGCGCGCCGCCCGTCCGACGAGGCGGGCCGCACGGCCCGCCCGAACCGTTTTTGAAAGGAAGGGCGCATGCCTAACGAGAGCAAGAGCGTCTACGTGACGCTCCACAAGAACTTCGTGAGGGAGGGAATCCCCTACACGGACCGCGAGACGGGCGAACAACGCACGTTCAACTCGGCAACCATGCCCAGGGGCACGTCGATCGACGGCCGGGACGTGAGCTTCTTCGAGTTCTCCCCGCTGTACGTGAACGAGTCGCGCAAGGGGGAGGACTATCGCGACATCCCGTTGCTGAAGGGCCGCGAGGTGTGGCTGCAGAAGACCGTTCTCGGCGAGGACGGGAAGCCGGTGCTGGACGCCGATGGCGGCAAGGTGCGCGAGACGGTCAAGGTCATGCCGGAGCAGGTTCGCTTCGCCTTGGACCAGCAGCGGCAGGATTACCTCGCCTCCTTGAAGCAGCGAAGCCTCCACGACCGGGCCGATGCGGCCACCCGCAGCGCGCTCGGCCGCGCGCAGGATGACCAGCCGCGTCGGCAGGGCCTGGCGCACGACGACATCCCGTTCTAAGGAGGCGGCCATGACAGCGAGAGCAACAGAGACCGCCGCCTTGTCGAAGATCGTTCGAGTCATGATGAGCGTGGCTCTGCTCATCGGTATGTGCGCATCGGCGCCCATGCAGGCGCAGGCCTCCGAGTCCGTCGAGGTGACCGTCGGCGACGACGTCCCCTACGCCGGCTACTTCACGACGCGCATGTGGGCCGACGGCGAGGTGGCCTACTGCGCCGAACCCGCGGCGGGCACGCCCGCGCCGGGGATCTACTCTAAGTCGGACATCTCCGACGGCGACCTGGCCGCCGCGATGTGGTTCAGCTACGGCGCGCCGGGCTTCGACGAGTCCGTGTTCCCGGAAAGGTGGTACGACGGCACGGGTTGGAGCGAGGACAAATACCTGGTGGCGAGCCACGTGCTGCTGTCGTTCGCCTACCAGGGCTCGCGCGGCGAGGCGGCCTATGGGACCAACGCGCAGTTCGAGAAGTGGGCCAAGGACGAGCTCCTCGGCGACACCTGGTCCAAGGTGAAGAACCGCGCGGACGAGGTGTCCACGGGCTTCGAGGCCTTCTCGGTGAAGACCGGCTCTGCGACGCAGGTGCTTGTGAGCTTCACCTGGAAGAAGGGAGGCCTCAAGGTCGCTAAGGAAGATTCGCAGGCAGGCAGCGCGCCCCAGGGCGACGCCAACCTCGCCGGAGCGAGGTTCGACATCGTCAACGCCTCCGGGAAGAACGCGCTGGTCGGCGGGAGGTCCTACGGCGACGGCGAGGTCGTGAAAACCATCGAGGCCGAGTGGGACGCTGCGGCGAAGGCGTACGTGGCCGCCACCGGGTCGGGCGACCTGCCGTGCGGCGCCTACAAGGTCGTCGAGTCGCAGGCCCCCGAGGGGTACCTCGCCTCGGATTGGTCGAAGACGGCAAAGATTAGGGAGAACGGCGAGGTTGTCGACCTGACGGGCGGCGCCTGCAAGGACGACGTCGCCCGCGGCGGTGTGCAGGTCACGAAGTCCGACAGTGAGCTCGGCAAGTCCGAGGCCCTGGGCGGCGACTCCCACGGTGCGCCGGGCTGTGGCTCCACGCTCGCCGACATTGAGTTCACCATAACCAACGAGTCGGCGTCCAAGGTGCTGGTCAGCGGCGAGTGGTTCGAGCCTGGCGAGACGGTGGCCACCGTGACCACGGCGTGGAACGAGGAGGCGGGCGCCTATACCGCGCAGACCGCCGCCGACGCGCTGCCCTACGGCACCTACGCTATCCAGGAGACCAAGAGCAACGACTCTTACCTGCTGACTGACGGAGCCGCCAAGACGTTCCAGATTTGCGAGAACGGCGCCATCGTAAAAGCCTCCTCGGGAGGCGCCGCGCTCGAGTTCTTCGACCAGGTCGTCCGCAACGACCTCGAGATAGCGAAGATGGCCGAGGACACCAACGAGTCCCTGCAGGTCGCCTTCAAGGTTACCAACGAGGCGACAGGGGAAGCCCATGTGGTCGTCACCGACGGCAACGGCAACGTCTCCACGGCATCCTCCTGGAACAAGCACAGCGCCAACACCAACGGCAACGACCGGCTGCTGGACGTTGGAGCGGTCAACGCCTCGGACATGGATTCCAAGGCGGGCGTGTGGTTCTCCCTCGGCGAGGACGGCTCCGTCGCCGAAGTCGACGACGGTCTGGCGGCGCTGCCCTTCGGCAGGTACACGCTCGAGGAGCTGCGCAGCGACTCCAACGAGGGCTACGACCTGATCAAGAAGGCGTTCGTCATCGAGCGCGACTCCTCCGTCGCCAAGGCGGTGTGGATGAGCCTCGATGACAAGGAGGGGCCCAAGGTCCAGACCGAGGCCACGGACGCGTCCGACGGCGACCATGTGGCTCAAGCCTCTGGCGAAGTCACCCTGTCAGACACCGTGTATTACGAGAACCTCAAGACCGACGGCACCGAATACACCGTCACGGGCACCCTTATGCTCAAGTCCACCGGCGAGGCGCTCGTCGGCGTCGACGGCAACCCCGTGACCGCGAGCAAGACCTTCAGGCCCAAGCAGCGCGCCGGCGAGGTGGAGCTTCAGTTCGCCTTCGACGGGAGCCTGCTGGCGGGCGAGGACGTCGTGGCCTTCGAATCCCTGACGTCGGGCGGCGTGGAGGTGGCGGCCCATGCCGACATCGACGATGAGGGGCAGACCGTTCGCCTCGTGGGCATCGGCACCACGGCGACCGACAAAGCGGACGGCGACAAACTCGTCACCGGTGCCGAAATCACCATCGTCGACGAGGTCGCATACGAGGGGCTGACCCCCGGCGTCGAGTACACGCTCGAGGCCGCGCTGATGGATGCCGAGGCCGGCGGTCCCGTGACCGTCGATGGCAAGCAGGTTGCCGGAACCGCAACGTTCGCCCCCGACGAAGCCGATGGCGTCCAGGCGGTGGAGCTCGCCTTCGACGGCACCGGCTTGGGCGGTAAGAGCGTCGTGGTGTTCGAGAAGCTCTTCGCCGCCGGCGTGCAGCTCGCAGCACACGAGGACCTTTCCGACGAGGGGCAAACCGTCACCGTCGTCGAGATAGGCACGAAGCTCACCGACGCCGAAGACGGCGACCAAATCGTCGCCAGCGGCAAGGTCAAGCTCGTCGACACCGTGGAGTACAAGGGTCTCGTTCCTGGCGAAGCCTACACCGCAAACGGTACGCTCGTCGACAAGTCGACCGGCGAGACGCTGGTCGACGCCGGCGGCAACCCCGTGACCGCCACCGCCGAGTTCGCCCCCGAGGCGGCCGAGGGCGTTGTGGAGGTCGCCTTCGAGTTCGACGCGTCCCATCTCGAGGAGGGAGCGGCCCTCGTGGCCTTCGAGCGCTGCCTCGATGCCAAGGGCAACGTCGTCGCCGTCCACGAGGACGTCGACGACGAAGGCCAGACGGTAGTGGTCGACAACCCCGACACCCCCGAAGTTCCCGATGCGCCAGGCGAGAAGCTGGACAAGACCGGCGTGGACCTCATGCCCTATATACTGGGCGCCGGTATGGCCCTCGCGGCGGCATTGGCGCTCGCTGCATACGGTCTGCAGAGGCGCAACCCCGACGATCCCGACCCCGACGACCTCGGGCGCGGAGAGGAAGCGGCGGAGCACGAGGCCTAAGGCCGACGCTCGCCCGAAAGCAGGAAGGCGGCCTCGGGCCGCCTTCCTTGCGGATATGGAGGAAACCATGGAAGGAACCACCCGAAAACCCGGCGTCGAGGACGTCGCGGGGGCGTTGGATAAGACAGGAAGCGGCGGCAAGCGCTCCGATGGCGGGCATCGATGAAGGGCAAGGCCAAGTCGCGCATCGCCCTCGTCCTCGCCGCGGCGCTCGGCTTGGGGGCCGTGGGCGCACTGTCGTCCATGGCTTGGCTGACCGAGAGGGCGACCAACTTCGACCCCGATCCGAGCGGGGTCGCGGCAATTGGCGCCGAAGACGAGGCGGCCGGCGAAAACGACGGCTCCGGGGGCGTCGACTGGGGCTACTGGCAGAGCGTCAACCCAGACATCATCGGATGGGTGACCGTGCCGGGTACCGGCATCGACTACCCGATCGTCCAGGCCCATGAGGGCGACCCCGACCACTACCTCCGCTACGACGCGTACGGCGGCTGGAACTACCACGGCGTGCCCTACCTGCACTGGAAGTGCGCGGATGATGGCCTGCTGGGCGCCGGCAACGCCCTGGTGTTCGGCCACCACCTCGACGACGGCACGATGTTCTCCGCGTTGGCGAGGTTCTCGGGCGCCGGTTACGCGGAGGGGCATTCCCCGATTCTCCTGCGAACTCCGGAAGGTGACGCCAGGCTGAGGGTGCTTGCGGTCGACGTCGTCGATGCCAGCCGCGAGGGCGCCAAGGTGGAGTTCGCCGACGACGCCGAGCATGCGCAATGGCTTGCCCGGGTCGTGGCCGACGCCGACCTGAGCCTCGTCGGAGAGGGCTTCGACTGCTCGTCCGTGAAAAGCGTCGTCACCCTATGCACCTGCAGCTACAACCGCTGGGGCAACGAGCGCACGTTGGTGATATGCGCCGTCGACGCGTTCGGGTGATGCAGGGGCGGGCGCGTTCGGCGCCGATGCGCGCCCGTCGCACGAAGCGCGGCGCGCATGCGATGTGAATCATGGAAGTCTGCACGGGAAAGGCGAGATCGATGGCAAAAGGCAAGGCAAGAGGCGGCGCCGAGGCCGCAGCGAAGCGCGACGAGGAGCTCAGGCAAACCATGGAGCGCCTCGAGGAGGGCGTGAGGGGCGTCTTCGAGTCGGCAAGGTATCGCCGCTACCTTGCCGTCATGTCGCGATTCCACAGCTACAGCGCCAACAACTGCCTGCTCATCGCGATGCAACGCCCGGACGCGACGCTGGTAGCGGGCTATCGGGCCTGGCAAGACAAGTTCGGCAGGCAGGTGAGGAAGGGCGAGCGCGGCATGAGGATTCTCAGCCCGGTCGTGGTCAAGGCGAAAGGGGAGGGCGACGACGTCGGCGAAGCGCGCGACGGCAGCGCCGGGGATGGACCCAGGCGCAGGCTCGCAGGCTTCCGCCTGGCCACCGTGTTCGACGTGAGCCAGACCGAGGGAAGGGAGCTGCCCACCTTGGGGGTCGACGAGCTGACGGGCGGCGTCGCCCGATACGAGGCCGCCATGCGCGCCGTCTCGGAGATCAGCAGGTACCCCGTTTCGTTCGAGGATGTCCCGGGCGGCGCGAAGGGATTCTTCTCGAGGTCCGAGCCCAAGCGCATCGTGATCCAGAAGGGCATGTCCCAAGCGCAGACCCTCAAGACCGCCATCCATGAGCTTGCCCACAGCGTCATGCACGATTTCGAGCCGAAGGGGGAGGGGGCCGCCTTGCCGGGCCGCGCGACCCGCGAGGTCCAGGCCGAGAGCGTCGCCTTCGTCGTCTCGAGCTGGCTTGGGCTCGACACCGGCGACTACAGCTTCGGGTACGTGGCCGGGTGGAGCGAGGACAAGAACCTCTCCGAGCTGAGGGCCTCGCTCGACGAGATACGCGGCGCGGCCCATGGCATCATCGGCGGCATGGAGCAGAAGATGGCCGAGAACCGTGAAACAGAAGGGCTCGAGCGCGTTCGCGCCATCGAGCACGAGCCTGACGCAGCCTGCAGGAGCCTGTCCGAGCGCGCGGCCATCGCCAGGAGGGCGTCCGCCCGCGACGACCGCGCGCCGCGCCTCCCCGACAGGTCCGATAGGTGAGCGCCGGGGCGCTGCATCGCGATGATGCGCGTCCTTGATTTTGCCCTATAAGCCTGATTTTGGGCAAAAAAATAGGGCAGTTTGGCTTTCACCATCCCACCCCTAAAACCCGAAGGTTTTGCGATCTACCGTAAGTCTAGCAATCCAAGGCTCTTTGTCAAGGATCTTATGAAGTTTATCGCGGCTGCCGCTGTCGCGTCCGGGCCTGTTTTTGGCAAAAGGTCGCCGGCTCCCTCGACCGCGTTAAAGAAGCTCCTGAGCTTCTCCGCGTCTCTCTTTCTGGCTGAGCAGCTAGGGACGTCTTGCGCGTAGCGCACCAAGGTGATGGCGATCTCCTGCGCGGCGGCGTTGCGAAGCCATTTCTGTCTCGTCGGCTTGGACAGCCCCAGCTTCGCTACGGCTTCCAAGGTCTTCCTCGACGTGGTGCGCCGGGAGTTCGCGCCCTCAGCGAACGTGTTTATGATGCACGAGCCGTGGGCTGCGCAGTTCCTCACCGACTTTACCTTCTTTAGGTCGTAGTGGGATTGCTCGAAGTCCTTGTCGTCCCACCGTGCGCCGCAGAATCGGATGAAGTCGACGAGCGTGCCGAACGGCACCAGCTCGAGGAAAACCCAAGACGGCATGCGCTTCTCGTATTTCTCGTAAACGGCTTTGGTGTACTTGTTTCTGCCGTTCCTCTCGAGCTCGGCTTCGCGGTAGCTCCTGCTTTTCGGAGTGAGCGAGGCCATGTAGTCGGCGACGATGGCGTACCCGTCTTCGTCGTTGCGTTCGGAGATGTTGCGCTTCAAGTCGACCTTGCAGGAGTGCTCGATGTGCCTCGTCATAACGAACAAGACCTCGCGAAGCATCTCGTCCAGTTCAGCGAAGATGACCAGTTGGGCGAAGTCGAGGTTGGCGTACTCTCCGTTGCGCTTCCCGCCTTGGCGCTTGGCGAACAGCTTTCTGTAGGACGTAAGCTCATAGAAGTCGCACTCGTCCGAGAGATAGGCTGCCGCCCTCTCTTTGCTATATCTATCGAATGTGACGCCCTTTGCCTCCAGATGGGCTATCTGCTGGGCAATGGTGAGCTTTGGCTTGCCGTGGTATCCATTGCCGCTTTCGCTCGTCTGCTCGGGCTTGCCATTCATTTTGCCCCCTGCTTGTCATTGGCCTCTTATATTTTGATTATATCTGCGAATCGCGGCCTTCTGGCCGGCGCGGCCTCACATGAACCATCTGAACACGGCTCGGAAGAGCCATGCGAGGAACGCCCCTGTGGCGACGATGACCCGTCTAATCCATTTCATCGAAACCTCCCTTCCCGCAACCTGCGTCGCCTGCCTGGGCCATCTCCTCGTCTTCGGCCTCCCTGAAGGCGGCTACCGGGTAGCCGAACAGCGGGCAGATCTCGGCCTCGTCGCTGGCGAGCTCGGGGCGGGCGCGTTCCAGGTACCCGAACAGCGCGACGGCCTTGGCGTTGGCGCCGGCGCCCATGGGCCCCGAGTACCACTTCATGCACGCCAGCTCGAACCTGGCGGCGTCCACCAGGCATCCGCCCTGGGACCAGGCCAAGAGCCGGCCGTCTAGGGAAACGCTCTCGACGTCCGGCGCCTCGCTGGAGTCGACGAGCTTGAGCCTGGGCCCGCGGATTCGGTCGGCGTTCGCCGACGCCCCGTCGTCGCTCGGCGCCGATTCCTCCATGTGATGCTCGTAGACGACCAGGTGCTGCCCGCCTTCGCCCCCCTCCCAGACGACGGCGAACTCCGTGAGGATGTTCGCCCTGCCGAACACTGCGCCGCCGGTGAGGCTGTTGCTGTCGAAGCACTCGTGGTGGCCGTCCGTGTACGTCACCTCTAGAATCATCTCGCTCTCCTGTTCCTGTCGTTTCGCTGCTGCTCCTGCTGGATTTGCCGCTGGCGCGCCGCCTGCTCGCCTGCGCGGGCGGAGGCGTCGGCGTGCTGCCTTTGCCGGGCGTGCTGGTCCATGGCGGTCCGGGGCCTTGCACTGGCCGCTTCGGGCAGCAGCCTCAGCTCCCTGGCGGTCTCCTTTGCGAGGCGCAGCTCGTTTGCCGCCTTGTCGTCGCCCCTGCGCCCCATGGTCGCGATGCGGCTGCCGAAGTCGGCCATGCAGCGGATGCCGTACCTCGAGCAGAGCTCGAGCGCCGCCGCCATGCTCTCCAGCTGCGCGTAGTCCCTCACCTCGACCGCCTTCGCCGCGATGGCCGCGATTTGGCCGGGGTCGATCGCCGCGTTGCCCTTCAGGGCGCCTTCGACGGCCTTGCGCCCGTAGGCGAGGCCGAGGTTCTCCCCGCGGATTCTTTTCGATGGGTCTTCCGCCAATGAGTAGAGCCAATCCGCGCGACCGCTTCTTCTTGAGGCTTCGCTGACGTCGACGCCCATCACGCCGAGGGTCTGCAGGTATTCGCCCGGCGTCTCTGCCGTCCTCTTGGCGATCGTCACGCGATTGCGGATGTCGGCCACCCACGAGTAGCCGCCCTTCCCGGCTATCTCGCGCTCGGCCCTCCTGACGTAGACGGCCTGCCTGGTCTTCGGGGCAGCCCTGCTCTTCGCGGCCGACCGCCGCTTCTCTTCATTTGAGACGTCGACGAAGAAGCTCAGCCCGCGTTCTTCGGCGAGCCGTTGGATCGAGGCCTGCATCTGCCGCGGGTCGGGGTTCTGGAATCGGTTGCCCGTGGCGAGGTTGGTGTTGTTGACTACGACGTGGGCGTGCATGACCTCGTTGGCGTTGTCGTCGTGGAACACGGCGGCGCACTCGTAGTCGTCCCAGTTCTCGCGGACCCAGGCCCTCGTCAGCTCCCGCAGCTGCGCGAGCGTCACCTTGTCCTTCGGGTCGGGGGAGACGATGAAGTGCATGTAGGTCCGCGCGCGCTTGCCGCGCCATGGGGTGTCGTTGCCGTTGGCGATGCGGGTGAGGTCCATCTCGGCCGCCCAGTCGACGTCCTGCTTCAGCTCGGGGTCGAGGCCCGCGTCGCGGTCCTCGTCCCACGAGAGGTTGTACAGGTCGACGGCCAAGGCGCGGCCGTCCTTCTGGAGGTAGTCGGAGACGCCGCGGGCGCTGGTGTGCCCGGCTATGGGCTTTATGACGGGCATGCTAGTCACCGCTTACGCTCGTGGAGCCGGCTATATCCGCCAGCACGTATTCGATGACCTGGCGGCCCCGCTCGACCTCCGCAAGCTTTTCCTCCGCATCGGAGAGCATCTCGCCGAAGGCCCGGTACTCGGGCGGGCTGCCGCGCCGGATAAACAGCGCGATGGTGTTCAGGGCGCGCACCGCCTGGTTATAGTGCCGGCCCCACCGGATGAGCTCTGAGAGCATCTTGGCCATGGTCCGGTTGTCGATGACGTAGACGGCGCCTTTGCCGGAGGCGCTGGCCGGGATCCTGATGAGGGTCCGCAGGTATTCGGAGCGGGCCATGCCGGCGCGCTGCGCCGATGCGGCGAGCCGGTCGAGGTCGTCGGAGGTCATGCGGCAGCTGACCATCTCGGGGTAGTCCATGGACTTGCCTCCCTTCGTCGGTTGCGTGTTTCCAGGGGCGCGGGGGATCCCCCGCACGAGGGCGGCCGGCGCGCGGTCTCGGCGCGCCGTGCCACCCGCTGCGGCTGCGGCCCCGGCGGAATGCCGCGGGCGGGGAGGAGGTCGGAGACGCCGCCGCGGCGCTCCGCCGGAACCGCCGCCGCAAGCGCTATCCCGTATTCGTGATACGGGATAGGTAGCTTGCTAGCCCAAGGGGCCGGAACTCAGATTCCGGCCATTTACCAGCGGGCTCAAAATGAGCCCGTGGCTCCGGTCCGTCTGCGGGCTCATTTTGAGCCCGCAGACTCGGCACCGCCGCGGGATCGATCTGAGCCCGCGATCGCGCGCAGGTCGCGCACGCAGCGCTCGATCTCGTCGAGCTGGGAGGCGTCGACGGCAGCGCTCCCGTCGGCTGCGCCCGTCGCTTTTCGCAGGGTCTTGAGGGCCTTGTCGACGAGCTTGCCGACCGCCTCTGCCCCGGGCCCGCCGGCTTCGCGGATCAGCTTGGAGGTGTCCGCCTTGCCGGCGTTCGCGGAGGACTTCTCCTTGTAGAGCCTCGCCTGGGCATCAGGGTCCATGGCGGCGAGCGTGGCGATGTCGGTGTCCGAGAGGTTTCCCTCAATCGCCTCGGACCTCCAGTCCTCGGTGAGGCCCTGCTCGACCCTTCGCGCGGTCTGCTCCTGGCGCTTTATGGTGGCGGGGCTGACGTTGCGGCCCGTCTGGTTGCGGATGATCGCCGCCTTGAGCTCCGCGGTGCGGACTCCCTTCAGCTCCGGGTTCTCGGCGCGCATCCGCTCCACCTGGATGCCGAGCGCCTGCGTGGCCTTGGCCCGCTCGATGACGTTGAGCTCTCGGGTGAAGTAGTTCGCGGTGTGCAGGAGGGTGACCGCCTGGTCGTCGCTGACGCCCTCGACGATGCGGCAGGGCATGCGCCCGAACGCGGGGTCGTCCTTGGCAAGCAGCGCGTAGGCCGCCTTACGCCTGTGGCCCGACAGCATCTGGAAGCCGCCGTCCGGCTTTCGGCGGACCATGGGGATGTCCGTTAGGCCGTCCTTCCTGATGGATTCCGCGAGGCTTTTTATGCCGTCCTCGTCCATGGAGTAGGCGACGTTCGCCGGATGGTCCTCGATGGCCGCCACCTCGATCTCCTCGACGGGGAACCTCTGCTTCGCCTGCCTGTCCTCGTCGAGCACGCCCGCCAGGCTGAAGCGCTTGGCGATGTCGTCTACTCGTCCCATAGCCCAAGCTCCCTTCCCAGGTTCTCGTAGTCGACGGCGGCGCGGTTGCCGGGCATGAACTCCACGATGGGCTTCCATTCCCAGCTGCCCTCCTTCACCTTGGCGGACTCGTGGATCACGGTGCGGAACTGCTGGTCGGGGAAGAAGCGGTCGAGGATCGCCTCGCCCACGGCCTCGGCGTTGGTCATCCTTCCGGGCGCGCAGGTCCGCAGGATCCTCCAGCTGGGCACGGGCAGGCGCAGCTTGGTGGCCACGAGCCGCAGCGAGTCCACTACCGAGGCCGTTCCGCGCATGACGGTGGAGTCCAGCTTCACGGGGATGACGACGTCGCCGCGCCCGCTTGTGGCCACGTAGGCGCAGGGCACCAGCTGCTTTGCGCTGGGGGCGGTGTCGATGATCGCGACGTCGTATTCGCCCGCCACGTCGTCCAGCGCGAAGCGCAGCGACTGCTCGGCAAGCAGCAGCTCGTTCTGGTTGATGAGCGCCAGCGTTGCCGGGATGACGCGCAGGTTGTCGGTTCCGCTGTCGTAGGCCATCTCGTCGGCGGTCATGCCCTCGTAGAGCAGCCCGATGACGTTGGCGCCGTCCTCCGCCTGCTCGTAGAGGCCGAAGTAGTCCGTCGCCGATGCCTGGGGGTCCAGGTCGATAAACAGCGTCCTCTTGCCGTGCCGCGCGCAGAGCGTGGCCAGGTTGACGGCGGTCGTGGTCTTGCCCACGCCGCCCTTGAAATTGCTTACGGTGATGACTCTCACGGTCTTCCTCCTCCTTGGTCGGTTTCGCGCCCGCTGTGATACGGGTCGGATGCTAGCAGCGGGGCGCGCGCCGCTGCCCGTCGGGTCGGCGGGCAGCGAAAGTGTCCAACGCGCCCCGGTTTCCCGGGTCCGTCACGCGCCGGCCTCGGCCAGGGCCGGGATCGCCCTCGAGTTCGCCCTGGCGGCCAGGTACTGGCTCACTGCCTCCTCGAGGCTGCACTCGCCCGCGTAGCTGACCCTGGTCTTGATGCCCTTCGCGCGCGGGGCGCCGCCTCGCGCCGCGACGACGGTCGTTGCGGCCCTTGCGCCCGACGGCTGCGCGATCATCCTGACTCTGTTTCCTGTGGCTGCTGCTTTCATGCTGCGCCGCTCCCTTCTTTTCGTCCGATTCGGCCCTGCCCGGATGCAGGCCCGGCTTGCATTCGCTTGGATGCCGATCCGCGCGCGGCGGCCCCGGCGGAGCCGGCTTCACGAAGGCGAAGCCGTCATCTCCGCCAAACCCGGTTTCCGCAGGGCCCTTCCCCGGGTTTTGCGGGGATGTCGTGTGGGCGGCGCAGCCGGGGCCTTCGCGCGCGACAGCCCCGCGGCGTCTGAGCGCTGCGAGCCCGTCCGGCTTGGAGGACGCGCATGGGATTCCCAAGGGGGCGTGCCCCTTGGGTGGGCGCATGGGGCATGCAGCCCCATGCGCGATGCGGCACCTTTCGGCGGGCTTTCCCGGCGGAAGGGCCAGGCGGCATTGCGGAGCCGGCGCAAGCGCGCCGGAAACCCGTGGCGGGAGGGGTGCAGGGGTCCGGGCTGCCCGGGAGCGCGAGGACGGGTCCCTCGCAGCCGAGGTGCCGCGGCGAGTTGGGAGCACGGAGGGGGAGGAGCCGCCGGCTGCGGCCCCTCCGGTCTTCGAGGGTCGGCCGCTACGCGATGGACTCCGCGAACGAGCCCAGCTTGTTGATGTGGTGCCTGAGCAGGGCCCTGCCGGCGTTGACGACGATCATGTCGATGCCGTCGAAGCGGACCGGGACGTCGCCCTCGGGGGTGTAGCCCTCCAGCCAAGTGGCCGCCAGCAGCTCGAACTGCTGGCGGGTGAGGTTCCCCTCGCTGAAGCCGCCCTCTTCGCGGTTGGCCGCGGTGACGTCGATGAAGACGATGGCGTCCTCGTCCATGGCCACCAGGTCCAGGCGGCCCGCCATGCCCTCGCAGCTCCAGTTTCGGTCCAAGACCTCGTAGCCCTTGCGCTCCACGAATCGGATGGCTGCCTCGACCGCGCGCTCGTGCAAGTTCTTCATAAGTGACCTCCTGAGTCGTTTCCGGCCCGCCCCTTTGGCGTGCCTCGCGGCACGTGGGCCGCATGGGCCCGCGGCCGTGCAAGGGGGAAAGGAGAAGCCGACGGCAGGAGGCGCCGTTGCCCGAAGCCCGCAGGGCGGTTTGTTTTCCCCGGCGTCCCAGGGGGCGGCGGGGGAAAGAAATCGGAGAACGTCGACGGCCCTTGCGCGGTATGAGCGGGGACGTGCGAGCATGCGTGTTCGAGAGCACGGTGGCGGGTCGACGGCGACGGCGCGGGGTCGCCGGGCTTGCGTGCGCGGTTTCGGGGCGTGTTCGCGGTGCGCGGGGGCTCGGGGCTTAGAATGTACGCGAGCGGAAGGAGCGCGAATGAGGGTCGGTTACTGCAGGCCGCCAGCTGGCCATGGTCCGAATAAGCAACGAGAGGCGCTGGAGGCGGCTGACTGCGAGCTCGTGGTGGACGGCGGCATCGCATCGCTGTTGGGGTCGGTCGATGCCGGCGACGTTGTCGTGGTCGCGTCGCTCGGGGCTCTGGGCTCCACCTCCGCGTCCGCGGTGAGGGCAGCGCTCGAGATCGGGGCGAAGGCCGCCGAGCTGGTCGTCCTCGACCAGGGCATCGACACGTCAAAGGAGGAGCACGGGGCGTTCTTCCGGCATGCCGCCGCCATCATGGGCGTCGATGAGGACCGGAAAGGATCTCGGGCGAAGCCCGGGCACACAGGCGGCAAGTCGAAGGTCGACCCCAGCGCCCTGGCCAACGCCATCGGCATGTATCAGAGCGGCGAGCACAAGCTGTCCGAGATCACCGCTGCCACCGGCATCAGCCGTAGCACGCTGTACCGCAACCTGCCGAAGGGCGGCGGCGGCGATGGTTAGCTGCTCGGGGGCGTGAAGGCGAAGGCTCCCGCAAGCCTCCAACCGAATAACTGCAAGATCGTGAGCGCCCAGGGATGCCGGCGCTTCTGCGCCCTGCCAAACTACGAGCACTTCGCAAAGCGCATGGGCGACCAGCGCGGATGGCGGCTGCAGTACGCATATTCCGAGTACGTGGCCGCGTGCCGCGAAGCCGGCGAGAGGCCGTACGCGTACTCGAGCTTCTGCGCGGGCCTGCGCGGATGGCGGCGTGAGATGGGGGCCGCCGGGATTCCCGAGTGGTACCCGGGCGAGTACATGAGAACCTACTGGTCAAGGGGGTCGGCGCAGATCGCCGGCGAGCAGGCGGCGTTCCCGGTGTTCGTCGCAGCGATGGCCTACAGCGACGCCACGTTCCTATACAGGGCTGACGACATGGGGACCAAGAGCTGGATGGCCTGTTGCCAGCGGGCATTCAGGTCGCTCGGCGGCGTGCCGTACGTGACCGACTGCGCGCAGTGCAAGGTCTCGGTCACGGCACGCAGCACGATCGAGGCGTTCGCCCGGCATTATCGGACGGTGCTCTACGGCGCCAGGCCGAAGACTGCGAAGGGAGCGGAGGGCGCCGGGAAGCCGCTGGACGCGAGGACCGTCTCGTACGTCGCAAGGAAGGTGATCGAGGATGTCGCGGGCATGGATTTCGCGAGCTTCGAGGACCTCGATGCCTACGTCGAGGGGAAGCTGGTGGCGTACAACGCCATAGGGTCGGAGGGCGGGCCGGCCCGCTGGACGCTGTTCAAGGAGCGGGAGCTGCCGCAGATGCTGGAGCTTCCGTCGGAGGATGCCGATTTCGCCACGTGGTCGACGCGCGCCGTTCGGGACGACTACCACTTCGTGGTCGACGGCGTGCGCTATTCGGTGCCATGGCGCTGCTCGAATGAGGAAGTGCGCGTCAGCTGGACCGACGGCGAGGTGTGCTCGTACCTCAACGGGGAGCTGGTCGCTCGGCACGAGCGCATGACCGAGATGCGGGGGCGGTGCACGGTGACCGACCCCGCGCACAGGCCGCCCGGGCACCGTTGGTTCGCAAAAAGGATGGACGACAGGTTCCTGGCGCTCGCTAGGGAGGAGGGCCCCAATGTGGTGCGCGTCATGAAGCGCGTGCTCTCCGCCTGCAAGAAGGAAGGCAAGGGGTTCCGCGCCTGCAAGGAGTTGATCGACTTGAGGAAGACGCCGTCGGTTGCCGGGGCCACTTTGGACGAGGCATGCCGCGCGGTCTTGGACGGCGGCGGGGAAATTGGCGTTGCCGAGGTCATGGAGAAGCTGGCCGGTGATGCCGAATGAGCGCGCTGCCCTACAGGGAGATCATCGAGCTGCGCTCGGTGGGGCTCAGCTTCGAGAAGGTCGCCTTCCTCTGCGGCTGCAGCGCCACGAAGGCGTCCTCCATTTCGAGACGAGCCGCCGAGCTGGGTCTGGGCTGGCCCGTGCCGGTGGAGCTCAGCGACGACGAGCTGGCCAGGCTGGTTGACCCCCACGACGCGGCGCGCTGCAACCCCGTCGACCTGGAGGGTATCCAAGGCCGTGCTGGGCGCAGACTGGACGTGGACGACGTCGAGGAGGCATATGCGACGTACGTCGCCCTTTCCGTGGACAGGCCGCCCTATGTCTTTGCGACGTTTCGCGAGAGGTTCGTGCAGCTGGTCAAAGCCCGGGCGAGGGGCGCGAAGATGCTCGTCAATTGGCATCCCGGCGAGGAGGTGCAGGTGGATTGGGCCGGCAGGAAGCTCAGCCTGTACGGCGCCGGCGAGGAGGTGACGCCGGTGTCGCTGTTCGTGGCCACGCTGCCTTACAGCGACAAGACCTTCGTGCGCGCGAGCCTGGAGATGGGCATGCAGTCGTGGCTTGAGCACCACAAGGCGATGTTCGCGTACTTCGGCGGCGCGCCGCTCTTCGTCGCGCCGGACAACCTCGCAACGGGAGTGGTGTTCGACGAGAATCGCGAGCGCTCGATCCACCCGCGCTACCAGGAGCTGGCGGATTACTACGGCGCCATGGTCCTGCCCGCGCGGGTCCGCACGCCCACCGACAAGGCGGCCGTGGAGAGCCATGTGCGCATCATGGCCAACAGCATCGCCGGCGTGCTGGAGCAGATGCGGTTCACGAGCCTCGGCCAGCTCAATCTGGCCATCGCCGAGCTGCTGAAGGTCTACAACGACCGGCCCGTCGTGGCATTCAAGGGGCGCAGCAGGAACGAGATTTTCGAGTCGGAGGAGCGCGAATGCCTGCAGCCGCTGCCGGAGACCGAGTTCGCGCCCGTCACCTGGAGAAAGGTCGGCGTCTCCTTCGACGGCGTGGTGAGGGTGCGCGGCAACTTCTACGGCGTGCCGCCGCGCTATGCCGAGCGCAAGGTCGCCGTGCGCATCGCCGAGGACGCTATCGAGATCTACACCGCCGACAGGCGGCAGTGCATCGCAAGGCATCCGCGCAGGGAGGACGGCGCCGAGACGTTCGAGGGGCTGCCGGGCGTGCACCCCGACCGGTTCAAGCCGCTCGACGTCTGGTGCGAGGAGCATCGCCGCACGCGGATCCTGGAGCAATGGGACTACGATGCCAACGGCGGCAAGGGCCCGCACGACTGCGTCTGCCGCTCTGGCAGGCCAGTCCATTGGAGATGCCCCGACTGCGGGTTCAAGTGGGTGGAGGCGCCCGCCAGGAGAACGGGCCGCTCCTTTGACGACTGCCTGGCCTGCGCGGACGTCGCGTTGGTCCCGGGCAAGAACGATCTTGCCACGGTGAGGCCGGACATCGCCGAGGAGTGGCATCCGACGAGGAACCCGCTGCCCGCGAGCGCGGTCTTCCCCGACTTCAAGCAGCAGGTGTGGTGGCTCGGCAGGTGCGGTCACGAGTGGCGGGCGCCGATTGCCAAAAGGGTCAACAGCCGAGACGGCGCCCTCTGCCCGTACTGCTCCGGCAGGAAGGCCCTCAAGGGATTCAACGACGTCGCGACGCTGTGCCCCGAGCTCGCCGCGCTGTGGCATCCCGTGAAGAACCGGAACCTGACGCCCGACGCGGTGAGCATCGCGAGTCACCGCGAGGTTTATCTGTGGGACGGCGTGATGACGCGCATCTGGAGGCAGAATCCCCGAAAGTGGCTGGAAGAGCACGGCCGGGCCGAACTGCTGGCCCCCTTTGATTCGCTGGTGGAGGAGGCCCGGGTGCTGGATGCCGCCGATGGGCGCGCGGGCTACGCCCTCGGGCACGGCAAGTCCAGCGTCAAGTGGTCGCGCTTTCTGAGGGAGGCGGAGCTCAACGTCAGCTTCGAGGAATGGTGCTTGCGGTTCGGGCATGCGGATTTGCTGGCGCAATGGGACGAGGAGCGGAATGGGCCCCTCAAGCCGTCCGACGTCTCGCGCTGCGATTCCGCCCGAGTGTGGTGGCGCGGCGAGTGCGGCCACAGTTGGCAGCTGTCCGTGAGGACGAGGGCGTTCAACGACGCTGGATGCCCGTACTGCGGCAGGAGGCTGACGCTGGAGGGCTTCAATAGCGCCGAGTGCCTGGACGCGGGCATCTTGCACCTCTGGCATCCCACCAAGAACGGCGACCTGAGGCCTTCGCAGGTCTCCGACCGCACGGCCAAGAGGATCTGGCTGCAATGCCCGACGTGCGGGTACGAATGGCGCGAGAGCCTGCGGGGGACTCGCAAAGAGAGCCGCAAGTGCCCGTCGTGCCATGGGGGAAGGGGACACTATCTCGCCAAGGGCAGCAACGACCTCGGGTCAAAGAGGCCGGACGTTGCCAGGCAGCTCGACCCCGAGCTGAACGGCGGCCTGCGCGCCGAGGACCTCCACGCCCACGCAGGCGCCATGGTGCGGTGGCGCGGATCGTGCGGCCACGTCTGGCGCGAGAAGGTGAGCATACGCTCCATGCGCGTCGACGACAGCTGCCCGTACTGCAAGAACCGCAAGCTGCTGCGCGGCTTCAACGACCTGGCTACTACGCATCCCGAGCTCGTGGCTGAATGGGATTTCGGGCGCAACGGCGACCTGGGGCCCGACGGCGTGAGGTTCAACGCGACTAAGCAGGTCTGGTGGAGGGGAGGCTGCGGTCATGAATGGCAGATGTCACCGCGCCAGCGGGCCGCCGAGGGGCTGGGCTGCCCGTACTGCTCGGGCCATCGCGTACTCGCCGGTTTCAATGACCTCGCGAGCCAGCATCCCGAGCTTCTGGCTGAGTGGGATTGGGAGCGCAACGGCGACCTGAGGCCCGACGGCATCGTCTCCGGCAGTGCGAGGAGGGTCTGGTGGAGATGCGGGCATGGGCATGCATGGCGGATATCCGCCTACAACAGGACCGGCGGTGCTGACCGCGGTTGCCCCTACTGCGGCGACCGCAAGGTGCTGAAAGGCTACAACGACCTGCGGACGACGCATCCCAAGATCGCGAGGGAGTGGAACAAGGAGCGCAACGGCGACCTGAAGCCGACCGACGTGATCGCCAACTCCAACAAGCGCGTCTGGTGGAAGTGCAAGGAGGGCCACGAGTGGTCCGGCCTCATAGCGAACCGAGCGCGCAAGGGCAAGGCGGACCCGGGCTGCCCGTACTGCTCGGGGCGCAAGGTGCTCGCCGGCTACAACGACCTGGCCACCACGCATCCCGGCATAGCGGCGATGTGGCACCCGCGCATGAACAGGCGCTTGAAGCCCGCCGGCGTGCAGGCCATAAGCCGCAAGCCCGCATGGTGGCGCGGCGAGTGCGGCCACGTCTACCAGATGGCCGTCCGCGACAGGGTGAGGGCCAGGCCGGGCTACTGCCCGTACTGCTCGGGGAGGAAGAGGCCCGAGAGGCCGATAAGGCTCGACTAGCCCTCGACCCTTCGGCGAGGAAGGAATGGGGGAGGCGGGTCGGTGCCTCCTGCCTAATTAGCCAGATGCGAGGAGTTGTTAATGCGCGGGTTGATAAAGCATGCATTTCTTCAATGCAGATAGCGAGGTTCGGCACCTCATTGGCTGATGCTTGGGTTGAACTCGATTCCGCCATTAAGCTTGCTGCTGTCACCAAACATGCACGCTCGATTCTCCATTGTGATAGGGCGAGGCTATTTATCTCTTCATTAACGGGGAGACTTGGTTATAGCGATTGAATTGAAGATTGAGTCTTTTTTGCTGAAACGGCAAAAAAGATGATCTGCTGATAGGTGTTGTCGTATGTAGGTTTAGTCAATTGCGTTCTGTCTTTAGGCGGAATATCCGCTGTCACCTAAAGCCCACTAGCCATTTGTGCATGGCAATCGACTGGAGCGACTGGTGAGCAGGCATCGGTAGGTCTCGTCGCGCTCGAGCAGGGCGGATATCTCTGCCGTGGCGGCCTGGAGCTCGGCCGCGTTCTCGGCGATCCTCCGCGCCAAGAGCCTCACCGTGCGGTCCTCGGCGGCGATCGCGGCCGCGTCCGGCCTGGTGGACGACCCCACGGACCCGACGAGCGCGTCCACCTTGCCGCGCCGCGCGCCGCGGGCGAGGGCCGCCGCCCTTCGGCGCCCGGCGTCGGCCACCGACCACGGCCCGCCGAGGACGGCCATGAGCCGCAGCTCGGAGACGTCGGACAGGTCGACCAGCGATTCGAACTCGGGGCACGACTCCAGCAGGATGTTGCGCAGCCTGTTTTTGCACCTGGTATTCTCGCAGGTCAGGAAGTCCCTTTGCGCCGCGAGCGCCCTCGCCGCGGCGATCGCGGGGTCGGGATGGGGGACCGGCAGCAGCGCGTCCGGGATGCCGAGCGCGGTCTTCGCGATGACCATCGCGTCGCGCTCGTCGGTCTTGGCGTCGCCGCCGAACAGCCTGGCGGCCTCGTGGGCGGCCAGGCCCGGCAGGTACGCCGACGGCATTCCCGCCGCCCGCGCGCGGGAGAGCGCGAGCGCGCCGATGTTGCGGACCTGGTCGACGACGACGAGGGCTCCGGGGAATTCGGCGAAAAGCGAGTCGAGGGCGTTTTCCCTGTTGGCTACGGGCTTGCTCGCGAGCACCTCGCCGTCGCGCGTCGCGACGCACGCCCAGTGCGACGACTTCCCGACGTCGAGCCCTATGACGATTTCCGGCCTTCTCGGTGGTGCCATGGTGGTATCCTCCAATCGTCAGGCCGATCGGAAGCCCTCCCTGCGACACCCACATTACCTGGCCGTGGCGCCCGCGCCCGGCAGTTTCCCATCAGTCGTCCGGGGCGGCGAGCGCCTCCGGTGGCAACACCCCCTCCGGGCCCTCTTCGGGGCAGGGGCGGACGGCCATCCGGAGGCGCCCGATCGGCGGCCCCTCGGGGCTTGCCCGTATCGTAGGCAGTGCGCCGAATGCTCGCCACCGAAGTTCATCGGTGGCTTATCTCGGACTGTAATGGGGTCGAACGCGCGCTTCCGCGCCAGGTCGTGCTAGAATGCGGCCATCCGCAGCGCCGAACGCGCCACGAATCTCATCGCCGCGGCGAGGTTCCCGGCCGACTTTTCTCGCAAAACCTAACTCGCACAGCAACAGGTGGCCAAGGTGGCCGGCTATAATGCGAAGCAACAAGGCAGGGAAGGCGGGTCGCAGAACATGGACATATTCGACAAGGATTTCAACCCAATCGGCATCGCCGCAGGGGCCGTCGACGTGGTTGCAAAGGCGGGCGGCGCTGTTGCGAAGGGCGCTGTCGACGTTGTCTGTGGAATAGGCGGCACCGTCGCCGACATCGGCAACCAAATACAGCGCAACATCAACCGCCCCAAGACGCCCTTCAGCTTCGAGGACGGCATTTCCCAAGAAGAGTTCGCACAGATGGCCGACGCCGCCGCCAAAACCATCAAAAGGGTCGTCTCGTGCCGCTGCGACGGACCCATAGCCCGATTTACGGTGCGTTCCCAGAGCAACATCTCGGAATGGGGGTTCAGCGTCGACTTCAACGCATGGGGCCATTTCACCGGCCAGTACTGGATTAAAAGCGACAACGCCGATTCGAAGATACCGGGCGCGATTGCAGAGCGCATGAGCGAGTCAATCAAGGCCCGCATCGCTTAGGCAGGCTGCGGCTAAGACATATTCCCAGCCTAAACGCCCTTCATCGCTCCTCCGTATGAAGGGCGCGGTATTCCTTCAGCAAGTCCACCAAAGTCGCCGATTCCCTCGCACGACGCTCCACACTTTCGTAGCGTTTTATGGAACCGGGCAACTTCTCGGACACACGACGGAAAAACGTCTGGTTTTTACAACGTTCGAGGAACATGCCCCAATTCGATTCAACCCATCTCTCGAAGGCAATCCGCTCGCCCTCGTCCTTATAGGTCGGGACGAGCGAATCGAGCCAGCGGACTTCCTCCAGAGCGCTGGGACCTTCTTTGCTCTCATCGAGTTCGAACATCATCGCGGCGCGCTCGATGGAGCCTTCGAGGTAATACATGTAGAAGTGCGTGTCTTCGGGCGGAACCGCATAGCAGTGGTCGTGAAGTGTGGAAATGGTCGGCGCCGGAATCCACAGATGGTCGGAGTACGCGCCGGGCATCTGGTAAATCATGGTCTGATGGTAGTAGAAGTAGCACGTCCACCAGCTGGGATGCGAGAAGAACGGGCTGGCGAGCATGAAGTACTCAACGGCGTCCCAATCCTCCTCGGGCTTGCGGACGAAAGTGAACTCAGGGAAGTCGACATGATGGAAGCAGTACCCGCAGTACTCCTCATCTCGTGCCAAGACGGGAAGGGTGTGCTTCCACTTCGAGGGGTCTTTTAGCAGCTGCGGAAGCCTTTCAAGGGGGGTCTTGTCCAACCCGAAATGCCTGCGCCATAGTCGCTCGGCAGCGAGAGGGGTCGCCGTCCCGTTCTTAGGTGTGTTGCTGTCCGCGTCTCTCGTGTAAATGGCGCCGGCGCGCACGGTGCTACCGCCGTCTCTGTAGTCTTCTACAAGGTAGTAAGGCATGGCGTCCTCGTCGTGGTCGACAAGGACGACATCGACGCAGGCCCCACGGAGGTCGATTGTGGCAATACGAATTCTCGGCATTCCGTCGGCCCATTTCTTGGAACGCAGTATATCAACGAGGTTTTGCGTAACCAATCGCTTGCCTAAGGCGTCGGCGTCGCCGGTCGGCTCATAGCCCGCCTCTTCATCGACGCCGATTATCAACAACCCCGTCGTCTCCGCGGGATTGTTTGCCATGCAGATGATGTCATGGAGTAGATTGGCCTTGTTGTCGTGCCATTCGCGCTTGAAATCCCAGTAGATGCCTTCGCGCTTGAGGCTGGCGAGGTTTGCCACGAGTTCGGGTAGCGTCCCATCGTCCGTATATTTTAGATTCACCTAACATTCACCTCCTGCAATCGCACCACCATCTAAAGGAACCAAATTAGTCAAATTGGCTCCGAATCAGGCATCTGGGTCACGTTTCATGCTTGCTCTGCAGGGCCCCATCTTCTCCAACGGCGACCGAAACCCCATCGCCCGCAGAAACTCCCTCACGCGCTCCGGCACCCAGTAACCCTCATCAACGTTTTCATGCTGCGCACCAATCACTAGACATCGTTCATGTGGCAATGATGCGTCGCGGTCACAAGCGCGCAGGCCATGCGGATATCATAGCGCCAACGTGTCCCTAAGGAGTGCCCCATGAGCGACTACTACTGCCCGAACTGCGGAGCCGACCTCGGCGACCAAGCGGGCTTCGACCCCGACGAGGGATTCTGGAAATGCATGCAGTGCGGCGAGGAGCTCTACGGCGACGACTCCGTGGACGACTGCTCCAACCAGTTCCCCGGCGTCGTGTGGCGTTGTGACGGCTGCGGCGCAGTCCTCAACAAGCAGAGCGGCTTCGACGACTGGATGTCCGCATTCACGTGCGAGAAGTGCGGCACCCTCAACTTCATCAACGAGAGCGAGATCGAAGACGATTCCAATAATACGGACGACGATGAGGACCGGTCTGCACTAGGCGCCATCGCGAGCTTCCTCGACAGCGCGGCGAACCTGGCGGACACCATCAGCGAAATCAAAGAGCGTCGCTCCGGCGAAGACGATGACGACGAAGCGGCCGCAGGCGAAGAAGAGGAAGCCGATGAGCCCAGCACCGAAGACGTCGGGCAGTTTCGCACAGTCAAGCACGCGAAACCAGGCCGTTCTGGCCGATCGCTCAAAGCGATCCTCCTGAGCCTTGCAGTCACCGTCCTGCTCATCGCATGCATGGTCGCCTGCCCTGACGAGGCGCTCGAGTTACTCAAAGCGCTGGGTAGCGCCTTCATAGCGCTGTTCAACCTCCTGGTAAAGGCGCTCTCTGTCTTCTTCGCCTGGCTCCCAACGCTCTTCGCCCAATAAGCCGCGCGGGGTTGGCGAAGAAAAGCCCCAGCCCGCCCATCCGCTCCGTACCCATGTTTCGTTTGATGAAAAAAAGAGAAGAAGAGCAGGGCGAAGAACAGCCCGCCGTGAACCTTGCGCCGCTACCCGCGAAGCACATCGTCCATCACCGCATACCTAACGGCGTCGATCCGTCAATCGAGTGGACGTTCCCATCGGGTACGTCCAACACCGATATGCACGCGCGGCGTAAATCATGATGCGGCAACGGCGTAAATCGTGGTGCGGCTGCTGCGTAAGCAATACGCGCGGACACGACCGTCCGGTCATGTCCGCGCTTCCGCCCGCAAGGAAAAGAGCAAGGCTTTGGGCCTTGACGGGCATTGGCGCGCCGACGAGGGAAAACGACGCCGTCCGCAATCGGTTCCGCCATCTCGGTAGGCGCAGGGGCGCCCGTCGGCCATTGATGCGGGCTGGACATACGGGCTTCCAACGTCTCAAAGGGTCGGTCAAGGGCGCTCCAAGCAGCGACGAGCAGACGGTTGCCGAGAAGATGCGGTCCCTGCTGCGCTTCGGCGCCGGATCGATGCGGCATAGGGAGGTATTCGACGTCTATCACCGCCTTCGAATCAAAGGAATCGACGTCGGGGTCTGGGTTCCTGCGCGGCCAAGGACATCTTCGGAGACGAGTCGATGCGCGAAGAGGGTTGGGCTGATGCGTACGCTCGTCTTGAGAGGGTCTTCGAGGACAGGTGTTGCGTTCGCCGACTTTCCGGGGCGAAAGACAATTGGCTGGAGCTTCCCGTGGGGAAGGTGACGGCCGGGATTCTTTCCAAGGTGAGGAAATATATGACGAAGCGCTAGGACCCCCTGGTTGAGCGGCACCATTTGGCTTGATTTGATTAAAGATTGTGTAGCCGCAAGCTGCCTGCGAAGAATCGTCCCATTGGGAAAATGCCCCAATGGGACGATTTGCTATCCGATTTAGAGGTAGCTTTTCGGAGCCGGTTCATCGCCAATGGCGGTCGGCATGAGTTGTAAAAGCTTTGAGGTCCAAACTCCAGAAGGCAGATAGTTCAGTTATCCAGTCGGAGCATTTCTGCAGGTAATCTTGTTTTTTCGTCTTGACAAAAGGGATGACGCTCGTAGGCCCTTGGCCTACGAGCGTCGGCTAGTGTCCTACGCGTTGGGCATCAAGATCCAGACGGGCATGCATGTCACTCCCCGGCCCTGAAGGGGATCATGCCGCTCGCGACGGTCTCGAGGGCGAGGATCCTGACGGCGACGGAGAACGATATCCCCATGCCTGCCAGAACGGCCATGGCCTCCTCGGCGACCTCCTCCGGCAGCCTTACCGACGTCACGGCGGTCTTGCCCGACATCTCGAAGTCGACCGACCTGACCTCAAAGGGAATGGCCCGCTTTCGAACGAGCTGGTAGGCGAAGCTCTTCACCGCCGACGTGTAGTCCAGGCCTATGCCCTCGAGCGTTCTCGAGAACTCGTCCTTGAGGTTGGTGTCGATTCTCGCGGACACCTTTTTGCATGCGCGCATCTCCTCTTCCTTCCTGTTGCCGCCTTCGCTGCCGGGGCTTGCGCATCTCCGGTTCGTCGGAGCCTCCACTCAGTGGCGCCGCCCGGCGCTTTTTGGACATCGGGTCCCGACAGGCGGCGAGGTGCCGTCGAGCGGAGGTTCCCCTCGATGCCGATCGGCCTGCCGCCGATGCAAGGCCCCCTTGCTCGGCTTGGATGCCGCCGTGCGCGGGCACGAGGAGGGAGGGGCGGATTCGCGAAGGCCCGGCAGGGCCGGCACCTCCACCGATTTCCGGATCTGGCCGCAGGCCGTTCGGGAACCTGTGGAGATGTCGCGCGTGCGCCCCGCAGCGACGAGGTCTGCGCAACAGCCCCCGCGGCGGATGAGCGGCTGCCGGCCGGAGGGGTTGCAAGGGGAGGAGGCGAGGAACGCTCCCCTTGCCATGGGACCGGCGGGCGTGTGCTCGGGATGGTTGCTCGACTGGCAGGACGCAGCGAAGGCGGACGACGGCCAGCGGGCAGGTCCTCGACCCCGCTGCCGAGCGTGTTATTTACGCGGCATGGGCTCCTGGCCAGGCATGCTGCTTCAAAGGCGTCCTTGCCGATTCGCTTCTTGGCGTGCGTCAACTGTGCTGCCGAAAAGGACGCGTGCCTTGCAGTTGTCGGATCGTCGAGGCTTGCACCTCGCCATTTCTTCATCTGGACCAATAGTTATCGAACGTCTCAATCCGCATATAGACGAGTCGGATGATCGGGGCTGCTGGAGACGGGCTCCGTTTGCGCCTCGGGGTTTGGCCTACTGCCCGGCGCGCTTTGCATGCTGCCTGCGTTCCTGGGGAACACGCCGCTGTTGGGCGAAAAATAGGCGGAACCACTTTGCGATTCCGCCATACAAGGCCCGTGTGCCTTTTCTGCTTGCTTGACGTTATGAATCACCGGCATCGACGGTCGACGGGTTTTGCCTGGAAAGCCCAAACATACGCTTAGGAGGTGTCATTGGCGTCCGGTCGGCCTTGCCGCGATGGGCCCAGCCTCGCTTTTCCGAGTCTCTAGCTTTGGGCTTTGTTTTTCGAGTAGACGAAGCGGGCTTGCTCTGAGCGGAGAAACTCAATGACGTTGACGTGGTGGACGTCGAAGTGGTCGCAGACGTCCACCAACGACGCCTTCTTCTTGCTGGGCTTCGGAGCCTCCTGCGTGACGACGCAGCCACCGTGCGCCATCGCGTATGCGACGAGCCAGGGGTCTGCAACCGTCTCGGCGAGGAAGTCCGAGGCGACGTTCGGCTTGTAGTCGCCTCGGACGTATTCCGCAACCTTCATGTACGCCTTCACCACCTCGGCATCGCCGAGGCTGTCTTTGAAGGATGACCGTTCGAGGTTGCCCTTTACCCAATCGGACAGGTCATCGCCGCCGACGACGAGCTCGTCGTAGACATGGCGAATGCTGAGAGACCGCTCTGCGTTGAAGTCGTCGACCATGAAGTCCCAGAAGCCGGGGCAGATGTCGAACGCGTAGTAGCGGTTCTTCGACTCGATGAACGCGTTGGAATCGATCAGGTAAGGCGGGTAAGGCGCCACTATACGAACATCCCCTCTCGCTTGTAGTAGTCGGAGAAGCTGCCGGCGCTCATGCCGGTGAGCCGGTAGGCGTCGGAGTAGAGCAGCCTCTCGGACTTGAGGGCCAGGTACACGGTCTCGGGGAAGAGCTTGCCGAGATGGTTCTTCTGCAGGGTGTAGAAGGAGGGCCCGGAGGTTTTTGCGCGCTCTCCCTTATTGGGAGGCAGGGAGGACAGGCGGGCCCTGTAATCGTCCAGCCTCCTGAAGAACTCCGCCTTGCTGATGAGCTTCAGGTCCTTCGCCCTGCGCAGGCACACGATCTCGCTCACCTTGGTGAAGCGCATCATCTCCTTGATGGCCCCGTCGTTGTCGAACCGGTCGAAGAGGCGGAAGGCCAGGGAGGAGGGGACGAGGAATTCGGCCGCGATCTCGTCGCAAATGGTCTCATTGCTCTCGTCGAGCTCGGCGTCGTCCAGGCCGCTCTCGTTGAAGAGCAGGTGGGCGAACTCGTGGGCCAGCGTGAACAGCTGGGCGGAGCGCGCGTCCCTGGTGTTGATGAAGATGACCGGCGCGTAGGCGTCGGTCAGGACGAAGCCTCTGAACTCCTTCACGTCGAGCGTTCTTTTGCTGCTGTTGCCGACGTAGCTTCCGGCGCAGACGTAGACGCCGGTCGCCTCGATGGCGTCGCGTAGCGCGCGAACGGCGGCGTCGCTGGCCAGGCTCTTCGCCCAGCCGACCTCGAGATTGATGAGGGAGCGCATGGCGGCCACGCACTCGGCGACGGAGGTCATGCCCTTGCAGCTGCCGACGAAGGAGAGCCTGTCGGCACCGTCGTCCTCCAGATACTCGGAGAGCCAGTCCTGCCGGGATTGCATCAGGTTGATCGTGTCGTAGAGCTCCGGGCTGGGGTCCTTCGGCGCTTCGGAGGTCACGGTGCGGAAGTCGGGGATCTGGAGGCCCAGGTCGGGTAGCTCGTCTTCGTAGAAGTACGGCAGCAGGACGTGCGTGGCCTTCGCCAGCTTCTGCATCTGCTTGGCCGTCGGCTCTGCGTCGCCGGTGACCCACAGGGGCGCCTTCTTGGAGATGCCCGTCATGTCCTCGGGCGTCTTGCCGCAGCGTTTGATGGCCCACTCGATAACCGCGGGATTCGGCGTGTCCCTCATGGCGTTCACCTCCTTCTTCTGAAGACAACAATATATCGCAATCTCTTGCGTGGCGCAGCGTGCGCGCGGCGCAGGTTGGCGGAATTCGCATCTCTCCGCCATCTCGCCGCGCACTTTGCCTGCCGAGGACTGCAAATACCATAAGAAGCCTTCTAAGGGCCTGAATTGAGCATTATGGGCGTATCCGCAGAAGCGCGCTTTGGCGACTGTCCCCGCGTTTTCATGCGCCTTGATGCCGTTTGTGAAGAACCGTCTCATTGGGAAACGGGTCCCAATGAGACGGTTTCGGCGGGCATCAAGGGTGGAAATCGGCGCGCTTCGAGCGTTTGGAATACCTCAGCATTTCGATTGCCTTATGCGCTCCTAGTGGCCCTAAACGACCCGTCGAAATCGCCATCGACCCCCGCTACCTGCGCAAAATCACCTGCACGACCTTGCGTTTTCGTCTTGACAAAAGGGATGAGCGTCGTGGGCCCGCGCCCCGCGCTGCCGAACGAGGTTGCAACCTACAACGACTACCAGCGCCAAAGGCTGCTTGTGAAGCCCGGCATGACCTGCTACTGGCAAACCCGCCGCAACCGCGACTCCATAACCTTCGACGAGTGGGTCGATTTGGATCTGTGGACGAGGATCTACGGCTTGCGTACCACCATCAGCAACTGCAGCAACAACTACGGCCCCTACCAGCACGTGGAGAAGTTCATCCCGCGCCAGATAACGAACATCATCGACGGCGTGCGCCCCAAGCTCTACGGCACGGGCGAGAACGTGCGCGACTGGATCCACACCGAGGATCACAGCTCGGCCGTGTGGACGATACTCACCAAAGGCCGCGCGGGCGAGACCTACCTCATCGGCGCAGACGGGGAGAAGGACAACATTACGGTGCTCAGGATGATCCTCGAGATGATGGGTAAGGACCCCGACGATTTCGATTGGGTCAAGGACCGCCCCGGCCACGACCGCCGCTACGCCATCGACTCGACCAAGCTGCGGCGCGAGTTCGGCTGGAAGCCCCGGCACAACGACTTCGCCGAGGGCCTGCGCCAGACCATCGAGTGGTATCGGGATAACGAATCCTGGTGGCGCCCGGCCAAGGCTGCCACCGAGGCTCGCTACGAGGCGCAGGGGCAGTAAAGCAAACTCATGCAGAAACAGTAAGGCCCATGATTCGCGGGTCTTACTGTTTCTGCCTGTAAATTATTTGTTGACGAAAAAGTTAGAGGTCCGAGCGGCTAAGCTAATTGACTGATAAATATTTGATGAGATTGGTGATTTTGTCCGATTGGAGATTAGATGTCTAATTTGACTAACGAGCAAGTGCTCGTAAAGCAATTCTTCAAGGGCGATTATGAAGAGCAGAGCTCCTATGGGAGCGAGGGCTCTTTTTTTGAATACATCTCAGTCGATAAAGTTCTCGCGCACTATGATCTGACTGCTGAAGAAATTGAAAGCGGTCTTGTTGGCAGGTCGAGAGACGGTGGGTGTGACGGTATTTATGTTTTCTTAAATGGAGAAATTGTCAGGGAAGATGAAGAAACTGTTCTGAAAACGATAAATGGTGAATCTTCGATTCAAATTTACATTATCCAATCTAAAACTACGACATCATTTAAGGAGGATGTCTTTCTTAAATGGAAAGACATTTGTACCGACCTCTTGCAATTTGCGCATAGAACGGAAGATTATTCTGCAAAATATGATGAAGGCGTCTTAGCAAAATTTGAACAGATTAAGACGGCGATCACTATTGCAGCACGTAAGTCGGCTCGGATTGAAGTGTCTTTTTATGATGTTTCTTTTGCTTCGGAAGTGCATCCGAATGTCGAATTGCAAAAGGAAAGCCTCGTTGCGCTGGTTAAAAATTTTTTGCCAATACAAAGTCTAAATGTGAGTGTCGAGTTTTTTGGGGCCAAGGAACTGGTTGAGATTTGGAATCCACCTGCTTTACGAGAACTGAGCTTGCGCTTTCCTCCAGGGTCGCTTATCGCGGTTCCAGGACGGACAGACTATGTTGGATTGGTTTCTTTAGCTTCATATCAGGAGTTCCTGATTGGCGAAAACGGAAAGTTGAGGAACTTTTTATTTGAAGCGAATATTCGTGACTATCAAGGAAGCGTTCAGGTTAATAGGGAAATCAAAAGGACCCTCGAAAACAATAAGACAGATGATTTTTGGTGGCTGAACAATGGTGTTACGATTTTGGCGAACAGGGCATGGCAGGTAACAGGCGGCGAAATCAGAATGGAGGACCCGAGGATTGTTAACGGTCTCCAAACCACCTATGAAGTAAATTGTTATATGACAGAGCACGAAAACCCAGCGGATTGTCGAAATATACTTGTTCGAATAATCGTGCCCGAAAGTGACGAAACTAGGGATAGGGTCATCATGGCGACGAATAGCCAGACCACTATAAAGAAAACGTCCCTACGTGCAACGGATTCGATTCAATTGCAGATTGAACAATATTTCAAGCCAAGAGGCCTCTATTACGATAGACGAAAAAACTATTACAAAAACCTAGGGAAAAAGCGAGAGGATATCGTAAGCATTGATTTTCTTGGCCAGTGTCTGATGACTTTATTGCTTAAGCAACCGGACCAGGCGAGGGCGCGACCATCTACTCTATTATCAGATGACGCAAAGTACAATAAGCTGTTTCCTCGTAATGGGAATTTACAAGCTTTTTTTAACGTAGCATGCATTGGTAAAAAGGTATTTGGAATTCTGTCATCCTTTCAAGATGAGTACAGCCAGTCGCAAATTAGCGATATTCGTTTTTATGCGCTATTGGTGACGGTTGCTATGAAAGTCGGGACAATCGAAATAACTAATTCATTGCTCGAAAATCTGTCTATCGATGACATTATCGAAAAGGACGTCCGTTCGGCAGCGGCATTTGCTTTTAAAGAATATCGTGATTCTGGCGGAGATGCCAAGGCGGCAAAATCAAGTGAAACTACAGCGAAGCTATTGAAATCACTAAGATTTGAATTATGTAAGAGGAGTGATTGAGTTGCTGTTTTGTGGATTCTCGCTTTAATCAATTCGATGGTGTCTGGAAGATACCTGTTGGGCTAATTGCGATGTAAACGTCAAAACGACAGCGCAGGAACGAGAAAACTCCCGGACTTTTCCAATCGGTTTTTGAGAATGACCTGGTCCTTCGATGTGCCAGTGGCGCCCGATGATGTCCTCGGGGAAGAAGCTGCCGGACCGCAGCTTCGGTATGCGCATTGTGATGTCGCCCACGCATGTGACCAGGTTGTGCTCGCGGTAGCCGTTGCGGCTGTTGGTGCCGCCGGTGCACGGCTGGTCTGTTTCAGCGTGCATGATGGCGCTCACGACGTTCTCGGCGAGATGCCTTATGAGCTCCCTCGGCTTGATCAACTCGTCCTCGAACCTCGGCACCGGGGCTTGCGAGGACATGCTTTCTGCTAGACTCTCCATTGCGGTCTTCGTCCTTTCCAAGAATCCGTTATGTCGCAATTTCAGATTCTAGGGTGAAGGCCGTCGCCCTACGGAAATCTCCTCAAACCGCTTGCTTGCACCAGCTTTCCCGACGCGATCTGAACGGCATGAGGTGGGTCGCGACAGGTTCGATGCCGTGGTTGCCGCCGAATCGGCCGACTCTACCTTCGCGCGGAGCTGCTCGAGTGATTTGCCGTATGCACGACGGGTGTGTCGAAAACGCTGCTTTTGAGGCCGTTGCGCATCACTGTTATTACGGGCGATAGCGTTCACCATGGGGTATTGTCTCATTGATTTCGCAATTATGTTTAAAGGCAATTTCGTAAAGTGCGATCCGGGAGAGCATATACAGCTCCTCATCGGAATCGTTGTCGTAGTCGAACACGATGTGCTTTCCGAGAACTCTATCCATCTCTTCAAGCTTAGCTCTTCCCCAGATGGCATTGCTTTTTCCTGATGCCCCGTCGAGGTAGTTGATTTTCTCGAGGTTGTAGCTAAATTCTGCCAGTTCGTGGCAGTCGCAGTAGCAGTATTCAAGATGTAAAGCCCAATCCGTGTTGCCACTCTCGATTTCTGTATGGTTGGCGTCTAATCGGGACATGTTTTGCAGGACGTTGCGCTGCGATTCGATGGCGAAGCGCCAAGCGTTTTTGTATCTTTCGGCAGCGATTTTGTTCGCAGGGTTAGACGGGTTGAATAGCAACGCTCTTTTTGCGAAGTCGTATACATAGGCATTGTTTGCACCGAATCGTTCGATTTCGGCATTTTTGAGGCGTTCGACGTAGGAAGGCTCTGATTCATTTTCAGCGCGTGCGGGAACGGGAATGGTACGAAATTCCTCAATCCTGCTTTCTTGGAATCTCTCCAATGTACATCCTATTTTGTTAAGAAGGCTATAACGGTATTTGATATGCGCAAAAACCTGGTCGATGTGGATGCAAATATCCTTGCCCCAGCTGTTTGCCTCGTTGATGAAAGCGTGTCCATGTAGATCGCAGTTCCAAAACGATCCCAGAAAGTTTTTGTTCACCCAAACTAAATAGGGACAAGTAACTATATCGGCTGTATGGAACACGTTCTTGTAACGATTCGTTTCGACGGGGTGCACGGCGCACAGAGAACGCAGAAATTCAAAGTATTTTTTATCGGTACCCTCTCCATTTAGGCCAACCATATTGAACGCATCGGTCCGCGCATCTTCTTGGCTCAAATCGACGCCAAGAATTTTAGCAAGCATATCTATGCTGTCGAGCACTACTGAGGCGTTGTTGATGAAGTTAATGAAATCGAATGCGCTACCGTGTTCCATCTTGCCAAGTACCTGATCGTTCAGGTATCCCACGGTATCACGAATGCGGTGTTCGCATGCGCAGATACAGTCCCAAGTGGGAACACCTCGGTAGCTTTTCTTTTTGAAGGCTTTCTCCATAAAAGAAATTTGCTCCGAAATATGTTCGTGGGCATTAAGCGAGGCATGGAACTCTTCAATCAAATCAGGATCGAGGTGTATCTGGAATGATTTTTGCTTTTTCATGATTGCACTCGGTTTCTCTGGGCGGGAACGACTTTAGTATATCGTTGAAATAGGGATCTGCGCGACATGGGTGTCATTCCACCCACTGAGTAAAAGCGTCTGTGGTTTCGGTCTCGGATGCTTTTCGATATGAGCACATCGTGGTTTATTCGGCGGTCTATGTGGTCATTGGAGTTGCGGCTCTTTGACTTTTGCGGTGGTGCAATCTTGCGGGGCTCTAGCAGCTAGCAAAAACTAAAGATGCGCTATTGCTCATTATTTTTCCGGCTACCGGAATGAGGTTGATGTTAAAAACAACGTCAACAATAAAAGTGCGTAATGGGGCTGATCTGCCGATTCCTCCGTTCATTGAGTGGAATTGCAACATATGCTAAACGCTCAATGAAAAAGCAAGGAGGGAGCGGTGGAGATTCGCGGAGACATGTACCCCAACGGACTCATAGATTGTATGCGTAATGGAACGATTAAAGTCATCGCGAGCATTAGGCGTTGTGGTGAGGCGCACCCATTGCTGATCTTTTTTGAGAGCTATCTTAGGAACGAGGTTGGCGTTGACGATGGGCATATTGTTGAGGTTGCGCTAGATGACGAAGGAAATGCGCGTCTCCGTGATTCGTCTGTTTTGAACGACTTCCTTGGATTCAGGATTGCCGACAAAAATCTCCCTATTATGTTTTGCTTGATGAGGTGCAGTATGCCATTTCGGACGAAGAGCTCAAAGGCAATGCCACCGCGATTATACGGAGCGCTCAACGGCTTGCTGCGCATGCGCAACGTCGATGTTTACGTTGCAGGTAGCAATTCCAGGTTGTTGTCATCCGATGTGATGACACAGTTCCGCGGTCGCGGTGACGAGGTAAGGGTGCGGCCGTTGTCGTTTTCTGAATTCATGCAGGGTTTCGAAGGCGATAAATACGAAGGCTGGGCCGAGTACGTTGCATACGGAGGAATGCCGCTTACGAATCCTCCCAAGATTGAGGTGACGTTCAAGTCTGTTTTGAAGTCAAAGATAAGCACGAATACGATTTCTTCGTATATAGGGCATTTGGAAGAGTCATTCCTTATCGAGGAAGCGCGGCGTTACGACGTTAAGGGCAGGAAGAGTTTTGCTTAATCGGGACTCGCTCAGATAGGTTCCAAAAAAATCCGAAGTGAAGGCGCTCGTTATCTCGACGCCGCGGGACCTGCCGGTGTTCCGCGAGCTCATGGGCGAAGGTGCCGAGCTGGGCATGCTCTGGAGTATGCCCTCTAATCTTCGCCTGCATCTCCCTTTCATGGTTAATCGGTTCTCTAGGTGTAGCCTGGGATTTTCATGGATGCAAAAATAGAGCACTTATCTGCTTCACAAGCAATTAACTTATAGGTAAACTATTTCAGGGCAAACTTCGTTAGGAGTGTGAATGACGAGCGATAGATGGCAATTAAAACAGATAGCTGATTTCTTCTATTTGCTCGTTGACAATGACGATGAATCAGGAAAGGACATTCTGCAAAAGAGATTCAAGAAAGACAAAGCCGCTCACGAATCCCTATTTAATCTTATCGAGAAGATTGATGAAATGGGATATACAAATGGTGTTGAGTTCGCTTTTGCCTCTAAGCGCTTCGACACGATTAAAGGCACTTCGCTTAGCCTGATTGAGATTCGGCGCTTTGACAAAACGTGGCGTGTAATTACCTATCTGAGTAAAAAGAGGCAAAAGCTCGTTATGCTTGATGCGTTTGAGGCTCACAAACATATAAGTATGGAAAAGAAGATAGAACAAATAAAACCATTAGCAGAACACGCAATGCGCTTACTAGAAGAGGGTGAGTAACATGGCTATGAAGGTTTCCCTCGAAGAGTTTCTTGGAGTCGATGAAGCCCCTAAGCCGTCTTTTGAAACTGTTGCCGCAAAAATGGCGTTAGATTTTGAATCGGAAGTATTCTTACACATGAAAAAGCTTGGCATTAGGCAAAAGGACCTGGCAAAGCTAATGGGCGTAACCCCGCCGGCGGTTTCCAAGCTGCTGTCGAACACCTCGAATCTTACTTTTAAAACTATTGCAAAGATTGCTGTAGCTATGGGGTGTACGGTTTCGCCCATAACTCTGAATCAAACTTCGGAAATAAGTTATGCCAAGCTGGAAGATGAGGCGGAAGTATCCGCCCCGATATCGTTGCCATCCACCCCTGCGCAGTCGTTTTCTTCTTATGCTCCGAGCAAAGGCACGCAAACTCAACCAATCAAAGCAGATGAAACTTTGAAGCAAATGGGTACCATTTCGCTCAGGAGGATGGTGGCATGACGCAGACAAATTGGCTATCCCCGGTTCAACTCCTTGACACTAAGGTTCTTGGTCTTAGCCTCAACATAGAAGAGGGCTTTGCTGGTGGTGAGACGCATTTTTTTCTGACCATGAAC
Source organism: uncultured Senegalimassilia sp. (assembly GCF_902464545.1). Taxonomy (GTDB): domain Bacteria; phylum Actinomycetota; class Coriobacteriia; order Coriobacteriales; family Eggerthellaceae; genus Senegalimassilia. The sequence goes on from NZ_CABQJR010000002.1 coordinate 116,658, forward strand.
TCTAACTTAGGACTTCCCGAGGTGCACGATGGGGCGCTGACGAGCAAATGCGTTCTGGAAGCAACAGGAAATTGGCTCCAAAGCGCAAATGCGGATGCCGATCCAGCGTTTACGGCCTCCTGCAAGCTGGGCATAACCGTCGCTATTCCCGAGGCGGCACTCGAATCTATTCCGGAAGAAGATCGGAAGGATTTTATACTGGCAAATTCCGTGTCAATTGCTTACGGGAAAATTCGCGCTGTTATCGAAAGCATTACCTCCGAAAGTCCTGTGGGCAGGCAAACGTTTCCTACGATAGACCCGTACGCCTTAGTAAAGTCCATGAGGAAGGTATCGCAATAACGAGTGTTCCTTCAAATGCTCGGACGATTAGAAGCCTGCTTTGCTAAATAACCAACCGCATTAGGAGGCCTATGAACATTTTGGGAGTCCATCTTCCCGATGAGCTTAACCGGGCACTTGCTGATGGCAGCTTGGTGATATTTGCGGGTGCCGGGGTGTCGATGCAGCGTCCCAAGCCGCTAGCTTCCTTTGTCGAGCTGGTCAAAAGCGCATCGGAACAATTTGATCCGCTTGACAACCTCGGGATTCGTCGCGCCCTTGATCAAGGAGAGGACGTTAACCTAGAAGCGGCGCTTGGCCTTCTTTCCCAAAAAGGAGATGTGCACCGTATTGCGCCTCTTTGCTGGAAGAAGAAACGTGCTCCGAGCTGCATAAGCATATCCTGACATTGGACAATCAGCTCTCCGCTCGTGTTGTAACAACAAACTTCGATTATCGGTTTGAATGCGCTGCAAAAGAGCTCGACATTGCCCCTCGCATATATAATGGCCCTGCGTTGCCTAAAGGCGATGATTTCACGGGAATCGTGCACCTTCACGGCGGCATTCGCTATCCGCATGAGATGGTGTTGACGGATTCGGATTTCGGTAAAGCTTACGTTTCTGACGGGTGGGCTGCCCGATTTCTGGTGAAGATGTTTTCTCGCTATACCGTCCTATTCGTTGGCTATAGCTGTAGTGACATGCTCGTTCATTACCTCGCGAGGTCGATTTCGGCAGAGATGAAAGGAAAAGTATTTGCGCTTGTAAGAAGTGACGAAGAGTCTGATAAGTGGCGCTATAGAGGCATTTCACCTGTTCAGTTTAGCGATTTTAATCAGCTTCCTGTGCTGTTTGAGGAATGGGGCAGAAGGACAAGGCTGTCGTTGTACGAGCGCGCCAACGTCGTCAGTTCTGCTGCTGCAAAAGGTGAGGAGCTTGATGAAGGGCTACGCACAGAGCTTCGCCGCCTATTGAGCGACTCGATGTATCCGCCCGAGGAGCGTGCGGCGCTAGCCGAGTCGTTCGCCCAGTCGGCGAATGGCGCAAGTTCGTTTCGTTTACTTGTTGCTATCGGAGTGACCTCCTTTTTATACGATGATGAATTTCCGTCAGAGCAAGAACCATTGTTTCGATGGGTTGTCCGCGATGTGGCGTTGAGCGATTATCGCGCGGTGTTGCTGGAGGCTGCAAAAGCGGACAGACATCTTTCAAAAGGGTTTTGCTCTACGGTTTTGTGGGTGCTGCATAGTGGAGGCGCCTCGGAGGATTGTCTTGCGGCTTGGCTGGCATATTTTGAGCCGCAGTATATCTCACGAGATGGAAGTTGGTACGCCTTGGTCGGCATTGTCGAGAAAACCGCTAATCCCAGAGTGGTGCTGCGCGTGCTTAAGCTGGCTTTTTCATTTTCGACAACATATAAAGCTCCTCAATCTGGAGAGCAAGAGGGCTTTGCTGTCCAGTTTTGTTTTGATTCCGATGCCGAAACAAAGAGGATGATACAAGCGGCGCTTGCTCATTCTGGTGAAATAGGTAAAGAGTTGTTCTCCTATCTCGTTGAGAAGCTGGAAGAAAGGGCGGAGATTGAATCTGCTTTCGGTACTTCGTCTTTGCCGTTTGACTCTGATAGCTTCTCGCGGTCGGCCATCGAAGAACACGAGCAAGATGCCTATCTCAAAGGAACAATTCACGTTTTAGTGTCGCTTGCTCGCGATTTAGGCTTGGAGCTAATTAACCACGGGCTTTTAGATGTCGGTGCCGTAGAGCGGCTTTGCGTATCTCGTTCGTGTTTCGTGATGCGCCTAGGCTTGTTTTTCCTCCGTTATATAGACCTTGACGCCGACCGCACGCTTGATGTTCTTCTCGCTGCCGAATGCAAGGAAAAGTTAAGTGCTAAGCACGAGGTGTTCATGCTGGTTCGGTTTGCGTATCCTCGTTTATCCGAGTCAGGTAGACGCAAGCTCATGGATTACGTCCATGGGAAATACCCCGACTTGGCTAGCAATTTTGACGCGTACGGGAGATTTAACATTTTTCGCTGGCTGCTGCGAGACAGCCCCGAAGACTCTCTTTTGAAAGGAGAGTTGAGCGAAATAAAGCAACGATACCCCAACTTTAAGGAAAGGGAATATCCGGACTTGAGTTGGAGCACCTCGTCATGCCATTTTGAGGACGACTCGCTTCCTCCTATGCGCGAGCAAGCGTTTAACGCGGAGGCTTTGCTAAAACGGTTGGATGCGGTGCGAAAAGAGGGGCACCCAATTCTTCCCTATGAAGTTGTCGAGCAGCCAATGAAGGCTTATCCGGCAAGAGCGATTGCAGTTTGTCTCGATTTGCTTGAATCCGGCGAAGATGGCAAGCGGTTAGCGGCAGCTTCTCTTAGCCAGATTACGTGGAAAGACGTTCCCTCTTCTGCATGGAAAGAGGCATTCGCTTTGCTGTCGAGATGTCTTGTTGACGATAAGACATATCAACAAGCGCTATTCGGGCTGCATGAGCTTGCTTTGCAAGAGGGGTTTCTAATCCAAGAAGGATTCGACGAATTGCTCGAGACGGCAATTGATGGCATCTCTCGTTGGAATTGCAACACGAAATCATGCGAACGCACCGATTGGTTGACTACCTCAATCAACGCACCCGTTGGCCTTGTTTGCGATATCGTAAAGCGTTCTGGCGTATGCGCTGGTTCCGATGATGCAAAAGGGGAAGTGACACATGCGCGGGTGCAAAAGTTGGTACGCTTGGTTGAAAACGATGCATTCAAGTCAAATTGCCTTGCGGCAAGCTTGCTTTCCGAAGTGAGCTATTGGACAAACGCGAATATGGAATGTGCAAAAGCTTGCTGTCTTCCCTTTCTTGAAGTGGGATCTTTGGGATTTGATGGTGCGCTTTGCGGACTTGGATACCTGAATTTAGTTTCCGAAAAAGCTTGGATGCTGATTCGAGGGCGTTGGCAAACTATCCTTTCCGTCTTTGATTCAATGTGCTCGAATCAGGGGATTGCGGGTGTTTGCGCGCTGTACGTTAGATGCTCCGTTTTTTATGATGCTCCCCCGGAGAGGAGCCGCATTGTTGCATCATGCCGCGCCTATCCGAAATTGTGCTCTATAGCCATTCGGGTGCTTGTTGATTGGGCCTTGCACTTAGGGGGGGATTGCAAGTCGCAAGAATGGGGGCAGTGGATTTTAGCCGCGATTTCCCAGTTGCTCGAAAACGAAGATTGCTATAAGGAAGCTGCGACCGGGTTGCGCAGGCTATTGAAAGCGGAAGGGCTGCCTGCTCGCGATGCGATACGAATAATTGCGAAATACTGTGAAAGGGAATGCGGCTCAAGACTATTTTGGGATATTCCGCTTGATGAAATTGTTGCTTGTGCGGAAATTACGGATGAAGAGAAGGCCTGCTTTCTCCGAGCAATGCTTAAAAGCGCAGACTATTTTGCAATGGAGCGTGAGGATATATGCAACGCGATTAACGGTTTGGATGTTTCCAAGGCTTCCGAGAAGACGTGCACAGATCTTCGGGAACTATGCGTCTTGCACTTAGGCGGCGTGGTGCCCGAGGCCCTGAAGTCTTTGAAATAGAGGTAGGCAGGCGCATGGAATGGGCGTTTGAGGGCGTATCACTGCCGGCGCATTGGTAACACCTGCGCCTTTCGCGGGCATTTTCTGCAAGAAGGGAAAAGGGCTCGCTCCCGATTCCTCGCCCTAATGCCAACCGTAATCACCAAATTCCCTGGTAGAATTGCGTCAATTGACATTCCGGTAAGGGGGCCGTATGGCCACTCGCTTTCGCTTCGCTAAATCCACGTTGGTTTGGCTCCTTGTGCTGGTAATGGTTGCTTCATGCATCCCGTGCGTGCGTCCTGTTTCGTCGACGTACGCGGACATCCCGATGTCCGATCAACCTAACGAGGGGAACCTCGTTCTTGTTGTGCGGTTTAGCGATCAGACCGACCGCGACACGTACAACTCCGTCGTTATCGGTCAAACATCCTCTTGGCAGTCGACCATGTCGGCCTTCAGTAAGCGTCAAAGATAGCGCGTCTTAACACACCTGATCAGTTGACTGATGATCGTCGCAAACGCTTTCGATCGGGAGGTTTGCGATGTCCGTCAACGGAGACGCCGCAAGGCGGGACATGTGGGCCGGGCGCATAGAGCGCTGCCTGGCCTCGGGCATGGCCATCGGCGAGTGGTGCTCGCTGAACAAGGTGAACAAGTCGAGCCTGTACAGGTGGCTCGCCGTCTTCCGCGACGAGGAGCCCGGCCGCTTCGCCGGGAAGAACTCCGAGACGACGGGATGGGTGAAGGTGACCAGGCAGGGCATCGCCGACGCCAAGGCCATCGTGCCGGCGGCGGGTCCCGCCGCGCAGGGCGCCGCCGACCCGGCCGAAGAAGGGGCGGAACGCAAAGGGCCGTCGTCGCCGCTGCCCATCCGCGCGCTGGTGGGCCGCGTCGAGCTGGCCATACCGGCGGGCGCGGCGGAGGCCGACATAGCCGCGGCGATGCGGGCGGCGGCGTCGCTGTGAACCCGTTCACCACGCCCGACGCCATATACATATCCAAAAGGCCCCAGGACATGCGCGCCGGGATCCAGCGCCTGGCCTCGATCGTGGCGGCCGACTTCGGGCGCGACCCGATGGACGGCGCGCTGTACTGCTTCGTGAGCCGCGACTGCGAGAAGATGAAGCTGCTGCGCTTCGACGTCAACGGCTGGTGCATGTGGTACGTGCGCCTTTCCGAGGGCGGCTTCAGGTGGCGGCACTCGGAGGACGGCGAGCTTCTTCCGCATATCGAGCGCCGGCAGCTGCTTTGGCTGCTGGAAGGGCTTCCCGCGGAGCTGCCCCAGGCGGCCGCGCCGGTCGCCGCCGGGAAGGTTCTTTAGCCTAAAAGCATGGATTGACCTGGGAGTATATGGGAAAATATGCCCATGGGGAAGCAAACGGACATATCGGCCGCCGAGCAGATCGCCCGCCTGATGGCGCAGGTCGAGTCGCTCTCGCGCGACAACGAGCGGCTGGCCCGCGACAACGCCGAGCTGGCGAAGGCGGCCTCCGAGGCCGCGCGGGCGCCGGAGGCGCTGGCCGAGGAGCTGCGCGCCGAGCTGGCGGCGGTGAAGGCCGAGCGCGACAGGCTCATAGAGCTGGTCCGCCTGTCCAACCAGCGCTTCTTCGGCTGCAAATCCGAGAAGGTGATGCCCGACCAGCTGTCCCTGTTCAACGACATGGAGGCCGCGGCCGACGGGTCGCCCGAGCCCGCCTTCGACGAGGCCGTCCCGCCCAAGCCCCGCAAAAGGGGCGGGAAAAGGAAGATCGACTACTCCAAGCTCGAGCAGGTGGTGGTGCGCCACGAGCTGCCCGCAGAATCGCGGGAATGCCCCGGGTGCGGCGCGCGCTTGGAAGGGTTCAGCGTCGAGGTGACGTATTCCCTGCGCATGGTGCCCGCCCATCTGGTGGCCGAGCGCCACGAGCGCGAGGTCTACCGCTGCCCGGGATGCTGCGGGGCCAACGCCGCCGGCGAGGAGGTCCCCGCGGGCATCGTTCGCGCGCCCATGCCGAGGCCGCCGATCAAGGGGTCGTTCGCCACGCCGTCGCTGATAGCGTACGTGGTGAACGGCAAGTACTCGAACTCCCTTCCCCTGTACCGCATGGAGCAGGAGTTCAGGTGCCTGGGGGCAGACGTGTCTCGCCAGAACATGGCGAACTGGGTGATGCGGTCGTGGGAGCTGTGGCTTTGCAAGATGAGGGCCCGCATGAAAGAGCATCTGCTCATGGGCGACATAATCCATGCCGACGAGACGGAGGTGCAGGTGCTCAAAGAGCCCGGGCGCGAGGCGAAGTGCAAGTCGCGCATGTGGCTGTTCGCCGCGCCGGCCTGCGATAATCCCGTTTATATCTACGAATACAGCCCGACCAGAAGCGGCAAGGTGGCCGAAGGCTTCCTGCGCGGCTGGTCGGGATGGCTCGTCACCGATGGCTACCAGCCGTACTTCACTCTGGAAAACGGCTGTATTCGTCAACCATGAAACCGGCATTTCGCTATGCAGGTTTTCGACACTTCG
>NZ_CABQJR010000003.1 GCF_902464545.1 uncultured Senegalimassilia sp.
ATAGCGGGCGGTTTACTTGGCGCGGCTACGCGCGCGCCAGACTGAAGTCATTAAATAAAAAAATCCCCCGCACTAGTGTGCGGGGGATTTGCTAGTTCGCTTTAAAGCGCTGAGTTATTCAGCGGCCTCTTCAGCAGCAGCCTCCTCGGCGACAGCCTCGGTCTCGACCTCTTCGGCCTCTTCCTCGGCAGCAACCTCGTCGATGCCCACCAGCAGCGTAACCGTGGCCTTGATGTCACGGTAGATGGAGATGACGACCTCGTGCTGACCGGCGGTCTTGATAGCCTTGCCAGCCTCGACGCGACGGCGGTCGATCTCCACGCCCAGAGCCTCCTTGATGGCCTCGGCGATCTGGGTGGCGGTGACGGAGCCGAACAGCTGGCCCTCTTCGCCGACCTTCGCGTCGACCTTCACGGAAGCACCGTCGAGCACGGACTTCAGCTTGTCAGCATCGGCCAGGCGAGTAGCCTCACGCTTGGCGATGTTGTTCTTGCGCATCTCCAGCTGCTTCAGGTTGCCCTTCGTAGCCAGGATGGCGATGCCCTGAGGCATCAGGTAGTTGTTGGCAAAACCGGGGGCCACGTCCACGACGTCGCCTTCGCCGCCCTTGCCCTTGAGCTCTTGGAGCAGGATGACTTTCATGGTTCCTCCTTGCGCCTAGCGATTGCGGCGGTCGCCGCGGCCGCTAATTGCGGGAACCGCGTAGGGCATCAGAGCCATCTCGCGAGCGCGCTTCACGGCGTTCGCGATGTCACGCTGGTGCTGGGTGCAGGCACCCGTCACGCGGCGCGGCTTGATCTTCCCGCGGTCGGTAACATACTTGCGCAGCATCTGAGTATCTTTGTAGTCGATGTACTCCGCGTCCTCTTTGCAGAACTGGCAGTACTTGCGACGAGGCTGCTTCGCGTAGTCGGACATTTGGTAAACCTCTTTCGCTTAAAACGGGATGTCTTCGTCGTAAACCGAAGCAGAGGCATCTACGATCGGAGCTGCAACGGGAGCGGCCATCGGAGCGGGCTGCGGGGCATAACCTGCGGTCATACCGTTGTCGTAACCCTGGTTGGCGTTGTTGCCGTTGCGGCTGGACATGAACTCCAACTCGTCGACGATCACTTCAAGCTTGCTACGGCGCTGACCATCGCGCTCCCACGAGCTGTAACGAAGCTTGCCCTCGATGGCCACTTTCGTGCCCTTCGTAAGGTAGGGCTGCAGCTTCTCGCCACGGGTGCCGAACATGGTGCAGTCGACGAAGTTCGGGTAGTCCTCCCATTCGCCGGTCTGCTGGTTCTTGCGGCGGTCGTTGACCGCAACGCCGAACCCCAGGATGGCCATACCGCTTTGCGTGGAACGAATTTCGGCGTCGCGCGTAAGATTTCCGCTGATCATGACACGATTGATGCTCATGTGTATCTACCTCTTCTCATGCTGGGACCTTGTGGGCCCCTACGTAATCCTATTCGCGGTCGGTGCGCTTTACGATCATGTGGCGAACAACGACATCAGAGATGCGCAGCACGCGATCGAGTTCTGCAACCTCGGCGGGATCAGCGTGGAAATCGATGAGGGTGTAGACACCGTCGGTCAGACCATTGATCTCGTAAGCGAGTTTACGCTTGCCCCACTCGTCAACGTTGTCGACGGAACCCTCAGCGGACGTGATAATGCCCTGGATACGATTCATCGTATTTGCACGGGTTTCCTCGTCGGTAGACGGAGCAATAATAAACAGCAGTTCGTAAGCCTTCATCAGCTCACCTCCTTTGGACTTTACGGCCCCGGGCTGGTGAAGGCATACACCGGGGCAGGAATTAGCCTGATTATATTATCAAGCCCGATTCCTTAATGCCAGCCTTTCACCTTGCTTTCTTTCTTCTGCACCGTTTCAACACATCGCCGCACCTCAGACGGCAGGCCCCTGCTCCACAGCCCGCCGTCTGCCCGCATCTCCAACTATAGGCACGCCATCTTGCAGAACCCTTGTCGAAATGACGAAGGCGGTTCACCTGAACCTTGCTGGTGAACCGCCTTCGCGTCTATCCGCCATCTTTTAGCTTGGCTGAATAAGCTTGCATGGCTTGCCTGTGTTTTGGCTATTCCTCTTCGGAACCTTCGTCCACCATATCGAACTCGGTTTCGTCCTCTGCGGTGTACTTCTCGTCGATCTCGTCATCGCTGTACTCGCCCGGGGCCTTCAGAGCGATCATGAAGTTCGGGGCCTCTCCGATGTACGCCGGCTCATCCTCGAACTCGACGGTGCCGTCCTCGGAGCACTCGTACAGATAACCCACTGCGAAACCCTTGTCAGCGCCGGGCACGCCGCCCTCGGCGATAAGAGCATCCTTCGTACCCTCGTCAACCTCGACGTAACCGTCGTAGCAGAGCGCATAAGCCTGCGCGCCCTGGGCATGCTGCACCGTATGGCGAGCTGCGTTGAAACACGCCTCCACGGACTCGCCGGGGTGGTTCTCGATGAACAGGTTCTCTTTGACCGCCAGCGCGGTGAAGGGGACCACTTCGCTGCTCTGGGTCAACTTCTGCTTCGCCTCATCCAGCGAGAACAGCAGCACCTTCTCCAAGATCTCGGGGATCTCGGGAACTTCGTTATCCTGATTTTCAACGACGCGATCAGCCATTGCCGTATCCTTTCGATTCTTTACAATGCGAAAGCCACGCCCCCGCATGCATTTCATGATGCATCCAGTGTAGCGTGGCTTTCGACCCGCGATATCGTTATTGCAACGAACCGCTGAAAATCCGCGTTCAGGTTTTAGCGACGATGACGCTTGCGGCGCACCTTGTAGCCCTTCTTCTTGCCGCAGATGCCCTTATCCTTCATCGCCAGGATCAGCTTTTCGGTGATGGCGTCGAGCTGGGCGACCTCTTCGGCGCTCAAGCAGGAGATGATATCCTCGGCAGTCTTATCGTTGGCTGCAACGCGCTTCTCGGCAAGCTCACGGCCAAGATCGGTAAGTTTCACCGCGTAAGTGCGCGGCTGATCGACCGACTCGATGGTCACATAACCGTTGCGCTCGGCCTTCTTCACGATGTCCTTAAGGTTGCTGCGGTTCATGCCCAACGTCTTGGTGAGATCGCGCTGCGTAGCGCCACTGTCGGCCAGCAGGGCCTGAAGCAGTGCGCCCTGACCGCGCTTGAAGCTCTTCGGACCGTTCTTGCGGAATGCCAAGCGGACGAGCTTGTTTGCCTTCTTCATTTGAGCCAAAGACTTTGCGGCTTCGTTCATGGTGGTTCCTTTCCATGCCGATAAGGTAAGGGTAGTCTTCGAATAACCTAAGTATATGAGTGTTGTTCACACGATGTTTCACGTGAAACACGTTATCCATAAACACTCCGTGGATTACTATTTTCCCAGGTTATATTCATAGATATAATTATTCATGAATAAGGTGTTTCTTGAAAACCCCAAAGCAATCGTGCGACTACCTGGAAAATGAAAAAGCCCCTGCATTTGCAAGGGCTTCAAGTTTCCTGGCGGAGGAGGAGGGATTCGAACCCTCGTCACCGGGGTTGCCGGTGAAACGGTTTTCGAGACCGCCGCATTCAACCACTCTGCCACCCCTCCGCGTGGGGTGGGCCGGCTGGGTATTTATGCCGACCTACAAAAAAGGCGTTACCGTAAAGGTTCCGCCGGAATAATCTGGCGGAGAGATGGGGATTCGAACCCCAGATACGCTTTTGGCGTATACACGATTTCCAATCGTGCACCTTCGGCCAGCTCGGTCATCTCTCCGCTTGCTTACAGCCTGCATCGCTTTCACGTTTTCTCTCGTGCGCTCATGCAGCGTTTAGGTATTCTACACTATCTAGTACGAACTCACAAGAGAAAAATACTCATTCTTTTTGCCATTTTTCGCAACCTGCAGCGGAACGTCGAACAGCGAGCTCATCATCTGGTCGGTCAGCATATCCTCTTTCGAGCCATCAGCGAACAACTTTCCTTCTTTGACCAGGACCAAACGCTTGATCTCAGGGATGATGTCCTCCGGATAGTGGGTGATCAGCACGATTCCCTTGCCCGCCCTTGCGAGATCGCGCATGCTCGAACGCACGTAATACATGCCTTCAGGGTCCAAACCCGTGCACGGCTCGTCAAGCAGCAGCGTGCTCGGGTCATGCACGAGAGCGCGAGCGAAGAGCACACGGCGCGCCTGACCGCTCGACATGGTCATGATGTCCTGATCGGCAAGCTTCGCCACCCCCAGCATCTCCATAGCTTCAAGCGCCTTCGCATGCGTGCGCTCATCCGGGTGGACGTGACATGGAAGGCCGAGCGTGCCGAACAGGCCGCCTTCGACGATATCCACGGCAGGCAGATGGACGTTAATCTGCGCCTGCATGGTAGACGACACGATACCCAGCGTTTTACGCACATCCACCAACGTCGCGCGCGGATTGCCGTTGAACTTCACCGGGGGCTGCTCACGATAGAGCGGCATCACTTCCCTAGTGATCAGCTTCACAAACGTCGATTTACCAGCGCCGTTCGGACCCAAAAGCGCGATGTTCTCCCCTTTAGCAAGCAAGAACTTATCAACGTGCAGGATTGTACGGCCCGCTCTCACAACCTCGGCATCGTTGAGCTCGAACAGCGGCTGCACTTCGGTGTTTTCTTCGCTCATACACCCATTCCTTCCAAAACGAAGAAGGGAACCCGTTGAAACGGGTTCCCTTCTTATACTTGCTTCACGCGCCCTTGCAGGCTAGTTTGCCGAAGACTTTCCGTCTGCGTCGGCAGCGGTGGCGGAGTTGTCAACGGAGCCATCCGTGCTGGCAGAGGCGTCGCCGTCCGTCGAGTCAGCAGCCGAAACGTTAGTATCGGCATTATCGGTGCTGTTGGAATCCTCGGTCTGATACTTCGACATATCAACGTCGTAGGGCAGGCCGGAGGGCATGTCGTTGATCTTGAGGTCGGAAGATTCCTTCTTCTCCTTCAGCCAGTTCTGATAGTTCGTGGTCTGTCCCTGCGACTGCAGCGACTCCTTGATGGTCTCCTGCCACTCGGAAGGGATCTGGTCGAGGCTGGTGATCTTCACCGTCTCGGTGCCGTCATCGGCCTTCTCCTTCGGAGCGTTGTACACGTCGGTGCACTTGATGATATGGATACCATAGCTGCTGGTAACCAGACCGCTGACCTGGTCTTTCTCAAGGCCGCTCAGCGCATCGGTGTACTCCTGCACAAACGAGCTGGTCTTATCCCAACCCACATCGCCGCCGGCGTCCTTGGAGCCCGTGTCCTTGGAGTACTGCTTGGCAGCCTCGGCGAAGTCGAGCTCGCCGGAATTGATCTTGTTCAGCACGTCCTGAGCGGTTGCCTCGTCATCGGAATCGAACAGGATATGGCTGGAGCGCTTGGCGCCGTCGTAGGCGCTGGCGTACATCTGCGCGTACTGGAGCATGTCGTCGTTGGAAGGCTCCTCGCTGGAAGTGAAGGTGTTGTACAGCTCCTTTGCCTTCAACTGCAGCTCAATCTCGGAACGATACTCATCCTCGGTCATGCCAGCCTGCTCGAGGGCGGACTGCCACTTCTCGTCGCTATCGTAGTTGGACTTCATCTTGTCGACATAGCTATCGACCTCGGAGCTGTCGACGGTAATGCCCTTTTCCTCGGCGCCGGAATTGATGAGCTCGCGCGTGACGTACGTGTTGATGATCTGCTCGCGCACGCCTGCCGGATCGGTGCCCATCTGCGCCAGGTAGTTACCCCAGGAGTCCTCGTCGGTCAGACCCTGCTGCTCGCGAACGCTTTGAATATAGTCGGTAACCGTGTCCTCGTAGATTTCGGTACCGTTAATGGTGGCGGCCACCGCGCCCGAACCGGAGTTCTGGTTATTGCTGGAGCAACCGGCAACGCCCATGATGCACGCCGCCGAAAGACCCATCGCGCAAACCGTTGAGATAATGCGAGATGCCTTCATAAAACCCTTCCTCAAACGCATGAAACCGCTGGACAGACGCGTCCGACGGTCAAATCGAATGCCTCGTGCGTATTTTCCCACACGGCGGAATTCGCCTTTCTTCCAGCACAATATGCCCATGCAGGTTTCACAGGAGCTGGGCTTTCCTACAGTATTCGAGGTACTTCCCTATAGAAAAGGCGGCCCGGAGGCCGCCTTTTGAGGTTCAAGCTGATTCTGTCGCGCTTTGCCGCCGCTCAACCAAACCACGCTCGAATACGAAGTCGTTTCGAAAACGCCTTTTGCGCTATTTCTTGTTCGCCTTCTTGCGCTCGATGGTGCTCAGGATGCGCTTGCGCAGGCGAATGGACTCGGGAGTGACCTCCACCAGCTCGTCATCCTCGATGTACTCCAGCGCCTCTTCGAGCGTGAAGGTGATCGGCGGGGTCAGCTGGATGGCCTTGTCCGCAGTGGAGGAACGCTGGTTGCCCAGGTTCTTCGTCTTCGACACGTTAACCACCATGTCGCCTTCCTTGGCGGACTCGCCGACGATCATACCCTCGTAACACTCGTCGCCGGGCTTGACGAACAAGCGGCCACGCTGCTGCAGCGTATCAAGCGCGTAGGCGACGGCCTTATCGGTTGCCATGGCGATCATGCAGCCGTTCTTGCGGCCGTCCATCTCGCCGGAATACGGGCCGTACTCACGGAAGTGGTGGAACAGCACTGCTTCGCCGTGCGTCGCATTGAGGATGCGGGTTTTCAGGCCCATAGTGCCGCGGGACGGGATGCTGAAGGTCAAGTGCGTCATGCTCTCGTCGGAGAACATGTCCTCCATGATGCCGCCGGCGGTGCCCATGACCTCGATGGCCTTGCCGGAGTAGTCGTTCGGCACGTCGACGGTTGCTTCCTCGATCGGCTCGAGCTTGTTGCCGTGCTCGTCGGTCTTATACACGACCTGCGGGCGACCGACTTGGAACTCGAAGCCTTCGCGGCGCATGGTCTCCATAAGGACGGACAGATGCAGCACGCCACGGCCGGCAACGCGCACGCCGGACTTGTCCTCGGTCTCGTCGATGCGCATGGAGATGTTGCTCTCCTTCTCGCGCATGAGGCGCTCCTTGAGCTGACGGGCGCCGACGATGTCACCCTCACGGCCAACCAGCGGGCTGGTGGAAGCCTCGAACACGACCGCCATGGTGGGCTCCTCGACAGCGATGGGCTCCATCTCCACCGGGTTCTCGGGGTCGGTGATCACGTCTCCGATATCCGCCGCCTCGACACCGATCACGGCAACGATATCGCCGGCATGGGCTTCGGGAACCTCGGTCTTGCCCAGGTTCTCGAAGGTGTAGACCTTGCGGATGGTGGCGTTGTACTGGTTGCCGTCGGGCTGCACGACCAGCACCTGCTCCTTCTCGTGCAGGGTGCCGCTATGCAGGCGACCGACGCCGATACGACCCTCGTAGCTGCTGTGGTCGACGGTGCAGACCTGCAGGGCCACCGGACCCTCGGCATCCACCTCGGGACACGGGATCTCGTTGATGATGGTGTCGAGCAGCGGGATCATGTCCATGTTGCCGTCTTCGGGCTCCAAGCGTGCGTAGCCGTTGACCGCGGAAGCGTACACCACGGGGAAGTCAAGCTGCTCGTCTGAAGCACCCAGCTCGACCATCAGGTCGAACACCTTGTCCACGGCTCCCTCGGGATCGGCGTTGGGACGGTCGATCTTGTTCACGACGACCACGATGCGCAGACCGCGCTCGAGGGCGTGGGAGAGAACGAATCGGGTCTGGGGCTTGGGGCCCTCGTAAGCGTCGACGATGAGCAGAGCGCCGTCGGCCATGTTCAGCACGCGCTCCACCTCGCCGCCGAAGTCGGCATGGCCAGGCGTGTCGATGACGTTGATCTTGACGCCCTTGTAGTGAATGGAGATGTTCTTGGACAGGATGGTGATGCCGCGCTCGCGCTCCTGATCGTTGGAGTCCAAGACGCGCTCCTGCACTTCCTGGTTCTCGCGGAACACGTGGGACGACCACAGCAGGCGGTCGACCAGCGTGGTCTTGCCATGGTCGACGTGCGCGATGATGGCAACGTTGCGAAGGCCTTCTTGCTTCATACGGGTGTGCTACTCCTCTTCAGATTCTTGCGCGATTTTGCGCTCTTCCCTATTCAATTCTTCAATATGCTCGGTAAGCGTGTTGATGGAACGTTGCGATGATACCACCTGGACAATTCCCCAAATAGCCGCAGTCGAGGCAATAGCCGCAACCACACCGAACAACCCGAAAGGGCGTCGGCCGCAGAACAAAGCCACCAATCCGCCGATAGCCGCCATTCCCATGCCGTTGCGGCGTTCGTCGTACACCGCATCGCGTTGGCGCACTAGCTGCGTCCTGGCCGCGGCTATGCCGGCGAGACGGGCATCGACATCGTCGTAAGCCGCGCGCGTCGAACGCCCCGAGGACGAGGAGCCGCCTGCTTTCCTGCGACCTTTGGATGACGTCAGGAAATCGTAGGCCTCCTGCAAGTTCTTGAATTGCTCGGTTGCCCGGTCCTGCAGCTTTTTATTGGTAGCGAAGCGGTCGGGATGCAGGATCTGCGCCGTTTCGCGATAAGCCGTCTTGATATCCTCGTCGGTAGCGTCCTCGTCCAACCCTAAGGCACGCAATGCTTCCAGACGGTTCATGACACCTCGCTTACCAGCTCGACCGTTTCCTACCCCGATACGAAAGCAGGCCCGTTAACGGACCTGCGGACAAAAAAATTGCAGGCCCGTTTCCGGACCTGCAAATAATCTTAAATGGTGGAGGTTAGGGGGATCGAACCCCTGACCTCAGGCTTGCAAAGCCCGCGCTCTCCCAGCTGAGCTAAACCCCCAACTCGCACTTTACAATAATAAACGCTCCACCGGCAAACTCGGCTCACGGTGGAGCGTTTATCGCAAATACTGGTGGGCCCGAATGGATTTGAACCAGCGACCTCACGCTTATCAGGCGTGCGCTCTAACCAACTGAGCTACGGGCCCCTTCGAAAAGTGCTCGTTTATTATAACCAGGGTTTCCAAGAATGGTCAAGAAGAATTTTCAACTTTTAGGAAAATTTTTTCCAACCGCAGTTTTACAGAAGAAACCGCAGGTCAGAGCCTTAATCACGCGTATAATCCCTTATATAGAGCTACCTGAAGGGCTCGATTTCATATATGAGCGAAACGCTTATAGTTAGGAGCAGGCTTGGTTCCCATCGCCGTGCAAAAGATCATCGTCGGAAGCGCTCCGGGTCCTTCCATCCTTGTGTTGCAGCCTATCGAGGAAAGCCCCGTGCCTGGAACATCGCGCATCGTTCCCATCATGGTGGGTGCCGCCGAAGCTGCTCAACTGCATCTGGCGGTCACCCATACCAAGGTGGCACGCCCTACTACGCACGACCTGCTTCTCGACGCCCTTACAAATCTTGACGCAAGCGTCGACCACGTCCTTATCGACAAGGTGAAGGGATCTTTGTTCTTCGCAAAGCTTACGCTGCGCCAGCACGGAAGGCTTATCGAACTTGATGCTCGTCCCAGCGATGCGCTCTCCCTGGCGTTGCGCGAGGATTCGCCGATCTATATCAACGAGGACGTGCTCGAGCGCGCTTCGTATCCCTATATCGTTCGCAAGCCCATCGAGGACGAATCTGCCGAAGAGGAGCTTGAGGAGTTCCGCTCATTCCTGGAGAACCTCGATCCGAAGGATTTCTCGTAACGCCGATCAGGCTGCCCACGCGCGAGGTATAAGCTCCCGCGATAAATCAGGTCGGCTGTACCCTAAATCAAGATGTTTCACGTGAAACATCCCATGCGGCCAGACAACAATGCACCCATGCAACAAGAGAGCCGCCCCAAACGGAGCGGCTCTCTTACAAGCTTGCATATGTCGGTAGCTAGCTGGCTGGCTACTCTTCCATCTCGTCGATGGATGTCTCGTCAATCTCTTCGGCGCCGTCGGCGTTAGCGGCACGCTTCTTCTTGCCGTGGGCGGCGATGGCAACCGCGGTCACGCGGTCGTTCTCGGCCACGTTCATGACGCGTACGCCTTGCGTGGAGCGGCCGAGCTCGGAAATGCCCTCGACGGAAGTGCGCACCACAACGCCCTCCTCGGACATGATCATGATCTCGTCATCGGACCCGACGATCTTCATGGCGGCCAACAAGCCCTTCTTCTCCGTCATGGTGATGGTGAAGACGCCCTGGCCTCCGCGATGGTGCGACGGATACTCGGAGATAGGCGTGCGCTTGCCGTAGCCCTTCTCGGTGATGACGAACAAGTCGGTCTCGGGGCGCGCGATCTCCATGCCGAGCACCTTGGCGTCCGCCGGCGCGTTCATGCCGCGCACGCCCATGGTGCCGCGACCCATGGCGCGAACCTCGTCCTCGGGCCACATGATGGCCTTGCCAGCTGACGACACCATGATGACGTTCTCGCCCTGAGCCACGCGGCGCACGCTGATAAGGCGGTCGTCGTCCTTGAGGTTGATGGCGATAAGACCGTCGCGACGCGTACGGTCGTACTGCTCCATGGACGTCTTCTTCACCATGCCGTGCTCGGTGGCGAACATGAGATACTCGTCTGCCGGGAAGTCCTTCGTCGCGATAACCGCACTGATGGTCTCGCCCTTCTCAAGCGGCAGCAGGTTCACGATGGCCGTGCCGCGCGCATGACGCGACGCCTCGGGCAGCTCGTAGACCTTCAGGCGGTATACCTTGCCCTTCGTGGAGAAGAACAGCATGAAGGAGTGCGTGGACGCGACGAACAGGTGCTCGACATAGTCGTTGTCCTTCAGGTTCACCGCCTGCATGCCCTTGCCGCCGCGCTTCTGCTGGCGGTACGTGGCAACGGGCAGGCGCTTGACGTAGCCGGCCTTCGTGACCGTGACCACCATGTTCTCCTCGGCGATGAGGTCTTCGACATCCAAGTCCTTGGCGGCATCGGAGAGCTGCGTTCTGCGGGGAGTGTCGAATTTCTTCTTGATCTCCTGCAGCTCCTCCTTGATGATGTCGCGCACCAGCTGAGGATCGGAGAGCACGCGGTTGTAGTACGCGATCTTCTCGCGAAGCTCTTCCAACTCGGACTGGATCTTCTCGCGCTCCAAACCGGTCAGGCGGCGCAGGCGCATCTCCAGGATGGCCGTGGTCTGCTTATCGGTCAGGCCGAAGCGCTCGGTCAGGCGAGCCGCCGCCTCCTTATCGGTTTGCGATGAGCGGATGATGCTGATGACCTCGTCGATATGGTCGAGGGCAACTACATAGCCTTCCAAGATATGGGCGCGCTCCTCGGCTTTGGAGAGCTCGTAGCGTGTACGACGCACGATGACGTCTTCCTGATGGGCGATGTAATAGTGCAGCGTCTCCTTCAGGGAGAGCACGCGGGGCACGCCGTCGACGAGCGCCAGCATGATGACGCCGAAGCCCACCTGCAGCTGCGTGTGCTTGTAAAGCTTGTTGAGCACCACCTGCGGGATGGCGTCCTTCTTCAGCTCGATGATGATGTCGATGCCGTGGCGGTCGGCGCCGTCGTGGATGTTCGAGATCTCGGGAAGCTTCTTCTCGCGAACCAGCTCGCCGAGCTTCTCGAGCAAGCGCTGGCGGTTCACCTGGTACGGGATCTCCGTGACCACGATGGAGCTTTTGCCGTTCTTGCCCTCCTCGATCTTGCACTTCGCGCGCACGGTAAGGCTACCGCGACCCGTCTCATAGGCGTCCAGGATGCCCTTCTTGCCCATGATGATGCCGCCGGTCGGGAAATCCGGACCGGGAAGGGCGGTCATGAGCTCGGCGGTGGTCACCTCGGGATTGTCGAGCATCATACACGTGGCGTCGATGGTCTCGCCGAGGTTATGCGGCGGGATGTTGGTGGCCATGCCGACGGCAATGCCGTTGGAGCCGTTTACCAGCAAGCTGGGGAAGCGCGCGGGCAGGACCGTGGGCTCTTCCAGGCTTTCATCGTAGTTGGGCTGGAAGTCGACCGTTTCTTTGTCAAGGTCGCGCAGCAGCTCCATAGCCGCTTTACCCAGACGCGCCTCGGTGTAACGCATTGCTGCAGCCGAGTCGCCGTCAATGGAGCCGAAGTTGCCATGGCCGTCGATGAGCGGCACGCGCATGCTGAACGGCTGGGCCAAGCGCACCATGGTGTCGTACACGGCGGAGTCACCGTGCGGGTGATACTTGCCGATGACGTCGCCGACGGTACGGGCCGACTTCATATGCGGGCGGTTCGGCGTGTAGCCGGACTCGTTCATGGCGTACAGGATACGGCGATGGACCGGCTTCAGGCCGTCGCGCACGTCGGGCAGGGCGCGGCTGACGATGACGCTCATGGAATACTCCAGGAACGAAGAAGCCATTTCCTTGCCAAGATATGCCGCACGAACAGTAGTGCCTTCGCCGCCGTTGGCGTCCTCGATGATGGAGCCATGGGGGTTAGCGACGGTGGACATGTCGATGAGCGAGCGGGCCTTGTCCTCCTCGGACACCGGGCCCGACGTCACCGTATGGCCGGGCTCGGGCTGCTCGACGTCCTGCTCGCCGGCGTCCGCCGCGTCTTCCCCAGCGGCATCGACCAAGCGCTTCAGGTCGTCGGGAAGCTCCTCGCCGCCCTGGCCATCGCGGTTGTCAGTGTTATCTGCCATTCAATTCTCCTAGATGTCCAAGAATCTAACGTCGCGGGCGTGCTTCTGGATGAACTCCTTGCGCGGCTCGACCTGGTCGCCCATAAGCTCGCTGACCGTGCGCTCGGCCTCGGCGGCATCGTCGATGCTCACCTGAAGAAGCGTACGGGTGGCGGGCTCCATGGTGGTTTCCCACAGCTGCTCAGGGTCCATCTCGCCAAGGCCCTTGTAACGCTGCACGTCGAACTTCTCGGAACCGCCCATTTCCTCGAGCTCGCGGCCCAGGCTGTTCTCGTCGTAGATGTAGCGCTCGATCTTCGTGGAGCGCGTGTTCTTCTTCTTCACGCCGAAGATGGGCGGGCATGCGATGTAGACGTAGCCGCGGTTGATGAGCTCGGGCATGTAACGATAGAAGAACGTGAGCAGCAGGATGCGGATGTGCGCACCGTCGACATCGGCATCGGTCATGATGATGATGCGATGGTAACGCGCCTGATCGGCGTCGAAATCCTCGCCGATGTTCGTACCGATGGCCGTGATAAGCGAGCTGATGGTATCGCTGGACAGGGCACGGTGCAGGCCGGCACGCTCGACGTTCAAGATCTTACCGCGCAGCGGCAGGATGGCCTGGGTCTTGCGGTCACGCGCCTGCTTGGCGCTGCCACCTGCGGAATCGCCCTCTACAATGAAGATTTCGGACTCTTCGGGCTTTTTGGACGAGCAGTCCGCCAGCTTGCCCGGCAGGGCAAACGAGTCGAGCACGCCCTTGCGGCGCGTCATCTCGCGGGCCTTACGGGCGGCCTCGCGGGCCTTCAGGGCCTGCGTTGCCTTGCCGATGATGCGCTTGGCCGGCGCGGGGTTCTCCTCCAGGTATTCGGCCAGACCCTGTGTGACGGCGTTCTGGACAAGCGGGCGGATCTCGGAGTTGCCGAGCTTCGTCTTCGTCTGGCCCTCGAACTGCGGGTCGTGCAGCTTCACGGAGATGACGGCGGCCAAGCCCTCGCGGGTGTCGTCGCCGGAGAGGTTGTTATCCTTTTCCCTCAGGATGCCCTTGCTGCGCGCGTACTCGTTGATGGTGCGCGTGACGGCCTGTTTGAAGCCATCAAGGTGCGTGCCGCCCTCATGCGTGTTGATGTTGTTGGCGAATGCCATGACGGAGTTCGCGGAGAACGACGTCGACCATTGCATGGCCACCTCGACCGTGCCGTCGGCGCTTTCGGCCTCGAAGTAGATAGGCTTGTTCAGCGTTTCGCGGCCCTCGTTAAGATAGGTCACGAAGTCGATGATGCCGCCTTCGTATTGGAACACGTCGCTATGCGGCTCGGGCGAGACATCCGACACGATGAGACTCGGGTTTGCCCGCTCGTCGGTCAGCGTGATCTTCAGACCCTTGTTCAGGAAGGCCATCTCGCGGAAACGCGCGGCAAGCACGCTGTAATCGTAGATGGTGGTCTCGGTGAAGATCTCGGGGTCGGGCCAGAAGGTGACCGTGGTGCCGGTGTGGTCGGAAGTGCCCACCTCGTGCAGCTTCTCGCAGGTTTTGCCCTGCTCGAAGGCGATCTGGTATTCCTTGCCGTCACGGCGCACGTTCACCTGGACGCGCGTGGACAGCGCGTTCACAACCGACACGCCCACGCCGTGCAGGCCGCCGGACACCTTGTACCCCTCGCCGCCGAACTTGCCGCCGGCGTGCAAAACGGTCAGGACGACCTCGACCGTGGGGATCTTCTCCTTGGGATGCTCATCGACCGGGATGCCGCGTCCGTCGTCGGAGACGGTGATGGAGTTGTCGGGGTGAATGGTCACCTCGATATGGCTGCAGTAACCGGCCAAAGCCTCGTCGACCGCGTTGTCCACAACCTCGTAAACCAGGTGATGGAGACCGCGCGGGCCCGTGGAGCCGATATACATGCCAGGACGCTTGCGAACGGGTTCGAGGCCCTCGAGGACCTGAATGTCCGAGCCGTCGTAATGATCAGGTTTTGCTGCCACTGACACGCTCCTCTAGTATTGAATGTTTCGATTCCGGATGGTTCTGGAACCTATTAATTCTACCACAACGCGTCTTGGCACCGGGGCTCTCCACGCCCTTTACAGGCCTTCAGATGCCTTCTAAGGCATGATTTTCGCTCTAAAGACCACTTTTGCCGTTTTTTGAGCTTTCCGGCTTTTCGCTTGCCTCCAAGGCTTTCAAAATCGATTCCCTGAGGCGCTTGTCCTCAACGCCGGCGGCCTGCTCGCGCAAACGGGCCGCGGCCTCGGAGCTGATAAGCGGCTCCGGAGTGCGCGAGGCCTGAGCCGCCTGCTGCGCGGCGCGCGCCGCCTCCTCGCGAAACGGATGGCGGGCCTTCATATCGAAGCGGGCGGGCTTGATGGAGAACAGGGCCACATGCTCGCCTTGCTCGTTAAGGCGGATCTTCAGCATTTCCTGGCGGGCATCGATGTCCGATCGGATCATGGCATCGTCGCAATACACCACGAGCAGGGTCTTGCCTGCGGGCACGCGCGCCGCCATGGGGTCGTTGGCCTGTTCGGGCTTCATGATATACACGCCATTGGTGTGATCGAGCACCAGCGGCGCCGAATCGCGATACACGGCCTCCACCGCGCACTTCCAGCGCACGTGCACCTCCGCAACGCGCTGGGAACGCGCCGCCTGCGCGCCGGAGGCGCCGAGGCTTCGCAGCAATTGCTGCAGCCCGCTGCCGAGATCGGCCATCATTCACCGTCCTTCTGCTCAAGGGGCAAGCGCACGACGCGGGCCGCTGCGAGCAGATCCTCGTCGAAATACGCCAGGTTCGCCGTGGTTATAAACGTTTGGATATCCCCTGAGACGAACTTCACCAGCGCGCGGCGGCGCTGCTCATCGAGCTCGCTCATCACGTCATCGAGCAGCAGCACCGGCTGCTGGCCCAGAAGATCGCAGATAAGCGTGACTTCCGCCAGCTTGAACGCCAGCACCGCCGAGCGCTGCTGGCCTTGGCTTCCGTACACGCCCACCGGACGCCCCTCGACGAAGAACTCGATGCGGTCGGCATGGGGTCCCACCAACGCGCGATGACGGGCACGCTCCTGCGCCATCGACCCCGCAAGAGCTGCGGCGAAACGTTCGCGGGCCTCGTCACGGTCGAGCGTTTCGCCGGCATCGAGCCATTCGCCCTCGGCAAGCCACGACGGCGCATAACGGGCCGACAGCGCCTCCCGATTCCCCACGATCTCGGCGTAATAGCTTGCCATAGACGCCGCCAGCTTGCCGAACAGGGCCGCCCGATAGCACACCAGCTGAGCACCGCAGGTGACCATCAGGTCGTTTAGGCTCTCCAGCAAAAGCGGCGATGCCTCGTCTTTCAGCAGCGAGTTCTTATGACGCAGCACCTTGTCGAAGTCTCGACGAATCAGGTAATGGTTGCGCGAAAGCTGCGACCCCACGGCGTCGAGCGCGTTGCGGCGGGTGGTACCCGAACCCTTCGCCAGGTTCAGATCGTCAGGGGTGAACGCGACCGAGGGGATGACGCCCTTCAGGTCCGCCGTTCGTTTCTGCTTGCCGTTGAGGGTGAACCGGCGTTTCCCTGCCTCGATCGTCAGGCCCAGATCCAGCAACCTGTTCTCGTCGGCGGCGGTTGCATGCAAGCGCGCAAAATCGGCGCCATCGCGCACAAGCTGCACTCCGGTGGGATTTCTGAACGACGTTTGCGCCGTAAGCAGCTGAATCCCTTCCACGACGTTGGTTTTGCCGACGGCATTGGCCCCCACCAGCACGGTCAGGGGCCCGATGTCGCTCAAGCGGAAATGCTCATAGCTGCGGAAATCGTCGAACGAAACGTCTTTGATGCGAAGGCTCATGCAACGCCTTCGTTGTTAGGAGATGCGCACAGGCATGACCAGATACAGGAAGTTCTCGCCTTCGCCGGCTTTGAAGATGCCCGGTTTCATGCCCGACTGGACTTCCAGGAACACGTCATCGGTGTTCACCGAACCCAAGCCGTCGAGCACGTATGCGTAATTGAAGGCGATCTCGACGTTCTCGCCCTCGCCCTGGCACGCCAGCGTCTCCTGAGCACTACCCACATCCTGGGCGGCGGCGGAAAGCTGCACGGTCTGGCTTTCCACGTCGATGGCGAACTTCACCGGCGAGCTTTGCTGACCCAGAATCGACGTACGCTTCACGCCGGAGACAAGGTGGCTCACGTTGAGGCGAACGCGCGTCGCATAGGAATCGGGCAGCAGCTGACGATAATTCGGGAAATTGCCCTCGATGCGGCGGTTGATGAACACAGTATCGTGATAGGTGACCACGATTTGGTTCTCCGCCAAGGCGATGGTCAGCGGATCGTCCGTACGCGTCAGGGAAGCAAGCTCCTGCAGGAACGAGCCGGAGATGACGGCCTGGAAGCCCTCGGCCGCGGGCTCGCCAAGCTGAGCCTCAGTGATGGCAAGGCGATAGGAGTCGGTTGCCACCATCTTCAGCGTCTCGCCCTCGAACGTGATGAGCACGCCGGTGAGGATGGCGCGGCTCTCGTCCTTGGAAACCACGCGTGCCACGCGCTTGACCATGGACGAGAATTGGGAGAACGGGATGGAGATAGCCTGCTGCGTATCAACATGAGGGAATCCCGGGAAGTCCTCGGCATCCAACGTCTTGATGGAGAACGAGGATGCGTCGCACGTGATGACGGCGGAATCCTCGCCCGTTTCAACATGCACGGCGGCATCGGGCAGGTTCTTCACGATATCGAAGAACAGCTTGCCGGGAAATACCGAGCGACCCTCCTCTTCCACCAAGGCAGGGATGGTGAATTGAATGGACAGCTCCAAGTCGGTTGCCTGCAGCGTCAGGTTGTCGTTATGGGCATCAAGGTAGATACCCGAAAGAATGGGCAGCGTGGAACGGGTGGCAATGCCCTTGAGCACAACGGCGAGCGCATCCTGCAGTTCCGATTGGTTGATGCTGAATTTCACTGGCTCCTCTTTCCTTTTACGTAAGGCGTTGCTCCATGATAGATGGTTCATGCAACGTTGTTATTTATCTTCAATGCTTTTCTTTTAATAATAGGTTTTTGAATAGCAGTAATAATAAGCGCGGTGGAAATGTTGAGAACTCGCAAAACCCCATGTCATTCTTGAAAAGTAATTCAACTTCAAATGTGGGTTGCCTGTTCCTTCCATCCACCGCGATTATTGACTACATTATCTTTCCTCTTGAGTTCGATGGTTTTCGCCATGTTTTACGATGTTTATCCCCATGTTTTCCCGAATCCTTTAAAGTGCCTGTTCAACCTGGTTGTTTCACGTGAAACATTGCGTTTCCCTCGATGGTGTTGCGTTATAGCTCGCGAATGATCTGTCTGAGCGCTTCCATCTCCTCACGGGCTACGCGGTTCTCCTTCATCTTCGCTTCGATGTTGCCTACCGAATACATGATGGTCGAGTGGTCCCTGTTGAACTTCTTCCCGATGTCCCCGTAGGGGATGTCGAGCAGCTGTCGGCACAGGTAGATGGCGGTTTGGCGCGCGTGGGCGATGTTACGCGTCCTCTTCTTTCCCACGATGTCGGTGTGGCTGACCTTGAAGAAGTCCTCCGTCACCTTCAGGATGTCGTCTGCGGTGAGCCTTTTGCTGGGGCCGCCTGAGAAGTGGTTCTCCAGCAATTTGCGCACGTCGGCAACGGTGATATCCGAGCCTTCCCCGCACTTCATCTTGACGATGACGTTAGTCACCGCGCTTTTCAACTCTCGGATGTTCGACCCTGAGCTCTCGGCGATGCATATCTGCACGTCTTCGGGCATGTTGATGGGCCCGGACTGCTCCATATCCTCGTATTCGCGGATGAAGCTTTTGACGATGCTCAGCTTGGTCTCGATCTCGGGCGGCTGGATGTCGAATGTGCCGCCGGAGTTGAATCGCGTTTTGTAGCGTTCGTCGATGTCGATGTTCTTCGGCGCGCGGTCGGCGGAGAGAACGACCTGCTTGCCTTGGCTTGTCAGCTTGTTGAATATCTGGAACATGATGTCGAGCGTCTGCTTCTTACCCTGCAGTTGCTGGACGTCGTCGACAAGGAGGACGTCGGCTTCCTCGTAGTACATCTTGAAGTTCTTGTAGCTGGACTTCTCCGTGTCGTGCGCCGCGGATGCGTCCATGTAGTCCTCGAGCAGCTCATTCGAGTCTTTGTAGACGACCTGCAGGTTGGGCATGTTGCTGTTGATGTAGTTCTGTATAGCCCGAAGCAGATGCGTCTTGCCCAGGCCCGACCTTCCGTAGATGAACAACGGGTTCAGGTGCGGTTTGCCCGGGGTTTCGGCAACGGAGACGGCCATGGAATACGCCATGCGGTTCGAGTCGCCGATGACGAAATTCTCGAACGTGAGCGTCGAGGTGACGGAGTTGTTCGGCGCAGGTTGACCGGCCGCGGCGCTGTCAGCCGGGATGGCCTGCGGGGCGGGTTCTTGCGGGCTGGTGGCGACGGGCACTGGGGCGGTTTGCTGCTCCGGTGCGCTTGCTGGGGCAGCGGTGGCTTGCTGTTCCATTGCGGTAGCCGGTACTGCAATGGAGACAGGCGCCGGGGCTGCCGGCTGGCCAGGATTGGGCTGCGCTGTCGTTTGGGCCGGCGTCGCGGCCGGCGCTTCGGTCGCCTGCATCGTCGCTGTCGCGGGGACTGTTGCTTGTTGTGCGGTGACGGGATCGGCTGCTGCCGTAGCAGTGGTTTGCGCTGTCATTTGCGGTGCGGGCGCGGGGGCTGCGGCCGGCGCTGCTGCCGCCGGCGCTGCGGCCGGAGCGGGTGCGGCTGCTGGAGCCGGTGCAGCTTGCGGTGCAGGAGCCTGCGATTCGTCGATGCCGATGAGCACGTCGAAAGGCACCCCGCGAATCTCTTCGAGGGCGCGCTTGATGTGGTCGATGTAATGGCGCTCGATGAAGTTCTTGATGAATTCCGTATTAGCGGTCAGCATCATGAACCCGTCGCTTGCGGCCTGGGGAAATAGCTGGCTGAACAGCGCATCCACCTGGGGGCCTATGATTCCCTCATAGCTTTTAACGCGGCTGCATACCTCCGCCCATAGCTGATTGATTTCTTCCGTGTTCATAAGCAGGCCTTCGATCATGCGCGCTCGGGCGTGTTCGCCTTGCGCGGTTTCGGTTCGTTGAAAACTGATAGTCGCCGTGTTTTACAGCAGCTGCGCAACCTGGATGCCCAGGTTCGTGAGCATGCGCTTTTTGCCGGACATTTTCAAAAGGCCGATACCTTCCAGCTTTTTCAGCGTGTTATGCACACTTGATTGCGCTGCTCCGGTCAGTTTGACCACGTCCGATACACCCAGCACCCCTTCTTTCAGGTAGATGACGAGGAAGTCCTTCTCGCGCTGGGACAGGGACGCGATGATCGGCTGTGCATCCACCGGTGCGGGCTGAATCTGCGGTTGCTGTTGCATTTGCTGGCCGTAGGGGTAACCCATCGGTTGCTGCATGGGTGCTTGCATGTAGCCCTGCTGAGCGGGCGCCGTGTATCCGGGCTGCGCGAACTGCTGAGGGGCTGCGTATGCCATCTGCGGAGCCTGCTGATATGCCTGCATAGGCGGCTGGGCCGCAAACCCCGGTGCGTATTGAGCTGAAGGCTGAGCGTATGCGGGCTGGGCGTTGTATGCGGGTTCGTGATCCTCCTCGGCGATTCGATAGCGCGGCGCCGTGGGTTCGGGATGCTCTGCGTCCTCGTCCTCCTCGACGTGGTCGATCTCCAGCTCCTTAGGAAGCTGCGGGTTACTGCCGTTGGCGCTGATGGTGACTACCGATCCTGTGCCGAGGTTGTCCTCGATGCTGATGGTGCCGTGGGTGAAGTCGAGATATTCCTTCACGATGGGAAGGCCCGACCCTACGCCGCGGATGTAGCTTTTCATGGGCTCGATGGCGGAGGTGAATCCGGGCAGTTGCGCACGGTCTTTGCAAGCGATGCCCGGCCCCTGGTCTGCGAAACGGATGGTGCAGCCGTGATCGAGGATGGATACCGTGGCTTCCTGGAATCGTGCGTGTATGAAGTTCTCCGAAACCTCGCGGATAACCGTATAGGGAATGGTGCCGCCTGCCGCCTGCGATTGCTGGTATACGTTCGTTGCCAGGCTTTCGATGAATTCGCCGGTGGGAGCGGGCTGGATTTCGGTGACACGCGGCGCGCTCAGCAAGTTGTCGTATAGGGCGATGCGTGCAACCGAATTCACGTGAGTGAAGTCGAAACCCTCATCATCGTTGTTTTCAGGCGATTCCTGATGCTGTTCTTGCTCGCTCATCTGCGCTTTTACCGCTTTCCACATTCGTTGTTTTCCAAAGTTTTACACATTTTCGGGAAAAATCCTTGAAAAGTGTACCCTCTTTTCCAGTTGAATTCCATTCAACTGGGCAAATTCCGGAATCGAATGTGGAAAAATCACTATCGATTGAAAGTTTTTCACAACGATGAACTCATTGTTTCCTTCGTTTTCCACTTTCTATTCAAAGATTGTTGAAAACTGGAATGAAAACTCGAATAAGTGTGAAAAACTGAGGTGTAAAGGTTTTCGACATTGTTGAAATTCCAGCTTGTTCCGACAAGTTTCGACGGGTTTTTTCAGCCGGTGAGAGGGTTTTGCTACAGGAGTCGGAAAGCACCAGGTCAGTTGTGCGTTCCAACGAAAAGTATCATGATGGTGCCATAAAGAACGGAAAAATGCCTGCTCAGAAGCGTGTTGAAAACCATACGCATGCTTAATTGCCTGGTCAATCGCTTGCTTGCTTACGGTTTTGAGCAATCCGAAAACGCGCGTTTCGATATTTTTCCACAGCGGTTTTCGAATGAATTCCAAGTTTTCAACGTTTTCCACAATCGTTGGAATCGGCTGCTGGGGAGAAGATTGTTTTTTCAGCCGTTGGTTGCGGGTTTCGGGGCGCATTTCCTTCTTATTGGCGGCAGCGATCGGTTATGAAGGTTCGTTCTTGTTGAATTTCGTTTCATTGCTCAATCTGGTTTTCAACTTCCGCCCTTCTGCCATTTGGATTTGGCGTCGCCGAGGTGCTTGGTGGGCATTCTTCGCGCATGGTTTTCCCCGGATTGCCGAACGCGGATTGAGATCGCTTCGCGTGTGGTCTCCCCTTAGGCTGTCGGAAACGCTTCTGCTGGATGCGGAGATCGGTATCTCCAATCGGTGCCGAAGATACCCCGTTTTTTCTCATGCTGATGCGTTCGAGCTGCTGGAAAGACGTCTCCACTAGATGTTGCGACCCAAGTTTTCAATCCCCCAATGAATTGTTGAAAGCAACGTTTTCCAGTGCATGGGCAATGTTGTGGAAAACTTCGTGTTTTCGCAGGTGGGCTTTCATAATGTGGGTATCTTGTGCATCGGCTGGCATATATAGGTAAAAACCTTTTGACAGCTGTGCTGTTCCGGTTATACTCAACAAGTTGCTCTAAACCATGAAAGGGAAACGATATGAAGCGCACCTATCAACCTAACACTCGTAAGCGTGCCAAGTGCCACGGCTTCCGTGCCCGCATGGCAACCAAGGGCGGCCGCAAGGTTCTGGCTGCTCGCCGTGCTAAGGGTCGTAAGCGTCTCTGCGTGTAAAGAGTATTCGATTGGAGACTATCAAGTCCAAAGCGGACATCTCCGATCTGTTCTCTAGCGGAAAGCGCCTGCGTACACCGTACCTTACGCTCATAGTGTTACCAGCGAAGCAGCACGGCCTTCACGGTCGTGTTGCTTTTATTGCAGGAAAAAAATCCGGTAACGCTGTATGGCGTAATAGCGCGAAACGTCGAATGAGAGCTATTTGCCATGAGCTGGGCGGCCCATTCCCGAATCTCGATGTGATATTTCTCGCGAAGTCGGGTATTTGCCGCGCTAAGTATAGTAAAGTGCTCGAAACATGCGACGAAGCGCTGAAACGCGCTGGAATTCGGTAGGGTCTGATTGGAATGAAGAAAGGTTTCGGAAGCATACCGTGTAAGGTGGCTATGTTTCTCATTACCTTTTATAGGGCGGCGATCTCGCCTATGTTCCCGTCGTGCTGCCGTTTTACCCCGACGTGCTCGGAATATGGGCTCATCGCGTTTCAACGCTACGGTTTCGCAAAGGGCTTAAGGCTGACGGTAAAACGTATTCTACGGTGTCGACCTGGAGGGCCGCACGGCTACGATCCCGTTCCGTAAGGGCGGGGCTTCAGCCGGCGGCTTTTTGTCGGTTAAAGGAAGGAAAACCATAGTATGTGGGAAGTGTTCAAGAACTGGATATTCGACATCATCCAATTCTTCTTTGGCTTCTGCCAAGACTGGGGCTTGGCTATCATCATCGTGACCATCATCTTCCGTGTGCTTATCTCCCCGTTGATGCATAAGCAGACGAAGTCTTCTTACCAGATGCAGAAGGTTCAGCCTCTGATGCAGGAGATTCAGACGAAGTACGCCAACGACCCGCAGCGCATGCAGGAGGAGATGCAGAAGCTTTACGCTGATGCTAAGTTCAACCCCTTGGCCGGCTGCCTCCCCATGCTCCTGCAGATGCCTATCTTCATCGCCCTGTTCCAGGTGCTGCGTGAGATGCCGAACTATCTGGGTTCCGACGAGGGCTACCAGTTCTTCAATCTGGTTCCCAACCTGGTTATGACGCCGTCCGGTGCGGTTGCCGGCGGCTTCGGCACGTTCCTTCCGTACCTCATCCTTATGGTCGTGTTCGCCGGCGCTACGTTCCTGCCCATGATCTTGATGCAGATGGGCCAGAAGGATAACCCGCAGCGCAACCAGACCATGATCATGGCTGGCGTCATGAGCTTGTTCATGCTGTGGATCAGCTGGAGCTCCCCCGCTGGCGTTCTTCTGTTCTGGGGCGTTTCCTCCATCATCGGCGTGTGCCAGCAGCAGATCTCCATGCGCCTCATGAAGAAGCGCGATGCGGAGAAGGAGGAGACCATCGAGGTGAAGCCGATCGAGGTCGACGTTACCCGCAAGGCCAAGAAGCCGCGTCCGAAGAAGAAGGACACCTCCAAAAAGCACGCTTAATCGATTTTGCGTAATGGTGCGCGGTGTTTCACGTGAAACACCGCGCACTGTGGTTTTTAGTTCTAAGGAGCTGCAAATGGCAGAAGAAGAGAACGTGGAATTGACCGCAGAAGAGGCTCAAGACGCCCAGGTCGAACAAGACGGCATCAGCGACGAGGATCTCGATCGCATCGCGGATACCGCCATTGCAACCATCCAGGACATCCTGAAGCACTTCGACGTCGGTGAGGTCACCATCGACGAGTACGAAGGCGATGAAGGCGAGCTTATCCTCGATATCACCGGTGACGACCTGGCCGTTCTCATTGGCCGTCACGGCAAGACCCTTGATGCGTTGCAGTTCCTGGTGTCCGCCATCACCGTTCGCACTATGGGCTTCCGCTACCCCGTCATCGTCGACGTTGAGGGTTACAAGAACCGTCAGCGAGAGAAGCTTGAGTCCATCGCTCGTAACGCTGCCGCAAAGGCTGCTAAGCAGCATCGCAGCGTGAAGCTTCGTCCTATGACTCCGTACGAGCGTCGTATCGTGCACATTGCCCTTCGTGACGACGAGCGCGTTGAGACGGCATCTGAGGGCGAGGGTTCCGCGCGTCACGTCGTGGTTGTCCCGCTCTAGGCAGTTGCTTCTATTCGGTTCTTGGCTGATATCGCAAGAACTTATCAGGCCGCATCTTCGGATGCGGCCTCTTTGTTTTTCAAGGGGTTCATATGCTTGGTATCCAATATGCTGCATGAAGGGCTAAAGTATGTTTCACGTGAAACAACAGGACAGAAGGAACGGTTCATGCACGAGGACTTGCTCAAGCGACATTTGGAGTTGGTTATCGAAGCCAACAAGACCACGAACATCACGCGCATCTCTTCTTGGGAAGATGGCATGGTGCTCCATGTGCAGGATTCCCTGCTCGGTCTTGATGCTTTGAATGCGTGCCCTGAGGGCCGCTATGCCGATATCGGAACGGGCGCGGGCTATCCTGGTATTCCGCTTGCCATTGAAACCGGTAGGCCCACGTTGCTGGTCGACTCCGTTCAAAAGAAGGTTCAGATCCTTGATGGTTTCATTGAGGAGCTCGGCCTTTCTAACGTTTCCACGTACGCTGGCCGTATCGAAGATCTGGGTCGTGAACAGTCTGGGCAATTTGCTGCGATCAGTGCCCGGGCGCTGTCGAAGCTATCCGTTCTGCTGGAGCTCTCTTCCCCGTTGCTGAAGATGGGTGGTCGTCTAATTTGCTTCAAAGCCCTTGTCGAACAGGATGAGCTTGATCATGCTCGCGTTGTCGGCAAGCAGGTTGGTATGGAACTGGTCGACGATCAGACTTACGAGCTTGATGACTACTCGCGTAGAATCCTGTGCTATGAGAAGGTTGCGAAGCCGAAGCTGAAGCTGCCTCGCAGAACCGGTTTGGCTCAGAAAAAGCCATTGTAGCGTTATAAGCCGTTCCCGATATTGTAGGGGCGGCTTTTTTCTTATCGAGGTTTCGTTGATTTCCGTTCAAAAGTCCCCATTGTGCGTTGGGGTTTTATACGCGTGAATCGAAACACGGTATACTAGCGTCTGAAACCATGAAAGGGGGTTCCTGTGGGATTTTTCGACGGCCTCAGGAAAGATAAAAAACAAGCTGAGCCGGTTCAGCAGGAACAACGCGTACAGGAAGATACCGTTGAGGATGAGATAGCCATCGAGCACATCGAAGTGGTCGAGCGCGACCCTCATAGCTCGACTGAGCTTGAGCCTGAGCCTGTTGAATCTCGCCCCGAGATCGAGCCT
Source organism: uncultured Senegalimassilia sp. (assembly GCF_902464545.1). GTDB lineage: Bacteria > Actinomycetota > Coriobacteriia > Coriobacteriales > Eggerthellaceae > Senegalimassilia. Next base: position 25,339 of record NZ_CABQJR010000003.1, read on the forward strand.
ACGCCTATTCGCTCCTACCGCGATAAGAAGCCGGTGAAGCATGTGGTCGGCCAGACGAAGATCATGGCGATCATCAATCAGAAGGGCGGTGTGGGCAAGTCCACCACTGCAATCAACCTTTCTGCTGCGCTTGGTGAGATGGGCAAGCAGGTTCTTCTCGTCGACCTTGATCCTCAGGGTAATTCCTCGAGCGGTTTAGGTGTTGAGAAGAGCCAGGTGCAGAATTGCATCTATGATGTGCTGCTCAACGATGTCCCCGTCGAAGAAGTCATCATCCCCGATGTGTGCGAGGGTTTGGACTTGGTTCCGGCGACCATCAACCTTGCCGGTGCTGAGGTCGAGCTGGTTTCCGAGATGGCGCGCGAGAATCGCCTTAAGGATGCAATTGGAGCTCTTCGCGGTAAGTATGATTACATTTTCATCGACTGCCCCCCTTCTCTGGGTCTGCTGACGGTTAATGCCTTGGTTGCCGCCGATAAGCTGCTTATCCCCATTCAGTGCGAGTTCTATGCACTGGAAGGCGTGACAAAACTCCTTGATTCAATGAAACGTGTCAAAACTCGCCTGAACCCCACGCTGGATATCTATGGCGTGCTCATGACCATGTACGACGGTCGTACCACGCTGTCCCGCCAAGTGGTCGAGGAGGTGCGCAGCTATTTCGGGCGATTGGTGTTCGAAACGCTGATTCCCCGCACTGTGAAACTCTCCGAGGCTCCTAGCTTCGGTCAACCGATAACCCTGTACGACCCTTCAGGTAAAGGTGCCCAGTCGTACATGAGTCTTGCTAAGGAAGTGATTGCCCGTGGCTAGGAATGGTCGTGGTGGTCTTGGTCGTGGTCTAAATTCGTTGCTGGGCGGTGCCTATGAGGAGGCTATTCCTCAGGAAGAGCCGCAACGTGTGCGGGTGGAGCCGGAGCAGCCGCAGCAGTCTCAGCCGAAGCCTCAGTCTGAGCGAGAAGTGATCCGCGAGACCGTTCCCGCGCAAAAATCACCTGAGCCTCGGACGGCTCGCGAAGCTGTTCCCTCCTCTTCCTATGAGGAGCAGGAGCCTGAGTCTATTGTCGATAACGGTGTCGAGGTCACTATCAAGGGAGTTGCCCAGCGCGTTGCGCGCCCTGCTGTTCAGGAAGTGGTTGAGCGCACGATAGCGCCTTCTGCTGCTGCACAAAACGATGGCGATGGGCAATCTCGTGAAGTGAATGAAGTTGATATCAACGCTATCGCTCCTAACCCCGATCAGCCTCGTACGAATTTCAAGCGCGAAGAGCTGGAGGAGCTTTCCGCTTCCATCCAGAAAGACGGGCTTTTGCAGCCGATTTTGGTGCGTCCGCTCGAGGATGGTACCTACCAGATCATCGCCGGTGAGCGTCGTTGGCAGGCATCGAAGCTGGCTGGTTTGCAACAAGTGCCCATTCGGGTAAAAGAAGCTAGCGACGATAAGGCTCTGGAGCTTGCGCTTATCGAGAATATCCAGCGTTCCGATCTCAATCCCATTGAGGAAGCGTACGGCTATCGCCGCATGATGGAGCGTCTGAACATGACGCAGGCCGAGGTTGCTCAAGCCATGTCGAAGGGTCGTTCCACGGTTGCGAACGCTTTGCGCCTGTTGGAGCTTCCTGAGGAGGCTCAGCAGTTGCTGTTCGAGGAGAAGATTACCGCCGGCCACGCACGAGCTATTCTTTCCATCCCTACGAAAGAAGGACGCGAGCGCCTGACGCGTAAGCTGGTTGAGGAAAAGCTGTCCGTTCGCGAAGCCGAGGCTTTGGCTCGCTTGTTCTCTGGTAAGAAAAATGAGAATGCTAAGCCGAAGACTCCTGTGCCGAAGGAATACCGAAAGGTTGCCCGTACGCTTAAGGATGTTCTAGATACGCCGGTTAAGGTGAAATCCGTCAACGGTAAGAACAAGATTGAAATCGAGTTCAAGGATGAAGACGATCTTGAGCGTTTGTTCAAGGGCATTCTTGCTTCGAACCTCGCATAAAGGGTTTCGACTTTCGAGCAAAACAAACGAGCCGACGTTTTCATCGTCGGCTCGTTTTTTGTTTAGCGGGTGGTTGTGCGTTGCATTGTCGGTGATTATTGCTGTCCGTTCGTGAACGTGTTCTTCAGCTGTCCGCAGGCACCGGCGATATCGGATCCCCTGGAATCTCGCAAGGTGGTCTCTATCCCATGACGACCTGTTTCGGCGATCCATTTGTCGATGGTTTTGGAAGCGCTTGGCTTATACGGTGATTCCGGAATCGAGTTGATGGGAATCAGATTGATATGGCAAAGCAAGCCCTTACAGAAGTCCAACAACGCCGTCAGGTCCGCATCGGTGTCGTTGATGCCGTCGATCATGATGTATTCGAACGTGACGCGACGATTCGTTTTCTCGATATAGCGCAGCAGGCTTTGCTTAAGCTTTGGCAAAGGGAAGCCGCTCGTTTTAGGCATCAGCTCAAGACGTACGTTCTGTCGCGCTGCATGAAGGGAGACAGCAAGTGTGAATTGCTCGGGTTCTTCCGCAAAACGGTCGATTCCAGGAATGATGCCGCACGTGGAGATGCAGATATGGCGCGCTCCGATACCCAAGCCCTTTTCGTCGTTGATGATGCGCAGCGCGTTCAAGACGTTGTCGTAGTTCAGCAGCGGTTCGCCCTGCCCCATGCCGACGACATTGGTCACACGGCGTCCCATAAGGCGCTGAACCGTGACTATCTGGTCGACGATCTCGCCTGCGGATAAATTGCGCGTAAGGCCTTCTTTTCCCGTTGCGCAAAACGCGCATGCCATGGGGCAGCCAGCTTGTGTGGAGAAGCAGACTGTAAGACGGTCGCCGTTGCGCGACGGGATGGCAACGGTTTCAACGCATACGCCGTCGTGGTATTCCAGGAGCAGCTTGTGGGTGCCGTCGTTGGAAACAGCCTCCTCAAGTACGTTGGGTACGTACAGCGGATACTCCTTGGAAAGCTGATTTCGAAGCTTTGCAGGCAGGTTGGTCATATCGTCGTAGCTTTGAGCACCTTTGTTGTAAAGCCACTCGTAAAGCTGCTTCGCGCGAAAAGATGGTTGACTGAGCTCCTTCATGAGAGGGGCCAGGTCGCTTTGGGTAAAGTTTTTGATTGGTGTATTCATGCGGGTCATTATACCTGTTTCACGTGAAACATCAGCGCTTACCTTGCATGCTGCGAAGCCCGTGTTCTGGTTTTGCTATACTGCAGCAATACGATCTCTAAAGGAGAAAGAAGGAGTCATGTCTTCAAGTATCGATCCTCGTTCTTGCCGTGTTGCTCTTTTGTGTGGCGGTAAAAGCAACGAGCGTGAAATTTCCTTGGCATCCGGTAAGGGTGCTCGCGAAGCTTTGGAGACGGCGGGCTTTTCCGTCACCGATATCGATCCGGCGAATAAGGAAGACCTGAAGCGTTTGATCGAGGAACCGTTCGATGTGGCATTCCTTTGCTTGCATGGCAAATATGGCGAAGACGGTACGGTGCAGGGTTTGCTCGATATCGTCGGTATTCCCTACACGTGCTCTGGAGTATGGTCGAGCGCGCTTGCCATGGATAAGGTGAAGGCGAAGGTCTTCTACGAGCGCGAGGGTATTCCCACTCCTCCGTCCTTGACGGTTAACAAGGGTGACAAAGTGGATATCCAGCAGGTTATCTCGTCTATGGGCGAGAAGGTCGTCGTGAAGCCCGGTACCGAGGGTAGCGCTATCGGCGTGTTCATCGTAGAAGGTGCGGAAGCTATCGAAGACGCTTTGCAGAAAGCGCTCGATATCGATGATGAGGTACTTATCGAGCGTTATATCAAGGGCCGTGAATTTACTGTCGCCGTTTTGGGGAACCATGAGCCGAAGGCTATGCCCGTTATCGAAATCGTTCCCAAGAGCGATTTCTACGACTTTGAGTCGAAGTATGCCGTGGGCGGCTCTCAGCATATCTGCCCTGCTCGCATTCCTGATGACGTGACGAAGGTCATGCAGCGCGAGGCGGAGAACGCTCACAAGGCGCTCTCGTGCAGCGGCACCTCTCGCACCGATTTCATCTTGGAAGAAAACGGTGATTGCTGGGCGTTGGAAACGAACACCATTCCTGGTATGACGGCAACGTCCCTTCTTCCCGATGCCGCTCGCGCCGCAGGCATGACCTTCCCCGAGCTGTGCACCAAGCTTATCGAGCTTGCTTTGGAAGAGCCTGTGCGATAAACGGGTTTGTGCGGAAAAGTCTGTTTGGCAATCGATCGAAACGATTGGCTATCTACGAACGGATGACTAAAAGCGATTCAATGGCATCCATGAGAAATGGAAGTCGTTGGATAAAGAATGAGTGACAAACAGAGGGGGCTGATCCCGGAAGCGTTCCGGGATCAGCCCCCTCTTACTGTAGCTTGGCGTCTTGCGGTGTCCAGCGGGTCGCATAGCGTTGAAGTTGATTTCAGGACCGCGCCTTATTCACGGAGCAGGCAATCATGTTGTTCATCGATTCAGAGGTTGAACTTTATGCAGGGACTCGAGATTGAATAGTCTTGCAATAAAACATTATGTCGTCCTGCGGCAGGATGAACTCCGTAGTGTTAGGCAAACCCTTGAAACTTCCTTTAAGAAAGCCATTGGCTAGTTAAGATCGGTGAAGGAATGTGGCTAGAACAGCCCACAGCTTTTCAATCCGAATACCGCCAATGCGACCAGCGCTAACAGGAATGCCCAGCTGATCAAAAAACAGCCCTTGTTCCCTTCTCTGCTTTTCTGGACCATCAGGTCGGTGAAGCCACGGGATTTCTTGAGGATGGCGGTATGGCTGTCGCCCTTGGGCATGTCGGCTCGCTGCGAAGGCTGCCAGGTTCCGTGAGAATCGAGAATCGATTGCACACCCTGGTTCTTGATGTCGATGCGTGGGCGTATGCCTTGCGAAAGCGACTTCATGGTCGTGCGCATGAAGATATCGAAATCCGATTGATGCACTTTGTCGTAGCAGAAGAGGGCGACCTCGCCCCAGTAGAAACCCGGTTCCGGTTGATCGGTGAAAGCTACGAACGATAAGACGGCATGCATTTCCCAGCTTTTAGCGGCTAACAGGTTGAGTTTGTGGGACGTTTGCTCATCAAGGTAGCCCAATACATCGCCGTAATCGTTCACGACCCATGCGCGCGTTTGGCCTTCCAAGGGTTTGAATTCGATATTGAAAACGTCGCCGATGATGCAATTCGATCCAAGCAGAATCGCCGCATCTTTCTTGGAAGTGGTGTCAAAGCGGGCATATGCGCCGAAATAGCAATCAGGCAGCATGGGATCTCCTATCTGAAATGAAGTGAAAAAAGCGTAACACAAACGAAGAAGCGGAATACCCGGCATCCATCGATGCCGGCTGACTTACAATAAGAAGGTTACAAAGTGATAGAAGCAAACATGGAAGCATCCATGTGGGAGATAAGGAATATGCCGTGCGTGGTGATTTGCTCGCGTATATCAGTGATGGAACCCCTCAGGCGATCGTCGATCGCTATGCATCGCTTGCTGATGCTTCGAAAGAATGCGATTATGGTGAGCTTGACCGCGATATCGTCGTTATAGACACCGAGACAACCGGCTTCTCGTTCAATCACGACGAGTTGACGCAGATTGCGGCCGCCCGCATGGATAAGGGCGAGATAGTCGATTGGTTCGTAACGTTCGTAAACCCCGGAAAGCCTATTCCGGAAGATGTTGCGCACTTGACCAATATTCACGATGAGGATGTTGCCGATGCTCCTTCTCCTGAAGAAGCGCTTGCGCAGCTTGCCGAATTCGTTGGTGACTCGAAGCTTGTGGCCCATAATGCCGCCTTCGATCGTACCTTCACCACGCGACATCCAAGCGGCTATCCTTTGCTGGAGAACATCTGGCTTGATTCTTTGGATCTTGCTCGCATTGCTCTTCCCCGCCTGAAATCCCATCGACTTATCGACTTGGTTCGCACCTTCGGGGCACCGGTTTCCACGCATCGCGCAGATGATGACGTTGCTGCTACGTGCGCCGTGTTCCGTATTTTGCTGGCTGCAGTGGATGCCATGCCGAAGCCCCTTGTGGCTAAAATCGCATCCCTTGCAACGCCTGAGCAATGGGAAACCCAGGTTGTTTTCCAGTACTTCGCCGACCATTCCGGTGATGCTGCCGACGTGGCGTCCGATGAAGCTGCCTTGATCGAAGATGCTGCGCATGACATTGTTTCACGTGAAACAAACGGGGGGCAGCTCTCATGGGCAACGAGTCAGCTGGATCTGTTCTCGCTGCAATCCATTCGCCGTGATCGTCTTCGTAAGATTGAAAACAGGCCGAAGGTCGATGCCGATGCGATTGCCTCCGATCCTATGCGCAGTATGGAGTACCCCACTGCCGAGGAGATTGCCAAGGCCTTCAGCCAAGAGGGTCTTGTGGGCAACCTGTATAAGAATTACGAGCCGCGCGCCGAGCAGCGAGACATGAGCACTTCGGTGCGTAACGCATTCGCTTCTGGGGACAATCTTGTGGTTGAAGCTGGAACCGGCGTCGGTAAATCCATGGCGTATCTGGTTCCTTTGGCGCTTACCGCGCAGAGGAACGGTATTACCGTCGGTGTGGCAACCAAAACGAATGCTCTGCTTGATCAGCTGGTATTCAAAGAGGTTCCCGCTCTTGCGAAGGCATTGCGCGCATCCGATCCCGACGCAAAGCCTTTGACGTGTGCGCCGTTGAAGGGCTTCTCCCACTATCCTTGTCTTCGCAAGATTCGCAGCGTGGTGGATGACGGCGCTGCGATGAAGGAGGTTCAGGGCAAAGAGCTGTCGCAGGCCCCTGCGATGGCGGCGCTGCTTTCGTTTATCGAGCAAACGGAATATGACGATATCGATGGCTTGAAGCTTGATTATCGTTTGCTGCCGCGAAAGGTGATCACGACAAGCAGCCAGGAATGCCTTCGCCGCAAGTGCCCGTTCTTCGGCAACCTGTGCTTCGTCCACGGGGCGCGCAAGCGTGCCGAAGCTGCGGATATCCTGGTTACCAATCATAGCCTGCTGTTTTGCGACATGGCCGCCGACGGTGGTTTGCTGCCGCCGGTTCGCTACTGGGCGGTTGATGAGGCCCATGGTGCCGAAAGTGAAGCGCGCCGTGCTTTCTCCATTGAACTCGATGCCGAGAATATCCTCCGAGAGGCTCGCCGAGTAGCGGCAGATGATGCTCGCAGGAACGTGTTCTCCCGCGCGGAACGCCGTGTGGTCCTGAACGGCACGAAAGAGGAAAGCGAAACGCTATTCTATACGCTCACGCAAAAAGGCAAGAGTGCGGGCGAGGCGTATCGTCAGACTGCTGAAGCCTTCTGCGCCAGCCTGAAGGGTCTGCTGTTCTTCGATACGAACCGGCATGGGCGCGGCTATGAGATCGTTGAACTGTGGGTGAACAGCGATATCCGGAGTTCCGCCACGTTCGGCGACATCGTGGACAAGGGTGTCGCGATGAGAGAATCTGCCGAGAAGCTGATTGCAGCTTGTCAGAACCTGGTGGCGTATCTTGAGGACATCGAGAATGCAGCTGCGATACAGCGCGAGATAGCCGCGATGGCCATCGACTTGAAGGAGCAGGTCAATGCGGTGCAGGTGATCCTCGAAGACCCCAACGAAAGCTATGCGTACGCTGCAACGCTGTGCCGGAAGAAGGACCGCGTCGGCGAAAAGCTGCAAGGCATGCCCGTTAACGTCGGCGGAAAGCTGAACGATACGCTGTATGCTTCCACGCATTCGGTGGTGTTCGCGTCGGCAACGCTGTCTGTCAACGGCAGCTTCGATGGCTTCACGAACGCTATGGGTCTGGGTCAAGGAGAGTTCTCGCCGGTCAAAACCTGTCAGCTTGATTCCAGCTACGACTTCGACAAAAACATGACGGTGTACGTTGTTGCCGATATGCCCGAGCCGAACGAGCCGAGCTATATGGCCACCTTGCAAAAGTTCCTTGTCGAGGCGCATAAAGCGCAGCAAGGTTCGATGCTCACGCTATTTACGAACCGTCGCGAGATGGAGCGTTGCTTCGACTATGTTCAGCCTGAACTGAAAAGCGATGATTTGCGCTTGGTGTGCCAAAAGTGGGGCGTGTCGGTGAAGGGTCTGCGCGATGACTTCCTTGCTGATGAGCACTTGTCGCTGTTCGCGCTGAAAAGCTTCTGGGAAGGGTTCGATGCCCCGGGTGCAACCCTGAAAGGCGTCGTTATCCCGAAGCTCCCCTTCATGAAGCCGACCGATCCGCTCTCTTGCGAGCGTGCGGAACGCGATGACCAAGCTTGGCGACATTATGTGCTTCCCGCGGCGGTGCTCGAGGTAAAGCAGGCGGCTGGTCGATTGATCCGTCGTGCCGATGACACCGGCGCGCTGATTCTCGCAGATCACAGGTTGGTTTCGAAGAGCTACGGGAAAGTGTTCCTGAACTCCTTGCCAAGCAGCAACATCAAAGTGCTGTCTGCTGCCCGGATCGTTGCTGAATTGGCGGCAACGAACCGAGGCTGAACCTGGCGGCGTATATGAGAAGACGAGACGATAAAATCGCCCGAGCAGCTCATATCAAAGAGAGGACGCACGGAACGTCCAACGAGATATCGTTCAGCGTTCTCGATGCTGCTAAATATAAGGAAACAACTCAGCGATTCAGCTTGAGGGATTTGCTCGCTGCCCGTAGGGATGCGAATGCTCAGAGTGTTTCACGTGAAACAGGCGAACATGTTTCACGTGAAACATCCGGTCATAAGGCGTCAGTTGGTTCGCACGCTAACGAAAACGGTGCTGGCAGGCGGCGAAGCGGAGTCTGGCTTAAACAGAAACAAGCTAAGCAGGCAACCCAACGCAAGAAGGCTCTCCACGCATCAGGCTATAGCGAAGAAGCTTCGTCTCAGGCGCCGGCTGCTGCTAAGCGCATGTCCATCGAAGAGGAGATAGCGCGAAGAAAAGCGCGCCGTCGCAAAGGGAGGATTGCTGCGGTATCCGTGGTGGCAGCTGCCTCTTTGGCGATCGTATCCGTTGGCGTTTGGGCGTGGCACTGTCAGGTCACCGAGCAGCAAGGTTACGAGTCTGAGCTTATGGATGCGCTGAGACTGGTTTCCGAAGCTGATGAGACCATCTTGCAAATTGATGCGATAGTGGATGACCCCTTTGCAGCAGAAAGCGAAGGAAAGAGGCAAGATGTTCTTTCCTTCGTCGAGCAAACCAAGCAGTTGCTATTCGATGCTGATGGGAAGGCGCGCAACGTTTCGGAAAAGCTATCCGATCCTTCCGTTCGCGAAGTCGCCAATCAAACGGTTATATCGATAACGGCACGCAAAGGCATGATAATGCAAGGCATGCAGCTGGTTGAGGCGTCGGAAGATGCTGAGCAGGCGGCGAAGGAATGCGACGCTGCGTGGCAGGTGGTGCTGGACGCGGATGCCAAGGTTCGCGAGGCGACAAAACTTGCCGGACGGAACGAGGTCGATGCATCTAGGGAGTGCACCTTGGAAGCAAAGGAAACGTTTTCCAAAAGCCTTGATCAGCTGAAGGTGCTTCAAGCGGATTACCAAACAGCTGATGTTTCACCGCTGATCGAGTATGTGGAAAAGCGAATGGAAGCGATGGATTTGGCCGTGCAGTCCGATGAGGCTCTCACAGCGAAAAACAAGGATGAGGCCATCGCGCGAAACGATGCTTACAACGCTGCCGAAGAGGAAGCGGCGACGATGGCTGCAGCTTTGCCAAGCGACCCGAAGCAATTGGTCAAAGATGCGTATTTCGCAACATGGGCAGAGGTTATCAGAAGCTATTCCGGACAGCGTGCTGCTGCCGGCACCAGTGATGCAGTTATACGTGATTATTTGGGCGCGCAAGGCAAATAGCGTATACTGCAACCCGTATATGCCTTGCTGTAATTGAGGAACGAGAGGCACAAAAATGCCGGATATTAAAGAGCATATCGCATACCTGTCGCAGGAAATCGGCGCCCGTCCCGCTGGCACCGAAGAGGAACAGCAGGCTGCGTTGTACATTACCGAGCAATTCCAGAAGGAAGCAGGTCTGCCTGCTAACATCGAGGATTTCAACGGGGTCGGCGACCCTCATCTGCCTAGCATGATTTACTGCGGCGCAGCTGTGGTGCTCGCCTTGCTGTCGTTGATCGTGCCCGTGCTGAGCATCGTCGGGGTTATCGGCTGCCTTGCGGCCGCCGGCTTGTTCGCCGCGGAGTATCTGGATAAGCCCATCATCTCGAAGCTTCTGGGGAAAGGCGTGAGCCAAAACGTTGTGGCGAAGTACGCCCCTGCAGCTGTTGAGGATGGTGAAGGCGCTCGTCGCCGAAAGGTGATCTTGGTGGCTCGTTACGACACCGGCAAGGTTCGTGCCGAGCTTGCCGGTCCCACGGCGCAGGTCATGCCGCTTGTCGGCAAAATCTCCTTCGGTGCAATGGTTGCCCTTCCCGTGCTGCTGCTCATCAAGGGCGTTGCGCTGGGGTCTTCCGAAGGTACGCTCACCACGACCTTCACGCTGCTGACCGTTATCGCAATGCTGCTCACCGCTATCCCGCTTGCTCTTGGCGCATTGCATCAGACCGCAGCCTACAACGAAGGTGCGAATTGCAACGCTTCCGGCGTTGCCGCTCTGCTTGAGCTGGCTCGCCGCATCGGTGCGGGCCGTGTGAGCGAAGCCGAGATCGCCGAGCGCGAGGACGCCCTGATGCATGGACCGGAGGCCGCGTATGAGAGCGGTCTTGTGCCCGAAGGCGCCGAGTTCGTGTATTCGTCCCATCCCCGTTCCTCCATGGAAGATGAGGAGAGCCTCATCGCCGCCAAGGCTGCAATCTCGGCATTGTCCGGCAAGCCTGTCGACGGCATGACCGCTGAAGAGGTTGAGCGCAACCTTCAGAAGATCGAGCGACACGATCGCGAGGAAGCTGAAGAGGAAGCTCGAATGCAGCGCATGGAGGCGCGCGCCATCGAGAGCGCCCGTCGCGATGCCGAGCAGGCTCGTCTTGCGGCCGAGCAGGAGCAGCGGGCTCTTGAGGCCCAGCAGGCAGAGGAGGCCGAAAAGGCCCAGGCTGAGTTCGAGGCCCAGCAGGCGGCGATGCAGCAAGCCGAGCTCGAGGCCCAGCAGGCAGCGGCCCAGCAGGCTGCTATCCAGCAGATGCAGGCGGCTGCGGAGCAGCAGCGCGCGGCGCAGGCAAGCGTGCCTGATTGGTATGCTCGCGCTCAGGAAAAGGCCAAGAAGCCCCGTAACGCTGAGAAGCCGGCGCAGCGTTCCCGTTATGCTAGCGCCCTTGATGCCGCGGTCGCCGAAAGCGCCGGTCATTTCGCGAAGGCGAACAACATCGTAGAGCATGAGCTTGAGCGCTCCTTCGATATCGATCGCGATACCATTCGCGAGGTTCGCGCTCCGCAGTGGGCGACCATCGCGCCCGTGCAGCCTGCGGTGCAGCCTGAAACCGAGCAGCCGGTCGTGAACGCCGCAGCCCCTGAAGTCTCCGTGAATGCGGTGTCGGCGGTTGAGCAGGCTTCGCAGATGCAGCAAGCCCCCGTGCAAGAGGAGCCTGCCGTCCAAGCACCTGCGCCGCAGCAGGCAGCACAGCCCGTGCAGTTCGAGGAGTTGCTCGAAGCGGCTTCCGCTGACGAGAACGCAGGCGCAGCGCTTCAGGCAGATACTGCCGTTGCAACCTTCGCCCCCGAGCCTTCCGCTCCGGTGGCCGAGCACGCACCTGAGCCCGCGGCCGAGCAGATGACCGCTCAGCAGCCCGTCGTGCAGTTCGCCCCCGCGCAGGTTTCCGCACCGGAACCCGCTCAGACCCAGGTTGTCGCTCCTGCAGAGGTTGCCGACCCCTTCGCCACGGCGGCTACGCCCCCGATCGATGTGACGAAGCTCCATCTTGAGGATGTTCCTCCGATGGGCGACGTTCCCATGCCGGCGTTCTTGGATCCGCGCAAGGTGCAGGAAGAGGCCCAGTCCCGCCAGTCCGACGCTCCTCGCTCGGGCAATCGCGTCGATGTGACGCAGGCTTCCATCAACGAGGCCGGCCGTGTCGATGCGGCAAACGCTCCTGCGGTACCTACGCCCGCACCTATGCCCGAACCTGCGGATGAGACGGTGCCGGAACTGCAAGCCAAGCCGCTTGATATCCCAGACGCTTCCGTGGTCCCCGCGGCTCCCGTCACCTTGCCGGAGATCTCCGCGACCGCCCCGGCGGCCCCCGTTGCGGCGGCTGTGAAGCAGCGCGCTCCGCTTGCCGACGTCGAATCCGCCGGCAAGACCGCGGCACGTAGCTTACTGAACCTGCTTCCCTCCATCGGGTCGTCCGATATCAAGGCTGCTCATGAGCAGGAGGACGAAGAGGCTGAGATGTCTGGCGAGAAGAAGGATTCCAGGCCTTCCCTGCTCGCATCCTTGCCTTCGCTGTCCGGCTCCATCAAGGCGGCGGATGCGGCTCAGGCCCAGCCGGGTGTGAACGCTGCCGCAAGCTTCGGTACTGCTGGTGCTACCGGCTCGTTCGCTCCGGTGAGCAGCGAGCTTGCCAGCACCATGGACCCTGAGGACATGTACGTTGATGATGCGGATGATTCCGCTTACGACGATCACTTCACCGAGACGGGTGCGTTTGCGGGCCCTGGCTACATGGAGATGCCTAAGTCGCGCTTCCGCCGCCTGTTCGACAAGTTCCTCCATCGCAAGGAAGACGAAGAGGATACGCCGCAGGAGTGGCTCGACGTGGACGACAACTTCGAGGCTCGTGCCGCCGGAAAGGCGCGCGGCGGCTGGGAGAGCTTCCAGGAAGAGCACTACGAGCAGGGCGAGTATCAGGGTGATTACGCTGTCGAAGCCGATCAGGATGCTGCAGCTTATCCTGGGGCTACGCAGGCTCTGCCGGCTTTGCAGAGCGATGACCTTGGCGCAACCCAGGCTTGGACGCCCCAGCCGATCGATGTTGAGGCGGCAGGCCAAGAGGCTTCCCAGGTCGCGTACGACGATTCGTTCAACGTCGACGACGTGGCAGACGACGAGCAGTCCGGGTCCAACCGCTTCCGTCCGTGGCATGGCGGCGCTTACTCCGCACGTCGCATGGAGAACAGCAACCTGTCCTCCGAGGAGCTTGCCGATGAAGCGGCCGCGGCGGCTGTGCCCACGCCCGTCGAGCTTAACGAGGAGCTTAACGAGGTGTACCAGTTCCGCAACCCCGACATCGATGCCGAGGTGTGGTTCGTGGCCCTGGGTTCCGAGCTTGCTCAGAATTCCGGCATGAAGGCGTTCCTGGAGGCTCATCAGTCCGAGCTGCGAGGTGCGTTCATCGTCGATATCGACGCTATCGGCGCCGGTGATCTGACCATGATCGAGCGTGAGGGTTTCTTGAAGCCCTCGAAGGCATCGTCGCGCATGAAGCGCTACATTCGCAAGGCTTCGCAGGCTACCGGCATCAAGGTGGCGTCCGGTGCGTTGCTCGGCGAGGAGAGCGCTGCATCGTATGCGGCGAAGCATGGCTGCCAGGTAACCCATCTGGTGGGCATGGAAGGCGGCAAGCTCGCGCTGTATGGCCAGCAGGACGACATCGTCGAGAACATCGACGAGAAGAAACTGGCCTCCAACGTGGACTTCCTTATGGAGTTGTTGAAGAATATGTAAGGCCTGTAACATGCTCGTTATCTGACTGGACGGCCGCTGGCCTATAATTTCAGCCCGCACGAGCATGAACTGAAAGTGCATTCACCGATTCACGGCGCTTGCACTCTTATACGGCAACTAGAGAGGTTTACTATGGCTATCGAGGCATATTGCGTGAAATGCAAGGCAAAGAAGATCATGAAGGATCCCGTTGAGGGCGTCACGAAGAACGGCAAGCCTATCACGAAGGGCAAGTGCCCTGACTGCGGCACCACCATCTGCCGTATCGGCGCTGCAAAATAGCATATCGTTCGAGCAACAACCAGCAATGCCCGCCCCGCGCGGGCATTGCTGGTTTTGAAGCGGCGGGAATGAATGACACGAAAGGAAGGGAGCGTAATGGGCGGCACGCAGAAAATCGACCTGTACGAGAATTTCAAGAGCATCAATTCTATCGATGCTGAAAAGTACAAACGCTACGATGTGAAGCGCGGCCTGCGCAATGCCGACGGAACCGGCGTTTTGGCGGGTTTGACGGGTATCTCCAACGTGCATGGCTACGTCATGTCCGATGGCGAGAAACGCGCCGACGAAGGTGAGCTGCGTCTTCGCGGGTATGACCTGTACGACCTTCTGGGTGTTGATGCGAAGGATCGTCGATTCAACTACGAAGAGGTCTCTTACTTGCTGCTGATGGGCGAACTTCCTACGGAGCAGCAGCTTTCCGACTACATCGCCACCATCGACGCGCAGCGCGAGCTGCCCGACGGTTTCACTGCGTCCATGATCATGCGCGACACGCCTCCTGACATCATGAACGTGCTGGCTCGAACCATCCTGCTTTTGTACGCTTATGACGAAAACGCCGAGGATCGATCCGTCCAGCACGAGATCAGCACCGCTATCTCCCTTATTTCCCGTCTCCCCCGCATCATGGTGTTGACGTACTACGCGATTCGCGCGCGCTACAACAACGAGTCCATGATCATGCATCGTTTCATCCCAGGTCAGTCCACGGCGGAGACCATTCTGTCCATGCTGCGCCCCGACAGGCAGTTCACGGCCGAGGAAGCGCGCATGCTTGACATCATGCTGTGCCTGCACGCAGAACACGGCGGCGGCAACAACTCGTCGTTCACCACGCATGTGCTGACGTCCGCCGATACGGACGCGTACTCCACGTATGCGGCGGCCATCGGTTCGCTGAAGGGCCGCAAGCACGGTGGCGCGAACCATCAGGTTCTTGCCATGCAGAAAGAAATCAAGGACAACGTCGTCAATTGGGAGAACGATGACGAGGTTGCCGCGTATCTCGCCAAGATCGTGAACAAGCAGGCCTACGACAAGAGCGGTCTGGTATACGGCATGGGCCATGCGGTGTACACGCTGTCCGATCCCCGTGCCGTCATTTGCAAGCGCTTCGCCGAGAAGCTGGCCAAGGGCACTGAGTTCGAGGCGGAGTTCCGCCTGCTCGAGAAGATCGAGCGCCTGGCGCCCGAGGTGATTCTCAACGAGAAGGGCCCGAAGAAGGATATGTGCGCGAACGTGGATATGTACTCCGGTTTCGTGTACTCCATGCTGGGAATCCCGGAGGATCTGTTCACCCCGCTGTTCGCCTGCGCCCGCATGTCGGGTTGGGCTGCGCATCGCTTCGAGGAGATCGTTTCGGGCAAGCGCATCATCCGCCCGGCGTACAAGTCGATCTACAGCAAGAAGCGCGCATACATTCCCATGGACGAGCGCTAAGCGCAAAGCAACGCAAAACCCTGTTGAAGCGCCCGGATCACTTCCGGGCGCTTTTGCGTTGTTTTAGGATGAGTAAGTAGGCGAAAGAGTTTAAGGTTGCATAAAACTAAGCAGTTCTATCGCTATCTTTCGGGTCGCGACGTTCGCGTGGCTCTGCTTTGCAAATGGGCAGCTGGGGCTGGTTTGGTTTCAAAAAAAGAAAACGCCCGGGGACCCGGGCGATAGCATTCTGGCGGAGGAAGTAGGATTCGAACCCACGGAACCTTGCGGCTCAACAGTTTTCAAGACTGCCGCCTTCAACCACTCGGCCATTCCTCCATGTAGCTTGCTAGGATACCATATAATGATGCTTATGAATGACGAAGAATACATGCGCATGGCGCTTGAGGAGGCGCAACGTGCGGCGGCTATGGGAGAGGTCCCCATCGGCGCCGTGGTTGTGTACCACCCTATCGACAAAGCAACGCGTCGACCGCTTGCCGAGCCTCGCGTGATTGCGCGGGCATGCAACATCCGCGAGACGCAGCAAGATCCCGCAGGGCATGCGGAGTTCGTTGCCATGAAGATGGCGGCGGCCGAACTTGGCGTGTGGAGGCTTACGGGTTGCACGGTGTACGTGACGTTGGAACCGTGCATCATGTGCGCCGGGCTCATGCACCAGGCTCGGGTCGACCGATGCGTGTTCGGTGCGCCCGACCCGAAAGCGGGTGCTTTGGGCACGCTGTATTCCATTCACGAGGATAAGCGCCTCAACCATACATTCGACGTAAAGGCCGGCGTGCTGTCCGAGGAATGCGCAACCATATTGCGAGAATTCTTCAAGGCACGTCGAAAGAAACGAACGGAGCAGCAGTGATGCAGCAAGATGAAAAACAGAATGTTTCACGTGAAACATTGGAAGGGTCCGTGGACATGCTCGACATAGCCCGCGTTGCCCAGGACGTGGAAGCGCGCGAGTTTGCCGGTATGGGTTCGCTCAAGCTGGTTGCCCCGGCGAAGGTGAATCTGTACCTGAACGTCAAGGGCGTGCGCGACGACGGATACCATGAGGTGTCTACGACGATGCATGCGCTGATGCTGCATGATGTGCTGCGCATGAAGATCATCCCGGGCACCGGTGAAGCGGTGAAGCTGACCACGCGCAGCTTCGAGGGGCTGGCTCCCCTGGATGTCGACCCGCAGGACAACATCGTGGTGAAGGCAATCTTGAAGCTGGCCGAGGCATTTGGCCGAACGCTGGGCGAAGAGGAAACGATGCGCGTGCATCTTGAGAAGCGCATCCCCGTTCAGGCCGGCCTGGGCGGCGGTTCTTCGGATGCGGCCGCAGCGCTGCTGGGCTCGGCGGTTCTGTGGGGCGAAAGCGTTTTGGATCCGCGAATCAAAGAGGTTGCCGCTCAGTTGGGCGCCGACGTGGTCTTCTTCTTGCAAGGCGGCTGCGCCCTTTACGACGGCATCGGCGAGAACCTGGTCCGTACGCTCAAGCCGATGAACGACTTCCTGGTGCTGGTGAAACCCGAAGGCGGCGTTTCCACGGCCGAGTCCTACAAGAAGATCGACGAAGACCCTCAGCCTATTTCAGCGGAGGACGCGGAAGCCGCGGAATCAGCGGAGTATGCGATGAGCGTGCCGCTGCTGAACAACATGGCGAAGGCCAGCGAGCAGCTGAATCCGGGGATCCGCACCGTGCGCGAGTGGCTGCAGGAGCAGCCGGGCGTATGCAACGCCATGATGTCCGGCAGCGGCGCCGCAGTGTTCGCGGTATGCGATTCCTTTGCATCGGCGGCCAAGGTGGCAACCGATGCGCAGGCCAAGGGATGGTGGGCTCGCACCACCACGTTCGGCCCCTTCAAGGCGACGCTTACCACGAATTGCTAGACAAACCTCGCGGGGCAGAGGATTCCAGCGTGGCAATGTAGTTTATGCTGTATCCACGGTCGGAGCACCTCTCCTAGAGGGCTTTTCGGCCTTGCAAGGGTTTGGACTGCGATGTGCAGAGAAGCGCGATCTTCAAGGTCGCGTAATGCAGGCAACCGGTAGAAGGAGGAAGCCATGACGGCAGCAATCATGCTTGTCGCGATAGCCGTAGTGCTCATCGTGCTCATCATCGCGCTCTATAACAAGCTGGTGAAGCTTCGCAACATGGTGGACAACGCTTGGGCGCAGATCGATGTGCAGCTTCAGAGGCGTTTGGACCTTATCCCGAACGTGGTGGAAACCGTGAAGGGTTACGCGCAGCACGAAAGTGCTACGCTGGATGCCGTGACGCAGGCTCGTGCGGCTGTGGCGAGCGCAAGCACTCCCGAGGGCCGCATGGGGGCCAACAACCACCTTACCGAGACTCTGAAAAGCTTGTTCGCGGTGGCGGAAGCCTATCCCGACTTGAAGGCGAACGCCAACTTCCAGCAATTTCAGGCCGAGTTGTCTAGCACCGAGGACAAGATCAGCTACATGCGCCAGAGCTTCAACGATACGGTGATGAAGTACAACACCGCCATTCAGACGTTCCCGGCCGTGCTTTTCGCAGGCATGATGGGATTCAAGGAGCGTCCGAGCTTTGCCGCTGAGGAGGGCGCTTCCACCGCGCCGAAGGTGACGTTCTAGCATGGTTGCAAGGCTGACGCGCATCATACCGTTGCTGCTATTACTGGCTTTCGTGGCCGGCGTGGTATATGTGGTGGCGGCATGGCGTTATTCGCCGGCGCGGGCGAAAGAGATCCTTATCAAAGCTTTCACCATGTTGAACGTGGTGCTGGCCGCGTTCTTCGGCCTGGCAAGTTTATATGCGCTGTCGGAGGGCAACGGCGATGTGCTGGATTTAACGCTTTCGTTCATGGTCACGGCGTTGGTGGCGCTGGGGATCACGCGGATATGCCGAGCCGTGTTCCTGAAACACAACCCCTCGTATCGGATGAAGCCGATGAAGGCGAAGCGTTTGCGACGCTGGCCCTGGCCTTGGGGAAGAAGATAGATTGCGTAGGCGCCCGATTTCGGGCGCCTACTTTTTTAGTGCGGGAAAGCGTTGGGAAAACGGTCCACGAAAGAGAGGGATAGCATCTCTCAAAGAGCATGCTGTTGAGGTGGTTTCTTATGTAAGGTGCCCCCCTGTAGGCGTTCTTGTCTGAATTCCCTGCATTGCTCACGACCGCCTACGAAGTTTAGAAAGTCGTGACAAAGGGTTGGTTGTAGGCTTGCAGAAGATGGCGTCGACACCGGTGATGGTAGGGTACAAAAAACGAACCCCATCAGGATGGCCCTGATGGGGTTCGCGTAAGTATCCAGTGGCGGAGAAGTAGGGATTCGAACCCTAGATGCCCTTGTGGGGCATACTCACTTAGCAGGCGAGCACCTTCGGCCTCTCGGTCACTTCTCCACGCTATAATAGGTGCGGGTAGATATAATACCTTGACTGTCGGAAACTTGCAAGGAGCATTCTCGATGCAATACACAAGGACACCTCATTTCCCAGGCAGCCAGCGGGATGGTGCGCGTTGCCGCGTCGCATGGCTGGTTGCGGTCGCTTTAGTGGTCGTTGCTTGCGCTTGCGCGCTGGCAGCTTTGCCGGGCAAGGCCTACGCGAAGTCATACACCATGCCGCAAGTGGATATCCAAGCTCAGCTTGAAACCGACGGAACGCTTCACGTGGTTGAGCAGCGTACGTTTGATTTCGACGGTTCGTTCTCGGCGGTATGGTGGACGCTGAATCTACTGCCCACGAATGCGGAGTTCACCGTAAACGGCGTCCGCATGATGAGCGTTGACGGGTCCAACGACGCCGAAGGGTCCATGTCGGCGATGCCCGAGGTTCCGTTCGAGCTGAAATGGCGTGAGGAAGGTGGCCCGGGAAAGGATTCGTATTCCGTCGATAGCCCGAAGAACACCGTGTACGTATTCTTCGGATCCCAGCCCCAGCGTGTGGTCGTGGAGCTCGACTACACCATCACCAACATGGCGCAGGTCTACGATGACGTCTCTGAGGTGTACTGGCAGTATCTAGGCTCCGCCTGGGCGGTTCCTTCCGAGAATGTGACGGCTACGCTTCAGCTTCCCCTTCCCCAGGGCGTCACGGTCGACCCTGGCGAGAACGTGCGCGCGTGGGGTCATGGTCCGTTGAGCGGCAACGTCTCCGTTAACGCCGATGGGTCGGTCACCTGCACGGTTCCTCGCGTGGAATCCGGTGAATATGCCGAGATGCGCGTGTGCATCCCCTCCAAGTGGTTGACGAACGTGTCGCTGAGCACGCAGCGCCTGCATGCCGGCGAGCAGCGCCTGGACACGGTCCTGAAGGAGGAGAAGGCCTGGGCGGATACGGCGAACAGCAAGCGCATGATGTCGCTGGCGTTCTCCGTGGCATGCGTTGCCGTGTGCGTTGCGGTCTTGATTTGGGCCATCGTCATGTTCTTCCGTCACGGCAAAGAGCACAAGCCGGACTTCACGGAGCAGTATTGGCGCGACGTGCCGCGCCAAGGCATGCACCCAGCCGTTATCGGCCGCCTGTGGCGTTGGAACAGGGAAAGCACCGACGATCTTACGGCAACGATCATGCATCTGGCGCAGACGGGAGCCGTGCGCATTGATTCCGGTTCGTACATGGCACCGAAGAAGCATGGCGGCATGAAGACTGTGAACGACTTCTATATCACGAAGCTGGTGGAAGCCGATGCCGTGAGCGACCCGATCGACAGGACGACGTTCAATCTGCTGTTCGACAGGGTGGCGTCAGGTCAGAACTCGCTGTGGTTCGGTAGCATCAAGAAGTATGGCGAAGACCATTCGGAGCAGCTGGTAAACGCGGTGAAGAATTGGCAAGGTGTGCTGACCGCGGAGACGGATAAGCACGGCTTCTTCGAGGAGAAGGGCAATAACCTGCGCGGTTGGACGTGGACGATCGCTGTTGCGTTGCTCGTTATCGCCATGGTGATCTGGTTCATGTCCGACAACATGCTCCCGATGATATGCGGTGTTCCGACCGTTGCGGCGCTGGCGTTCATCGGCAACAACATGACGCGACGCAGCATCGACGGCAACAACCTGGTTGCGCACTGCAAGGCGTTGCGCAACTGGCTGCGCGACTTCAGCTCGCTTGAGGAGCGCCCGCCCGCCGATGTGAAGGTGTGGGGCGAGTTCATGGTGTATGCGTACTTGTTCGGCGTTGCGAAGCAGGCCATCGAGCAGCTTCGCAAGACGCAGCCTCAGCTGTTCACGGTCGACCAAACGTATGGAGACACCTATGTGCCCTGGTGGGGTTGGTATACCTCTTACGAGAGCGGCGCGAACGCCGGGATGCCCGATGTGGGAAGCTTCCTTTCCTCGTCGTTCAACCAAGCTGTGAAGACCGCTAACGAGGCCATTCAAGCCGAATCGAGCGGCAGCGGAAGCGGCGGCGGATTCTCCAGCGGCGGTGGCGGCGGCTTCGGTGGCGGTGGCGGCGGAGCCCGCTAGTCGTTGAGAAGGTGAAACGCCGATCTGCGTCGCTTTGTGCGGCTGCAGGTTGGCGTTTCTTTATGCCCCTGGTAGCGGGTTGCGATAGAAGGCAAAGGGAAGGGTGTATGAAGAAGGAATTGCCCGCTTGGGCGTATAAGGTTGCCATCGTGGTGGCAACCATCATCTGGGGATATAGCTTCGTGTCCATGAAGGGCGTTGTGGCGGTCCTTCCGCCAGCGTGGCTGTTGGGGTTCCGCTTCCTGTTCGCGGGCATCGTGTTGACTGCCATTCTTTGGAAGCGTGTTCGCAAGGCGTTCAGCGGCAAGATGGTGCTTGCCGGCACGGTGCTCGGCCTTGCCGATTTCCTGGCGTTCTGGACGCAAACCGTTGGTCTGGAGCACACGACACCAGGCATCAACGCGTTTCTGACGGCGACGTATTGCGTGATCGTCCCCTTCTTGTGGTGGGTCGTCGCCCACAGGCGCCCAACGGTGTTCAATATCGGAGCCGCCGTGCTTGCCTTGGTGGGCATTTGGCTCGTGTCGGTCCAGTCGGGCGGCATGACCATGGGCTTCGGCGAGGTCATGACGCTGCTGTGCGCGGTCTTGTTCGCCGTGCATATGGTGCTGGTTTCGAAGCTCTCCCGCTTCCATGACGTGCTGGCCCTGACGGCTGTGCAGTTCGTCGCTGAAGGTTGCATGGGCTTGCTGTCGGGAGCGGCTTTTGAGACGTTCCCAGGGTTCGCGGTCTTCACGCCCGACATCATCGGCCAGCTGCTGTTCCTGTCTATCTTCGCTTCCATTGTGGCGTTCGGTATCCAGAATGTGGCGCTGGCGCACATCCCTCCCGCGCAGGCATCGCTGTTCTTGAGCCTGGAATCGGTGTTCGGTGTGCTGTTCAGCGTGCTGCTGTACGGCGAGCAGCTGAGCCTGCGTTTGCTGGTCGGCTTCTCCTTGATTTTCGTGGCCATCATCATCAGCGAGACGTTTCCGTTGAAGCGCAAACAGCCTGATGATGCCGTTGGGGAGGCTGTATAAGAACAGCTTGTTACCGTTGTCCTGACGTATGAGCAGGCATGATACAATTCGAACGTACATGACCGATCAAGGAGGGCTTACCATGGCGGAGAAGAACAACGTTGTTCTTATCGGCATGCCCGGCTCGGGTAAATCCACGCTGGGCATCGTGTTGGCGAAAATCATGACGAAGGACTTCATTGACGCCGACATTGTCATCCAGAACCAGTGCGACAAGACGCTGCAGAAGATCATCGATGCATGCGGCCCTGAGGGCTTCATCGAGGTCGAGAACGAGATTCTCAGCAAGATCGATGCGGAGAATAGCGTCATCGCCACGGGCGGTTCCGCCGTGTATTCCGATGAGGCTATGAAGCATCTGGCGGAGATCGGCACGGTTGTGTACCTCAAGATCTCCTATGATCAGCTTGTGCATCGTCTGAGCGACCTGCAGGAGCGCGGCGTCGTTTTAAAGGGCGGCATCGGCATGAGCTTGAAGGAGCTGTATGACGAGCGCCTGCCGCTGTATGAGCACTATGCCGGTATCACGGTGGATGTGAACGACCTGTCCATCACCGCTGCGGCTCGTAAGGTTGCAGATGCGCTTGCTCATGAAGGCGTGAAGTAATGTTTCACGTGAAACATTAGATGTTGAAAGGCCACCGAAAGGTGGCCTTTCTTGTACACGCGAGCAAGTTAAGAAGTTGAACATGGCTGCGCTGTAGAGTTCGGAAAACCACGACATGCGGTTCGGTGGTGAAGCGCTCTATGGCGCTCGGCTAGCTACGGGCATCGATGCGTTTCAGCTTGGAGGAGGAAATCGGACAGCGCGTCATGGCGTTTATGAGGCGATGAAGGCCGTCGGATAGATGACACGACGTTACTGCTGCGGTTTTGGAGGTGGCCGGCTTGGGACTTACTGCAGAGGCTTGGGGTGTGTAGGGGATTTAGCAACGCTGGAGTTCCAAACAAGGCGAAAGCATTTGGGATAGGTTTATACACCACTCATTGAGCCCGGGTATAGAATCCTCGACTAAGCTTATATCGCGCTTTTGCCTTAGTTTTGCTGGTAAAGAGCGGTGATAGTCGGATTGTGAACTCCCCTTTGCTTATAGGAGCGGCGCTTAAAGATTACGCAGCAAGTCTGCGTTAAATGATCTCGCAGAAACAAATAAGGCCCCGATGTTTCACGTGAAACATCGGGGCCAGCATGAGGGGCAGGCAGTTGCTATGCGGTGGCGAAACCTTGTGCAGCTGCTGCGAGGTCCTCCTGGGCGTTCTTTGCACCCAGGCGATCAGTAAGGGGATCGATCGGCGGCACGTCGTCATGATTCTTGTGCGGAACCATGTCCTCTTCCTTGCCGCCAGCGTCGTTCAGACGCTTGAAGAAGTCCTTCGTTTCACGGACGACCACACCGGAGAGAACGATCAAGGCGATCATGTTCGGCACGGCCATGCATGCGTTGAAGATGTCGGCGATGGTCCAAACGGCGGAAACGGTCATGTAAGGGCCGATGAACACAGCGGCGATGTAGAGCCAGCGGTAAACCTTCACGGCCTTCATGCTGCCGTTGCTGAAGTACTCAAGGCAACGCTCGCCGTAGTAGTCCCAGCCGAGGATGGTGGTGAAGCCGAACAGGGCCAGGCACGCCATGAGCACGAACGACACGACGGTGGGAGGAATGAACGGCAGGCCAGCCTGGAAAGCTGCGGTGGTGACGGCAGCGCCCTCAAGGCCGGGGACCTGGTAAGCGCCGGTCATGACCAGGGCAAGGCCGGTCATGGTGCAGACCACGATGGTGTCGAGGAACGTACCGGTCATGGACACGAGACCCTGACGCACGGGCTCCTTCGTCTGAGCGGCAGCAGCGGCGATAGGTGCAGAACCAAGGCCGGCCTCGTTGGAGAAGATACCGCGGGCGATACCCTTCTGCATGGCGATGAAGATGGCGCCGAGCATACCGCCGGCAGCAGCATCAAGGCCGAAGGCGGAACGGAAGATGACCACGAACGCGCCGGGGATCTTGTCCAGGTTGGTCAGCAGCAGGACCAGGGAGAAGCCCACGTAGAGCACTACCATGACGGGGATGACGCGCTCGGAGACGCTGGCGATACGCTTGATGCCGCCGATGACCACCAGGCCGACCAGCACGGCAACCACGATGCCGCCGATGACGGTGGCGATGGAGTAATCCATACTGAGGATGCTGATGGTGAAGGACTTCTCAGGATCGAAGAAGTTCGTGATGGCGGTGTTGATGGAATTCACCTGGGTGAAAGTACCGATGCCGAACAGGCCGACGCACATGCCGAAGAAGGCGAAGATCTTGGCCAGCCAACGCCAGCTGATCTTGGGCAGACGCTTGCCCATGCCGCGCTCGATGTAATAGAACGGGCCGCCCAGCACGTGGCCGGTGTTCTCGTCGATGCTGCGGAACTTGACGGCAAGCAGGCCCTCGGAGTACTTCGTGGCCATGCCGAACAGCGCTGCCAGCCACATCCAGAACATGGCACCAGGGCCGCCGACCACGACAGCGGTTGCAACGCCCACGATGTTACCAGTACCGATGGTTGCTGAAAGCGCGGTGCACAGCGCGCCGAAGCTGGTCACTTCGCCGGAGCCGCCCTTTTCGTTCTTGACCATGTAGCGCAAAGCGCGCGGCAGTTGACGGAACTGCAAACCGCCCAGACGAACCGTCAGCAGGATGCCTCCGAACAGGATGAGCACCATCAGCGGTACGCCCCACACAAAGTCGTCAATGGCGGTGATCACGTTATTGACGACGTCGAAAAACCCTTCCACAACTCACTCCTAACTAAAACTCTGAACCGATACAACCTCTGCGAGACCCTGAGGATGCACGGAAAGAGAGCTCAGCGAAAGCAATGGGGTCCTGGGATATGGGATTATGGAAAGGGAAAAGTTTCGGTGAACGCCGAGTTTGAGTTTCGTTCACGTTTGCGACAAGTCACTGACTTTTCTCTGTCCTTTTGCCTGAGAGTTTCAGTGAAACGGTTCGCCACTGCAGCTTGTTGAAGCTGTTTGCGGTTAGGTCTTGCGGCCTGCGTTTCACCTTGCCCCTTCGGCACCCATGGTTGGGATTCTCCAGAGGCCCCTGCTTGCCCTGTTTCTTGCGATCCAGAACATATCAACGGGGTGACGCTATGAAATTGTGGCATGAACTTTAACAGCGGGGTAACGGCTTGTAAACACCCTAATATTTCGAACGTGTAACTTTTTGGGCAAGTGGACAAAAAAGGCCGGAATGAGACAGAACGGTTTTTAAGGCCGGGATGCGGAATGAACGCCGAGGAGATTCTTGTGCAAGAATGATTGAACGCAATGTTGTACTAATGCCGTTGCGCATGGCTTCTTGCGAAGATGCCGGCTTATTTGTCGAGGTGGATGTTTCTTTCTGATAAGGGTTGCACCTTCGTTTTAGGGAGTGCGCCTTGTTAACATGGTTTCGACCTGGAACGGGCGAATGATTGCTGCATCTGCTCTCACAACAAGTGGGTTCAAGCCCGGGCTATTCAATGCAAAGGGCTGCCTGAAGAGAGCTTCGTCCCCTTGTGAGCAGGACTGCCCGCCCTTGCTTCTCAAGGGGGGCAGAACCCGGCGGATGCTGTTGTAATCGCTTTGCTCAATATTATGTTGCGCTATGAAAGGGTTAGGATGAAGTTCACGGTTGTGGCGGTTGGAAAGTTGAAGGAGCGATTCTGGGCTGATGCGTGCGCGGAGTACCTGAAGCGCCTGCAGCCTTATGCGAAAACCCAGGTGCGCGAGATCGCCGACGTCGACCCGCGTAAGGCCGGCGGCGTGGATGGCGCACGCGATAAAGAAGGCGCCGCGATCTGCGCTGAGCTGGAGAAACTTGGCGCAGATACGCACATGGTGCTGCTAGCCATCGACGGCAAAGAGCGTTCAAGCGAGGGGTTGTCGAAGCGTTTGGGCAACCTTATGCTGCAAGGGAAGAGCAACTTCGCATTCGTCATCGGCGGATCCGACGGCGTGAGTGATGAGGTGCGCAAACGCGCCGACGAGCTGCTGTCGTTCGGACCGATCACGCTCCCCCACAACCTTGCGCGCGTGGTGCTGCTGGAGCAACTCTATCGTTCGCAGAAGATATCCCACGGAGAGCCGTACCACAAATAACGTTGTACGGTGTTCCGAGGCATTGTCCGAAACGTGCCGGGCAATGCGCACGCCGATAAGCCTGCGGAACAGGCATGCGCCGATGTTTCGCGCGTGAAGCGCCAGCTGCTCTGGCCGCAACCGCCTGTCGGAGCTGACACTTAGGGGACGTGTCGCTAACTGTCCGGTTTCCTGCGGTCGCCATGTGCGAAGTAGGTGTTTGCCTGCGTTTCCCGAGCTTCTTATACTGTTTCGGAACGAATTTGCCTGCGAAGGAGGCGCTTCCCTATGCGGATGATTTCTTGGAACGTGAACGGTTTGCGCGCCGTTTTGAAGAAGGGCTTCGAGGATATCGTGTGCCAGTTCGATGCCGATGTCGTCGCGCTGCAGGAAACGAAGCTGCAGGCGGGTCAGGCGACGCTTGATTTGCCGCAGTATCGCGAGTTTTGGAGCTATGCGGAGAAGAAGGGCTATTCCGGTACGGCGGTTTTCACAAAGGAAGAGCCGCTGCAGGTGCTTCATGGCCTGGGCTTTCCCCATTTGGATACCGAAGGCCGCATCGTGGCGTGCGAATTTCCCGAGTATTGGTTCGTTTGCGTTTACACGCCGAACGCGCAAAACGAGCTGGCGCGTATCGATCATCGCATGGAATGGGATGACGCGTTCCGCGACTTTTGCAAGGGCTTGGGAGAGGGTGTGCTCCCGGCAGGCGTTCCGGTGGAACGTGCCGGCGCCGATGGCAACGTGGTGCTGCGCCCGGAGGCAGGCCGTGGTGAAGGCAAAAACGGCGCGGATGTGATCCCGGAATCGGCTCCCATGGGCGACGGGCATTTGCCCACGCAATGGCTTCCGTTGACGCAGCCTGGTGAATCGGCACAGCCGAAGCCGGTGGTCATGTGCGGCGATTTCAACGTGGCGCATAACGAGATCGACCTGAAGAACCCCGGCCCCAACCGTGGAAATGCGGGCTTTTCCGATGAGGAACGCGAGAAGTTCACCAAGCTGCTCGACGCCGGGTTCACCGACACCTTCCGCAGCACGCATCCCGATCTTGCCGGCGCATACTCCTGGTGGAGTTATCGTTTTAACGCACGCAAGAACAACGCAGGATGGCGCATCGACTATTTCCTGGTCAGCAACGCCTTGGCGCCGCGCATCGAAGCCGCCAGCATCTACAACGAGGTGTTCGGCAGCGACCACTGCCCCGTCGGTCTCGAGCTCGACCTGGGTTAACTCCGGCGCTTTGACTCTGACGTTTTGGGGACGTAGCGCTATGTGTCAAGCTTTCTTCTCGTTGTGCAGAACGCAACTTCTGAGAAGCTCGCAAAACCGGACACATAGCGCTACGTCCCCTATCTGTCCGGAGTTGGTTTGCTTGAGGGAGCGGCTTGAGCGTGCCATATCGTGCTTTCCATAAGACTGCGAGAAAATGGAAGTCGGGGAAGGCGATTCGCGAAACCGGACACTTAGTGCTACGTCCCCGATGTGTCTGGGATGGGGGTTGGCGAAGCTGCTGGTGGCGCGTGGTATCATGCTAGGGTTCGAAACGAGAGGTTGCGGCGGTTGGAAGTGGTGCTGCCGGACCTGTATTCAGTACTGCTAGAAGGAAATCAACCATATGGATACTGCAAAGATCGAAGCCGGCGTTCGCATGATTTTGGAGGGCGTGGGCGAGAATCCCGACCGCGAGGGTCTGAAGGAGACGCCCGCGCGCGTTGCCCGCATGTACGAAGAGGTGTTCGCCGGCCTGACGGAAGACCCTGCTGTGCATTTCGCCACCACGTTCGACGAGCACTGCAGCGAAATGGTGCTTGTGCGCGACATCTATTTCTACTCCATGTGCGAGCATCACCTGGTGCCGTTCTTCGGCAAGGCGCACATCGCCTACATCCCGGCCGCCGATGGTCGCGTGTGCGGTCTGTCGAAGCTGGCGCGCCTGGTCGAAGTGTATGCGAAGCGTCCGCAGGTGCAGGAGCGTTTGACCTCGCAGATTGCCGACACCCTGGTCGAGCAGTTGAACCCGCAGGGCGTTGTGGTGGTGCTGGAGGCCGAGCACATGTGCATGAGCATGCGCGGCGTGAAGAAGCCCGGCAGCCACACGGTCACCAGCGCGGTGCGCGGCGTGTTCGCCGGCAGCACCGATGCGGCCCGAGCCTCTCGCACGGAGGCCATGTCGCTCATCTTGCGCGAAACCCGATAGCGCAAAGGCTTGGTTATGGAAGCCGTTGCCGACGTGTGTCACCAGCTGTTCGGCATTGCCCCGGGGTCTATGCTGCTGGTGTGCCTGCTCGTGTTCCTGGCGGGTTACGTCGACGCCATCGCGGGCGGCGGCGGGCTGATCTCGCTGCCCGCCTATATGATCGCCGGCCTGCCCACGCATGCCGCCATTGCAACGAACAAGATGAGCTCGACCATGGGCACCACCATCGCCACCTGGCATTATGCGAAATCGGGCTACATTCAATGGAAGCTGGCGGGCGTTTGCGTGGTGCTCGCCGTAGCCGGATCGACCATCGGATCGAACCTGGTGCTCATCACCAGCGACGCATTCTTGCGCGTATTTCTGCTGGCGGTGCTGCCGATCACGGCCATCTACGTAATGAGATCGAAGAGCTTCGGCAAGCAGGACAAAGAGCCGCTTTCGTCGAAACGTACCGCGGCGCTTTGCGCGCTGGTGGCGTTTTGCGTGGGCATATACGACGGCTTCTACGGTCCCGGAACGGGCACGTTTCTGATGCTGCTGCTCACTGGCGTGGCCCATCTGAAGCTCAAATCCGCCGCCGGCATCACGAAGGCCATCAACCTGACCACCAACGTCACGGCGCTGGTGGTGTTCCTCCTGCATGGCCAGGTGCTGCTGGTGCTCGGCTTGGTTGCAGGCGCCTTCAACATCGTGGGCAACTACTTGGGCTCCCATAGCTTTTCGAAGAACGGCGGTGCGGTCGCCCGACCCATCACCATCGTCGTCCTGGTCATCTTCTTCGCGAAGGTTATTTGGGATTTCGTCGCCTAAGCCGTGAAACTACCCGCCGCTGGCTGCGGATGTTTCACGTGAAACGCCACCTGAAAATACAAGGTGCATGACAATCGGGTACTATGGAAGCATACTGAAACGAGCGCGTCGGTCGCGCGGGTGAAAGGATTCGAACATGAAGTGCGTTATCAGCGTTCTTGGCAAGGATCGTAGCGGTATCGTCGCAGCTGTTTCGGTTGCGCTGGCCGAATGCGGTGCCAACATCGACGACATCAGCCAGACCATCTTGGGCGAAATGTTCTCCATGACCATGCTGACCACGCTGGACACTGAGAAGGCTGACTTTAACGCTGTGCAGGAGAAGCTTGAGGGCGTCGCCTCTGAGCTGGGCGTGCAGATCACCATCCAGCGTGAGGACGTTTTCCAGTTCATGTACAAGATCTAGTTCGCGAATCGGATCGTGCTGCTTGCGAACAAGGGCGCAAGCCGAATCGCTTGCATACAAGCCGCCGAACGACGGCCCGGAGTCGGAGACTCCGGGCCTTTTTGCGCACCGTTATAATAGGAAACTGTGACCCATCAGACGATCAGGGAGAAGTCGAATGACCCGAATCTATTCGTACACCCAGCCGCTCGATGCCGATATCGTCGACGCGTTCTGCCTCATGCAGAAGGGCTTCACCGATCAATTCGTGTATTACCGCAAGGACCGTCCTACGCGTTTCATGGGCTTGGGACGCTGCATCGCGCTGCCGACCTTGGACGAGGCCGAGTGTGAGCTGACGGGGCCGGCCGCCGAGCAGCCGGTGTTCTTCTCGTTCAATCGCTTCGACGCGCACAACCCAGCGCCGGCAGATGAGCTGTTCCAATCGTTTCCCAACTTGCATTTCATGCTGCCCGAGGTCGTGCTCATCGAGAATGAGAGCGGCGCTTTCCTGCAGGTGAACTCCCTTGGTCCGGTGTACGCCGGTCGCGTCGAGCGCTTTGCGCGCCTTGCCTTGACGGCGCCGCATCGCACGCGCCGCACCGTTTCGTACCAGCTGGAGCTCGATTCGCGGTCCGCTTGGGAGCAGGCGGTGGGAAGCGGGCTCGACGCCATCAAGGGCGGCCGCGTGGAGAAGGTGGTGCTTTCGCGCCGCCTGAAACTGCGTGCCGACGAGCCATTCTCTTCGAAGGACCTGTTGGTGAACCTGATCGACGGCACCGCGCACGGAACCGTGCTGCTCTACCGCTACGCCGACGTGTTCTTCTGCGGCTGCACTCCCGAGTTGCTCGTGCGCAAAGCCGGCTGCGAGCTGGAAAGCATGTGCTTGGCGGGAACCTGTCCGGCATCGCCCGACCCCGCCGAGAACGAGCGCCTTGCGCAGGGCTTGCTGAATGATGCGAAGAACCGTGCCGAACATGACTACGTCGTGCGATTCATCCGGGATGTGCTGGGCCGCACCTGCTATGCGGTCGATGTCCCGAAAGAGCCGACCATCATGCCGTTGACGCGCATCCAACATCTGATGACGCCTGCGCGCGCAAAACTGCTTGAAGGCGTTGACCTGTGGTCGATGATGGGCGATTTGCACCCCACCCCCGCGGTTTCTGGCACCCCGGTCGGCGAGGCGAAGATGCTCATCCGCCAGATTGAAACCTACAACCGCGGCTTCTTCGCCGGCGCATGCGGCTACGTGGATGCTGCGGGAGATGGCGAGTTCAGCGTGGCGCTGCGCACCGGCGTGTTCGACGGCGAGATCGGCTACGTGTACGCCGGATGCGGCATCGTCGATGGCAGCCGCGCGGCGGACGAGTACGATGAGATCGCGCTGAAGCTGAAAACCGTGCTCTCCGCATTCGATGGCGAAGCCGGCGCGGCTTCGTTCTGCGCCGCGCAAATCAACCCGCAAAAAGCAACGCAAACTGCGGGTCAAACCGCTTCGCAAGCTGCTGCGCAAACCAGAACCTCAGGGAAAGGGGAAGCTCGATGACCGTCGCCGATCCGCGCGCAACCGCGCGCTTTTTGGGAGCGTTCTTCGATGAGCTTGCGAAATGGGGCGTGCAAAACGTGGTAATCAGCCCCGGTTCGCGCTCCACCCCGCTGTCTATGACCGCCTACGAGCTGTCTTGCCGCGCTCCGCAACGGATGAGCACGTATGTGGACATCGACGAGCGCGGCGCCGCTTTTCTGGCGTTGGGTATGGCGAAGGCGTCCGGTCGTCCGGCGGCGCTGGTGTGCTCGTCGGGCACGGCCATCGCCAACTACTATCCTGCCATCCTCGAGGCGGAATCCTCACGTGTGCCCCTTATCGTGCTGACGGCCGACCGCCCGCCGCAGCTGCAGGGGCTGGGTGCCCCGCAAACCTGCGACCAATCGCACGCTTACGGTACGCACGTGCGCGCCTATCGCAGCATGCCCTTGCCCGCAGATGATGAAGGTTCGCTGCGCTTCGCTCGCCAAGCTGCCCGCGAGGCGTGCATCGCCGCACTCGGGTTGTGCGAGCCTGCGCAAAACCAGGGAGCGCAAAACTCCTCGGCAGCGCCCTCGGCTGCGGCGGCGTGCGCATCCCAGCGTCTTGCCGGAGCCTGCTTCGGCGGCCCGGTGCATCTGAACTTCCCGTTCGACGAGCCGCTGAAGCCCGACGTGACGCTGCCCGACCTGTTCGACGCCGGTGTCCCTTGCGCCGAGTCCGCTGCGGACAGCGCGGCTCCCGGGGCAAAACCCACTCGAAAGCCGTTGCTTCCCGTCGGCGTCGCGCACGTGCACGGGGGTATGGAAGGCGTTGCGGCGGCGCAGCTTGCCCGTGAGCTGCTGGCCAACAGCGTGCTGCTGCTGGCGGGCGAAGGCTCCTGCGCCACGCACGAGGAGGCGCAGCGCGTGCTGGCCTTCGCGCGCACCTTCGCCATTCCCGTGCTCGCCGACCCGCTCTCGGGCCTGCGCTCCTTCGACGATCCGCTGGTGATCGGCAACTACGACAGCGTGTTCCAGCCTGGCGGCATCTCGCCTGACGAAAGCCTGAACCCGCAGATCATCGTGCGTTTTGGCCGCTACCCCGTGTCGAAGCGCGCGACGCAGTGGGCCCGTGCGCGCGAGGACGCCGGCGTGTTGCAGGTTGTGGTCGACCCCTTGGAAACGCGCGACACCAACGCCGCCACCACGGTGTTCGTCCGCACGAAGCCCGCCGATTTCGCGCAAAGCATGCTGCGCGCGCTGCGCGTGGAGGACGGCCCCGCGGCGGCAGGCGCCAACGACCTCTCGTTCGCCAACGCCTGGCAGCAGGTGGAGGAAGCCGCCGCAAAACGCATAGCCGCGGTGGATGCCGACGAAGAACCCGGTGCCGACGGCTTCGAGGGCGCCTACGTCCGTCGCGTGCTGGAGCTTGCCCCCGAAGGCTCGTGCCTGTTCGCGGCAAACTCCATGAGCGTGCGTGCCGTGGACACCTTCTACCTGAAGGGCGGCAAGCAGCTGACCGTGTTGGCGAACCGGGGCCTGAACGGCATCGATGGCACGGTTTCCACGGCCATCGGCGCCTCGCGCTGCTTCGGCCGCACCACGCTGATCACGGGCGATTTGACCATGCAGCACGACTTGAATGCCCTGGCGTTGCAGCGTGAGCTTCGCGTGCAGCGGCAGCTCGTCGACGCCGCAGGCGACGAGAACCGCGCGCCGAAACAGGGCGCCAAGCGTAATAGCTGCGAAACAAACGCCGGTGAGCAGGGCATTACCATCGTGCTGCTGAACAACAACGGCGGCGCCATATTCGATATGCTGCCGCAGAAGTCGCAGGAAGCGTATTTCGAGCGCCTGTTCCTCACGCCTCAGGACGTGGACTTCCAGGCAGCGGTCGCCGCATTCGGCGTGCCCTACAGCAAAACGGCCACGTTGGCCGAGTTCGACCGGGCGTATCGAGCATCGCTGGATGTTCCGGGCATTAGCTTCATCGAAGTGCCCGTGCCCCTGCAGGGTCTGCGCGAACGCTACGCCAAGTATTGGTAGGCGCTCGGCGCGCAACCGTCGCTGGCAAGGTAAGCGCTTTGCGCGATTATCGCCGCAGCGTCGGCGATTTGCGCCCTAGCGCTGCCGGCATACTGTGTTGTACGCAACACATACAACGATAGAACATCAAGGGATCGAGGAGGCGCTCATGGAAATGATGAACGAGCAGTCGGAAACCGCCTGCTTCGACGTTGACGGAGTCCGATATCGTTACCTGTATATGAAGGAGGATAATCCCGCCCGCGGCCGTCGTCGCACCCCGGTGCTGTTCGTGCACGGATTCGCGCAAAACGCGCTGTCCTGGTTCCCCACGAGCCGCACCATCTTCCTTGAGCGCGACGTGTACGGCATTGACCTTGTCGGCCACGGCGGGTCATCGGTCCCGGTCCATCCGGCGCCGTACAGCTTGCCGGCCATGGGTGAGGCGCTCCTTGCCCTTATCAAGCTGATTCCGGGAAAACCCCTGGTCGTTGCTTATTCAATGGGTGGGCGCGTTGCTCTTTCCGCGTTGCTCGAGGTCGGCCCTGCCACCTTCGCAAAGCAAACGAGCGGCTTGCTTCTGGAGAGCGTGGGCATGGGACCGAAAACGCAGGCGGAGCGCGATGCCGCCATCGAGCGCGATGCCGACATGGCGCGCCGCCTGCGCGAGACGCCGCTGAAGGACTTCATGACCTACTGGGAGAACCTGCCGCTGTTCGAATCGCAGAAGGCGTTGCCGAGGAAGGTTCGCGCCGCGGTGCGCGCCAACAGGCTTGCCAACGACCCCGAGGCGCTGGCGAAGTGCGTGGAATGCGCAGGTCAGCACCGCATGCCCTCATATCGCGAGACCACGGCGGCGCTGCGCGACCTCGGCTTGCGTGGCTACCCGGCCCTCTACCTTGCTGGCGAAAAGGACGTGAAGTACAGCAAGCTCGCAGCAAGCCTGCACGAGGAGGGCATCGTGAGGACGCGCATCGCGCCGAAGGTGGGGCACAACGTCCATCTGGAGGCCCCCGAGGTGTTCGCCGCCTGCGTGCACAGCGTGGCGACTCGCTAGCAGGGAGTCGCCGCCCGCCCGTGCAGCCTGACGCCTGCCGTCCGCCCGTGTTGCGTGGCGGCGCGCTAGCGGGGCGTCCCCGGTCCACTCGAACAACGTGGTGCCGGGCTGCGAGCTCCGCGGCCTTATCCGTCAGTCCCCTCTCAACGGCCTGGAAGGCGCTTGCCGTAACCTTGCTCCAAGGTACTTGCGGCAAGCGCCCGTTTCGCCCCTTCCATTCCGTGCCATGTTCCCGTGCATTGCTGATCAGCGTCTTGACGTGGTGCTACTTTGCTACAATGCACTCATTGGAAACCAGTATGCACGCAAGTTCGAATCAACTCGAAACAGAGGCTCACCGGCTATGGATGACAAAACGCAAGGTACCGAGCAGCAAGACCAGCTATCCGATATGTCGAGGGACGAACTCGATGCGGAGATCGGCCGCTTGCTCGGCGTCTATCCCGTCGTGCGCTTTCTTGACGAGCGCGACATAGAGGAAGATGAATCTTGCCTCCTGTACGGCGGCGCGTGCGTTTGCATGCGCGGGGTGTGCAAGGACATTCTGCGCGATGGAGGTTCCCGAACGCATAGGGTGCTCATGGGCGATCAGGTCCATCGCGCATCGGCTTGGTACGTGAACGTCGATGGCAAGCCGGGTGTGCTCATGTGCGCTCAGCCCATCGACGCGGTCGCTGGCGGCTTGCCTTCCGAGGAGCTGCTCTATCACGATGCGCTATCGGGCGCGTACAACCGGCGATTCTACGAGGACAACCTGCGTAATCAGCACGTGTTCGCCGGCGTGGCGGTTTTGGACCTGGACGATTTCAAGCTGGTCAACGATACGCTGGGCCATCATGCCGGCGATGTCGCCATCAAAACGGCCGTGAGCGCGCTCAGGAGCTGCATCCGGTCCAGCGATATGCTCGTGCGTTACGGCGGCGACGAGTTCGTGCTGGTCATCCCCGGCATTTCCGCTGACGTCTTCGCGCGCAAGCTGCACGATATGGTGGATAAGCTGGCCGAAACGCCCGTTCCCGGATACGAGAACATCAACCTCACCGTCAGCATCGGCGGCGTGTTGTCCGAGGGTCGCACCGTCGAGGAGGCGGTGCGCCAGGCGGATGGCCTCATGTACAAGGCGAAGGGCCGCAAGAACCTCGTCATAACCGATTCCGACGACCTTGATCCCTACGAGTTCCATAAACCGTTGCTGTTGGTGGTGGACGATTCCGAGATGAACCGCGTCATCCTGAGCGAGATGCTCAAGGACCAGTACGAGATCCTCGAGGCGGATTGCGGCGAAGCGGGCATCGCGTGCCTGGAACAGCACGGAAGCGGCATCTCCATCGTGTTGCTCGACATCGTCATGCCCGGCGCCGACGGTTTCGACGTGCTCTCCTGCATGTCGCGCAACGGCTGGATCGACGACATCCCCGTCATCATGATCTCGAGCGAAGACTCCGACGACTCGGTGCTACGCGCCTATGAGCTGGGCGCTTCCGACTACATCAGCCGCCCCTTCGACTCGCGCATCGTGCGCCAGCGCGTCAGCAACATCATGCGCCTCTACACCAAGCAACGGCGCCTTTCCACCATGCTCGCGCAGCAGTTCTACGAGCGCGAACGCGAAAGCCGCATGCTCGTCGACATCATGGGCGGAGCCATGGAGCTGCGCAACGGCGAAAGCGGGCCGCACGTGCAGCATGTGCGCAAGCTCACCGAGATGATGCTGGAGCATCTGATGCGCAAAACGGACCGCTACCACATCACCTCAAGCGATCGCAGCACCATTGCCGCCGCCTCCACGCTGCATGACCTGGGGAAGCTATCCATCCCCGACAACATCTTGAACAAGCCGGGCAGGTTGACGTCCGAGGAGTTCGAGATCACGAAGACCCACACCACCATCGGCGCCGATATGCTGGAGGGCATGGTGCAGTACCGCGACAGCGCCCTGGTGCGCACCGCGCGCGACATCTGCCGCTGGCATCACGAGCGCTACGACGGCAGCGGATACCCTGATGGGCTGAAGGGCGAGGAGATCCCCATATCGGCGCAGGTCGTGGCATTGGTCGATGTCTACGACGCCCTGACCAGCGACCGCGTGTATAAGAAGGCGTTCTCGCACGAGAAGGCCATGCACATGATCTTGAACGGCGACTGCGGCGCGTTCAACCCGCTGCTCATCGACTGCCTCATCGATCTGCAGGACCGTATCGTGGTCGAGAAGGACGAGCAAGATCCACCCCCCCCCTATTTCAGTGAATGACGAGGGGGCGGGAAAGAGCGGAAGCTTGATCGATGAAGGGCGCCCCGATGATGAAAATGGGCCGACAAGGAAAGGCGAGATAGGCCATGAGTGCGATTGAGAGCGCATATAACCAGGTAGGAGCCGATTTCAACGACGTGTTGCGCCGTTTCACCAGCGAGGAGCTTATCGTGCGATTCGCCAAGAAGTTCCTGGAGGACGGCAGCTTCGAGCAGCTGGGCGAAGCGCTGCGAAGCGGCAACGCGGATGCTGCGTTCCTTGCCTCCCATACGCTGAAGGGCGTCGCGCAGAACATGGGCTTCACCGGCCTATACGAGCCGTCGAACGCGCTGACCGAGGAGCTGCGCGCCAAGCCTACCGACCTCACGCGGGCGAAGGAGCTGTTCGAGCCTGTGGAGGCCGAGTACGGCAAGACGGCGGAGGCCCTGCGCGCCGCCCTGTAGCAACCGCGCGGCCTGGCTGCACAATGGAATGGGGAACCTCAGACGCTCCGTACGATGCGGATATCGTGCGGAGCGTGCTTATGTCGGGCGAATTCGCTACCATTGTTTCGTACACGTAAAACTTCGCGCAAACCCTTGCGTTTTCGCGTAGCAGCGGAAGGAATCACATGAGCGACATCCAGTGGCAACCTGGAAAGCAATACCGCGAGATCGTCTACGAAACGTACGAGGGCATCGCGAAGATCACCATCAACCGTCCCGCCAGGCGCAATGCCTTCACGCCCCTGACGGTCAACGAGATGTACGACGCGTTCTCCGTTGCGCGTGACGACGCCTCCGTCGGCGTCATCATCCTCACGGGCGCCAACCATGGCGGCCGTCACGAGGACGAGGCGTTCTGCAGCGGCGGCGACCAAAAGATCCGCGGCAACGGCGGCTACGTCGGCGAGGACAACATCCCCCGCCTGAACGTGCTCGACCTGCAGCGACTGATCCGCGTGGTGCCCAAGCCCGTCATCGCCATGGTCAACGGCTACGCCATCGGCGGCGGCCATGTGCTGCACATCCTGTGCGACCTGTCCATCGCCGCGGAGACGGCGAAGTTCGGCCAGACGGGCCCGAAGGTGGGCAGCTTCGACGCCGGGTACGGCGCGGGCTACCTGGCGGCCATGGTCGGCCAGAAGAAGGCGCGCGAGATCTGGTACCTGTGCCGTCAGTACACGGCGCAGGAGGCGCTCGACATGGGCATGGTCAACAAGGTGGTGCCCTTCGAGCAGCTCGAGGAGGAGACCGTGCAGTGGGCGCGCGAGATGCTGCAGTTCAGCCCCACGGCGCTGCGCTTCATGAAGGCGTCCTTCAACGCCGCCACCGACGGCTTGGCCGGTCTGCAGCAGTTCGCCGGCGACGCTACGTTGCTGTACTACACCACCGACGAGGCGAAGGAGGGCCGCGACGCGTTCAAGGAGAAGCGCAAGCCCGACTTCTCCAAGTACCCGAAGTTCCCGTAAGTCGTTTCAGTAGTTCAAGGTAAAGGTAGGCGCAGAACCCTCATGATCGGCGTATTCGAAGGCATGGTGCGGCAGAACCCGCAGCGCACGTGCTTCACGTTTGTCGATAAGGAAGGGAACGTGGAAGCGTTCTCGTATAGGGAAGCCCGCATGATGGCGGCGGGCCTGGCCAGCTTGTTGCGTCGAAGGGGCGTCGAGCCAGGCGATGCCGTGGTGATCGACCTGCCGAACAACCCGGCCTTCGTCATCATGCTGCTTGTGGCCGCCTACGGCGGGTTCTCGCTCATCACCATGAACACGCGCCTGACCGATGCCGAGAAGCAGGCGCGCCTGCTCGACCTGCAGCGCTCCCGCGCTGTGAACATCGCCTACACCGTCGATATGTCGAACGCGGCGCACCTGCTGCAAACCGTGGCCGACGAGGCCACCGGCACCGCTGAGACGGCTTCCCATGGCCGCGGCCATGCGCAGCGCACGGCCTTTACGGCGCGCACCAACATCGCCACGGCCGAGGCCCGCACCACCCGCGCGCTCGGCCGTGCGGGCCACGGCCGCCAGGCGGCGGCGCGCCGCCGCGAGGACGTCGCTCGTCAGGATGCCGTGGAAAGCGTCATCCATTTCGCCGAACGCGGCGCGCATGTGTTCGATCATGGCGCCGTGGCAGTGGTCATGTTCACTTCCGGCACCACCGGCCGCTCGAAGGCCGTGCCCTTGACCTGGGACAACCTGTGCGGCTCGGCGGCGGTTTCGAATGCCTCGCTCAACCGCCGCGGCGAGGGGCTGTGGCAGGCGGCGCTGCCCTTGTACCACGTGGGCGGCCTGCAGATGGTCGTGCGCAGCTTCCTGAACGCGAACCCATTCATCCTCTACGAGCGCTTCGACGCCCGCCGCGTGCTGGCGGATGCCGCCCGTCGCGGCGCCACCCATATCTCGGTGGTTGACAAGATGCTGCAGGACATGCTGGCGGCGCCGAACGCCGACCAGCTGCGCCGCTACGTGTGCATCCTGCTGGGCGGGGGCCCGCTGAACGCGCAGACGCTCGGGAGCGCCCTGGCCGCACGCGCCCGCGTGTACGCCAGCTACGGCATGACCGAGACGTCCAGCAACATCGCAAACTCCCTGGTGTTGCCCGGTTTCACGGGCGGCATGCAGCTGCTTCCCGGCTACGAGGCGCGCATCGTGGACGCCGGTCCCGACGGGTTCGGCCGCCTTGCCGTACGCGGCCCCGGGTTGTTCTCCGGCTACCTCAACGCGCGGGCCGCCTACACGGCCGACGGGTTCTTCCTCACCGGCGACACGGCGGCGATCGCGCCCGACGGCAAGCTGTACGTCAAGGAGCGCACCGACGACATGTTCATCTCGGGCGGAGAGAACGTCTATCCCGCCGAAATCCGCGAGAAGCTGCTGCGCGTGCCCGGTGTGGCCGACGCCTACATCTTCGGCGCTCCCGACGAGAAGTGGGGCCGCCGCCCCGTCGGCTTCATCGAGCGCGATGCGGCCTTCGACCTGCCCAGGTCTCTGTCCGCCTCCGTCGCCTCGAGCGTCGCGGGACAGCGCGGCCGCACCGTCTCCGACCGCATATTCGCCCAGGAGGCGGCGCGCAGCGTGGCGTCCCAGCTGTCGCGTGTGTACCAGCCCAAGCACCTGTTCGTGCTGGATGCGTTCCCGCGCACGGGTATCGGCAAGGTGGACCGCACGGCGCTGCGCAAGCTCTACGAGCAGCGCATCGAGGTCAAGCGCGTGAACCTGTACCGCATCCGCCTGCCGTTCCGCAAGCCCTTCGCCACGGCGAAGGGGACGCTGTCGTTCCGCGAATCGCTGCTGGTGGAAGTGGTGGACCATGCCGGCCGCACGGGCCTTGGCGAGTGCGCGGCCTTCCCCACCGACTGGTATCTGCCTGAAACGCTCGACCAGGACCTGCGCATCCTGCAGGAGCAGCTCATCCCCTTGGTGCTGAACACGGTGCTCCTGCACCCCTCCGAGGCGGACGGCCTGCTGGCGGCGTGCCCGGGCGCCGACGCGCTGCCCATGGCGCGCGGGGCCATCGAGCCGGCGCTGTGGGACCTGTACGGCAAGATCGTCGGCCAGCCGCTGTGGCGGCTCATCGGCGGGCAGGCGCCCGAAGATGGCCGGCCTGCATCGGCGTCGGCGGGGGCCGCCGTACCCGTGGGCTCGGTGCCCGACACGCTGGCCGCCGTGCAGCGCTGCGTGGACGACGGGTATGCGCGCGTGAAGCTGAAGGTGACGCCGGGCACGGCGCCGTTTTGCGTGCAGGCGGTGCGCGAGGCGTTCCCCGACCTGGTCATATCGCTGGACGCGAACCAAAGCTTCACCGAGCGCGACCTTGACGTGCTGCGCGGCCTTGATGCGCTGGGAATCGCCTGGATCGAGGAGCCCCTCGATCCGCGGCGCACGCCGGCCAACGGCCCGCATGACCTGTTCGCGCGCCTGGCCCAGCTGCAGCGCCGCATCCAAACGCCGGTGTGCCTGGACGAGTCCATCTTCACCGCAAGCGATCTGGCGAAGGCGCTCAAGCACCAGGAGCTGAAGTGCTACGCGCTCAAGGTCGGGAAATTCGGCGGCATCCAGCCTGCGCTGCAGTTCGTGCGCATGGCGAACGCGCGCGGCATGAGCGTGTGGATGGGCGGCATGTACGACACCGGCATCTCGCGGCGCATGCATGCGGCGT
This sequence comes from uncultured Senegalimassilia sp., assembly GCF_902464545.1. Lineage (GTDB taxonomy): Bacteria > Actinomycetota > Coriobacteriia > Coriobacteriales > Eggerthellaceae > Senegalimassilia. The sequence continues at coordinate 65,623 of NZ_CABQJR010000003.1, forward strand.
TCCAGATGCTGCCCGGTGTGGTCGACGCGGGCGACATCGGCGCTACCTCGCGCTACTTCGACGTCGACGTCACCGATCCGCCGTACACGGTGGAGCGCGGGATGGTCACGCTCGAGCGTCGAGGCCATGAGCACGGCCTGGGCTGCACGCTCGACCGATCGGCCTTGTCGCGCGTGCTCATCGACCAGCAGACATACGAATAGCGCTCGCCGTCCCCGGCGGCGTCATGGCGGCCCGAGGCATCGTTCCCCTCGGGTCGTCGCCGTTCCGGCGAACGGTGCTCGCCTTTTCGGGCCGCTGCGTTCTTGACGCGCAGAGCCGCTTCCCACGCGGCCGCGACCTTGGCACGCGTCGCCCTGCGTCTCCGGCCAGGCTTCGCGCGTGCCCCGCCGTGTGAATCGCCTTACGCAAAACCGCGCATACACCCCAGGCATTATTCATTTGCATCGGAAAATATCCTTTACGAATCCTTTATATAGCCTCGTGTGGGGTATAGTGGTGAGAACTATTTACTCTGACGAGGAGGGTTCGATGAACAACGCTAACGAAGCGGCAGGCGCTTCTATGGCCGCTTCCGGCACGGTGGCAACCGGGTCCGGCGCGCTGCATGATATGGAACATCACGGCAAGCTGGGCATTTTCCGTCTAGTGGCGTCGGTCATCACGCTGATCCTCGGCGCCGGCGTGTTCACGCTGTCCGGCGATCAGGCGGCCCATGGCGCCAGCGGTGCCGCTATCCTCACGGCTTGGGGCATCTCGGCTGTGGGCGTGCTGTGCCTGGTTATGACGTTTTTCGCGCTGTCGCGCCTTAAGCCCCAGCTCAAGGGCGGCATCTACAGCTATGCTGCCGCCGGCTTCGGCGACTTCCTGGGCTTCAACAGCGCCTGGGGTTACTGGATCTCGGCCATCCTGTGCACCGTCAGCTTCTCCGCGCTCCTGTGCGGCGCCCTGTCGTACTTCTTCCCCGTCTTCGGCACGGGCAACAACCTGGCCTCCGTCATCGCGGCCAGCTGCATCATCTGGTTCTACGCGTTTTTGGTCAGCCGCGGCGTGAAGGAGGCTGCGGGCGTCAACCTGATCATCACCATCAGCAAGTTCGTCCCCATCTTCGTCGCGCTTACCGCCATCATCTTCTTCCAGAAGTTCGACGTGAACATCTTCATGGAGAACATGGCGCACGGCTCGATGGAGGGCATGACGTTCTTCGAGCAGGTCAGCGGCACCATGATGGTCACCATCTGGGTGTTCCTCGGCATCGAGGGCGCTGTTGCCATCTCCGGCCGCGCCAAGAAGGACAGCGACGTGGGCAAGGCCACCGTCATCGCCTTCGTCTGCGTGCTCACCATCTATCTGCTGGTCTCCACCTTGTCCATGGGCGTCATGCCGCTCTCCGAGCTGTCCGAGCTGTCCAACCCGGCCCTTGCCGGCGTCATGGAGCGCGCCGTCGGCCCGTGGGGCGCCACACTCATCAACGGCGGTGTGGTCCTGTCCCTGGTGGGCGCCATGCTCGGCTACACCGTGCTCTCCGCCGAGTGCCCCTACGAGGCGGCGGCTCAGGGTGGTTTCGTGAAGGCGTTCGCCCGTGTGAACAAGAAGGGCGCGCCCATCGTCACGCTGGTCGTCACGAACCTGATCATCGAGGTGTTCCTCGTCATCATGCTGTTCTCGGAGAGCACGTACCAGTTCTTCTACGCGCTGTCCGCCGGCATGATCTTGCTGCCGTACCTGCTTTCGGCCGCGTATTTCGCGAAGGTCGCCTTTACCGAGGCCGATTCCTTCAAAGGTAAGCTGGGCGCTCCCGTGCCCGTTTGGCGCGTGTTCGCCGTCCTCGGCGTCATCTACAGCGTGTTCCTTGCATGGGCAAGCGGCGCCGTCGGCGTTACACTCATGTCTATCCTGTATGCTCCTGGCATCTTGCTATATATCAAGGGCAAGAAGGAGCGTAGCCAGCCGTTCTTGGACAACACGCTCGATCGCGTGGTGGCCGCCGTCATCCTCATTGCGGCCATCGTGTCGATCGGCCTGCTGGTCACGGGAACGGTTTCCATTTAGCGCAAGCCGCATGGTATAGGTAGGAATCGGAAGAGGGATAAGACAGTGGAACTGCTTGAAGAGCGCATCAGGCGCGACGGTGTGGTGAAGTCGGAAGGCGTTCTGAAGGTGGACGGTTTTCTGAACCACCAGATGGACATCAACCTGTTCAACGAGATGGGCAAGGAGCTCAAGCGCCTGTTCGCCGACGCGCCCATCAACAAGATCCTCACCATCGAGGCGTCGGGCATCGGCATCGCCGCCGTGGTGGCACAGCATTTCAACGTGCCGGTGGTGTTCGCGAAGAAGAGCCAGTCCATCAACCTTGATGGCGACGTGTACTCCACGAAGATCCAGTCGTTCACGCATCAGCGCATCTACGACGTCATCGTGTCGAAGAAGTTCCTGAACGCCGACGATCACGTGCTGCTCATCGACGACTTCCTGGCCAACGGTTGCGCCCTGAACGGCCTTATCGACCTGGTCGAGGAAGCTGGCGCTACGGTCGAGGGCATCGGCATCGCCGTGGAGAAGGGCTTCCAGCCCGGTGGCGATGATCTGCGCCGTCGCGGTTATCACCTGGAGTCGCTGGCCATCGTGCAGTCCATGAACCCCGAAACCGGTGAGATCGAATTCCGCCGATGAGCTTGCATATGAAGCCCTTCGACCACGACGAGCTGCTCAAGCTTGACGGCGATGTTCCGCTCATCCGTTCCGTGCCATACGGCATCCAGCATATCCTGGCCATGTTCGTGGCCAATCTGGCGCCCATCATGATCATCGCCGGCGCCGCCGGCCTTGACGATGTCTCCACCGGAGGCATGATCCAGGCCGCCATGCTGATCGCCGGCATCGGCACGCTCATCCAGCTCTTCCCCATCGGCCGCTTGGGCAGCGGTTTGCCCATCGTCATGGGCATCAGCTTCACCTTCGTCACCGTGCTCGCGGGTGTGGTGGCTACCTACGGCATGGGTGCCGCCATGGGCGCCATCATCGTGGGCGGCTGCATCGAGGGCGTGTTGGGCCTGTTCGCGCGGTATTGGCGCAAGCTCATCACCCCCATTGTCGCCGCTGTGGTGGTCACTTCCATCGGCTTCTCGCTGCTCTCCGTGGGCGCCACGTCGTTCGGCGGCGGCAGCGGTGCGGCTGATTTCGGCAGCCCGCGCAACCTGCTGCTCGGCACGGTGTCCCTGGTCGCCTGCTTGGCGTTCCAGTGCCTGGTGAAAGGCAAGCAGAAGCATCTGTCCGTGCTGTTCGGCCTGGTTGTGGGTTATATCGTGGCCATCCCGTTGGGTGCTGTCGATTTCAGCTCGTTCTCCGATATCAAGCTGTTCGCCGCACCGTCCATCATGCCGTTCGCGCCTGAGTTCGATCTTGGCGCCATCATCTCGGTCACCCTCATCTTCCTGGTGTCGGCCACCGAGACGCTCGGCGACACCACCGCCGTGTGCCAGACGGGCCTGAACCGCAACGTTACCGACAAGGAGCTCTCCGGCTCCATTGCCGCCGACGGCTTCGTCTCCGCGGTGTCCGGCTGCTTCGGCTGCATGCCCATCACGTCGTTCTCGCAGAACGTCGGCTTGGTGGCCATGACGAAGGTGGTCAACCGCAAGGCTATCGCCACGGGCGCGTGCATCATGATCCTGGCGGCGTTCTGCCCCGTGATCAGCGCGCTGTTCAGCAGTTTGCCCGAGCCCGTTCTGGGCGGCTGCACCATCATGATGTTCGGCAACATCATCGTGGCGGGCTTCCAGATGATCGCCTCCGCCGGCTTCTCGCAGCGCAACATCGTCATCGCGGCGCTGTCGCTGGCCATCGGCGTGGGCTTCACCCAGGTCGCCGAGATCTTCTCATGCTTCCCCGAGTTGGTGCAGAGCGTGTTCGCGCAGAACTGCGTGGCCGTGGTGTTCCTGGTCGCCGTCGTGGCGAACCTGGTGCTGCCCCGGGACATGGAGGTCAACGCCGCGGCTTCCGAAAAGTAACGGTTCCGTAAAACGCGGCCTGACTTTTGGATATAGCGTAAAGGAACCCTGTGAATGCGGGTTCGCATGCCAAAATAGAAGAGCTACCTGATTAGCAAGCCTCCGGCACGCCGGAGGGCTGGGAGGCGGGCCAAGTGCCCGCTTCTTTGATATGCACCCGACATAAGGAGACCCGCTTTTATGCACATAGGCTTAAGCCTGATTCTTGTCGTTTTGTTCCTGGCTATGAACGCGTTTTTCGTTATCGCCGAATTCGCTTTGGTGCGCGTTCGAAAATCCCAGCTCGAGCTGGCCGTCGAGCAAGGCAAGAAGGGTGCGAAAAGCGCCATGTACATTGCCGAGAACGTCAACCAGTACCTGTCCGCATGTCAGCTGGGCATCACGTTGGCGTCGCTGGCATTGGGCTGGTTGGGCGAGCCCGCGTTCTCCGCTCTCATCCGCCCGCTGTTCGAGATGTTGCACCTGCCCGAGGCCTTGATCAGCGTGGTGGCCGTGGCCATCGGCTACTTCATCATGACCACGCTGCACGTGGTGGTGGGCGAGCTGATCCCCAAATCGTTCGCCATCTTCGCAACCGAGCGCTATGCGCTGTTCACGGCCGGGCCGCTCATGGCGTTCTACAAGATCACCTACCCCATCATGATCCTGTTCAACGGCATCACCAACGGTGTGGTGCGCCTGACCGGCCATGACCCGGCAAACGAGCGCGAGGTGTACACGGGCGACGAGATCAAGCTGCTCATCGACGAGTCCACGGAAAGCGGTCTCATCGACCCCGAGCAGAACGAGTTCGTGGACAACATCTTCGACCTGGGCGACAAGGACGCCGAGGCCATCATGACCCCGCGAACCGACCTGGTGTGCATCGACCTCGAGGACTCCCTGGAGGAGAACATGGCGCTGGTCACGCGCTACAAGTACACGCGCTACCCCGTGTGCCGCGAGACTAAGGACCGCATCGTGGGCTTCGTGCACGTGAAGGACCTGTACCTGATGCAGAAGGGCTCCACCATCGACGACCTGCCGGTGCGCACCATCGAGGCCGTGCCCGAGAGCATCCCCGTGGCGAAGCTGCTGCAGGTGCTGCAGGAGGGCTCCACGAAGATCGCCGTGGTGGTCGACGAGCACGGCGGCACGGCCGGCATCGTCACTATGACCGACATCATGGAGCAGATCGTCGGCCACGTCGATGACGAGTACCGCCACGCCGACAGCGAGCTCGTGAAGAAGCTCACCGACGACACCATGATGATCGACGGCGGCATGGCCGTGGGCGACTTTGAGGAGCTTATCGGCTTCACGCCCGAGGACGCCGAGGACTGCGAAACGCTCGGCGGCCTGATCATGGACGTGCTCGACCGCATCCCCTCCGAGGGCGAGAGCCTGACGCTCGAGGGCAAGGAGGCCACGGCGAAGCTGACCGTGGTGCGCATGGACCGCCATCGCGTCGACCGTGTGAAGCTGGTGCTCACCCCGAAGCCCAAGCAAGAGGAAGACGAATAGCAAGAAGGCCTCCCAACCGGGAGGCCTTCGTTTTGCCGTGCATCGTTTTCCGTCCGGCGTTCTTGTCGAGCTCGGCGCGGAGCGCGCCTTGCGGAGAGTCGGGGTTCGGGGCGAACCGACCTGGCAGCTGCACATTCGCGGCTTCAACCGCGCGTTCGCCCTGCTACTCGACCTTCACGCCGGCGAAGCGCTCGGCGTTGTGCCATAGGATGTTCTCCAGCTCGTCCTCGGTGAATCCGGCGGTGGTGAGCGTACGGTACTCCTCGGCGGGGTCCCACATGGGGAAGTCGCTGCCGAACATGATGCGGTCGGTACCCCACATGCGCGTGAGCTCCACCGTGCGGCGCTGTCCCAGGAAGAACTGCGAGCTGGACTCGTCAAGGAACACGCGGTCGTTCATGGCAACCTCGTGCAGGATGTCGTAGCCCACCTCGTAGCGCGACCAGCAGCCGAAGTGCGCGGCGTCAACCACCAGGTCGGGGAACGTGCGCAGGATGTTCACCAGGCGGCGCGGGTGCGAGAAGTCGTAACGATAGTCGCCCGTATGGATAACTACGGGCAGCCCCAGCTGCTCGCAGATGGCGTACACCTCCATGAGGCGCGGGTCGTCCATGTCCACCTTCTGCGTGTCGGGGTGCAGCTTGACGCCGCGCAGGCCCAGCTTGACGGCGCGCTGCAGCTCGACTGCGGGGTCCTCGAAATCCTGCTGCATGGCGGCGAAGCCGATGAACTCGGGGTGCGCCTGGCACTGCTTCGCGATGAAGTCGTTGATGGCGGTGACGGCGTGCGCGGTGGTTGCCACGGAGTGCACGATGAAATGCGTGATGGGCGCGCGGTCTTTCGCTGCAAGCAGGCCGTCGGCCGTGCCATCGCCGAACATGCCAACGTTGTAGAAGTCTCCGACGGCCTCCACGGCCTTCGGGGCGATTTTGTCGGGATAGATATGCGCATGCGCATCGATAACGGCCATAATGCAACTCCTCATCTGAAAACTTCCCCGATTGTACGGCAGCGCAAAGCCAGGTTCCCCGGACATTTCGGGAAATCTGCCGGTATCGCAATCATGCTTTGGCTACCGGTCTGCTGCGCATCATGCGGACGCTGTCATACGAGTAGATCTTCTGGGCGGTTTTGCAGAAAAAAGGGTCGGATTTGTCCGTCCCTCCCGGACTTCTGGGCAGTTTGAAGGGGCTGTTTTGCTTCGCCGAAGGTAAAACCCCAGGTCACAATCATGCTGAAAACCAAATTACCTCGAAATCGCCTGCAAAACCGCCCAGAAGTTTGGAAGGTGCAGCCTCGAAACGTGCGCAGGGGGCGCGGCTGGTGCCGCGCCCCCTGCGCCTGCGGGCCGCGATCCGCGCAAGCCCGCTCATATCCGGTTGCGGCCTAGTTCAAGCCGTACTCCGCCAGGAGCGCCTGACCGCCCATGGTGGTGGGGGCGGCGTCGCCGGCCTCGCTCAGGAAGCAGGACGGGCGCACGATGGCCATGCGCTTGCCGTTCTCGCTCTTCACGCGCACCACCTGCATCTTCGTGCGCTCGGCCAGCTCAAGCTCGGCCTTGCTGAAGTGCGACAGCACCAGCAGGTGCTTGGCCTTCGCCACGCCGCCCATGAAGTCGCGGCGCTCGGAGTCCATGATGCGGTTGCGCTCGCCGTCGGTGCTGATCACCTCGAAGGCGTTGCGCTGCGGGAAGAAGCCGTCGATGCAGCCGACCACGAACATGTTGTCGTACTCGGTGCCGCACAGGTTCTGCGGCAGGCAGATGTGCACGACGTGCGGGTCCTCGGTCCACACCGGGTCGGAGATGGCGGCCTGCTCGAGCTCGAGCAGGGTCTTCGCCGTCTCGTCGCCCACCATATCGGCGGCGACGGCCTCGAACTCGCTGATGCCCTCGGCGCCGATGGCCTTCATGAGGCCGAAGCCGCGGCGCGTGGCGTTCTTCTCAAGGAAGTCCTGGCCGGAGCGCCATTTCTCTGCCAACGTGCGGGCGCGCAGGAACGGCTCCTTCGCGCCGAAACCGGCGTTGCCCATCTGCTGGAGCGCCTGGTATAGCGTAAGGCCCTCGGCCTCGGCGAAGTCCTGCAGGCCCATCCAGGCGTCGGAGTTCGTCAGCGCGTTGTCGAAGCCGCACCAGCTGCGCCACGCGATCATGTCGGTGGGGTCGGCCAGCAGGCCCAGCTTCGTGTACGCCACGAGCGCGCGGGAGCGCGTGGAGTCGCGCGGGTCGCCTGCAAGCGTGCCGGCGGCGCCGGCAGCGGACACGTTGAAGCCGCGGCGGCGCAGCATCTTCTCCACCATCACGGCCCAGCGGCGGTTGGGGACGACGACGCAGGTGTTGGCCTCGCGCGCGTCCTCCTGGCCGTCCATCAGCTTGCGCAGGTACTTCGTCAGGCCGTTGAGCTCATCCTCGGGCGTGTTCCACTTGATGGACTGCACGCCCTGCGGCAGGCCCTCGGCCCCGGCGGCGCGCTCGATGGGCGTGGCGGTGCCGGCGATGTAAGCGCTATCCATGTCGCCCTCGGTGCACAGCGCATCGGCCAGCGCGATGACCTGCGGGTTTCCGAACGCGCCCTGCAGATGGAACACCTCAACGTCGCGGCGCACGGCCTCGAACTTCAGGAATCCCTCGATGTAGGGGTGGTTGCCGCGCTTGGACATCATCTGGTTGGGGTTGCCCGTCACCATGATCTGCTTGTCGGCCAGCAGGCACAGCACCGTCTGCTCGGCGTGGGAGAAGTTCTGGAAGTCGTCGGCCAACACGTAGGCGAAGCTGCCGCGAGCGCCCTCGCCGGCATCGCTTTTCAGGAAGTCGGCGGCCAGCATGGGGACCTCGCCGGCAAGCATGGCGCCGCGCAGCTTCAGGATGCGCGTGGCGTAGGCCAGCAGGTTGTCCGCCGCGGTGCCGGCGTTCCACTCCTCGCGCGGCTCGTAGCCGGCCATCTTGCGGTCTAGGAAGCCCAGCATGCTGCGCAGCTTGCGCGGATGCTCGCCGATGGTCTTCAGATCCTCCAGGAAGAAGTTGTACTCGGCGCTGTTGAGGATGCGCGGCACGCGGCCGGTGGCCTCGCGGGCGGCGGGCTCGTCGAGCACCGACACGGCGGCGTCGAGCGCGGTGCACACGCGCACCGACAGGGCGGCGCCGATGAGATTGGCGGGAAGGGCGCGGCGCAGGCGCTTGCGGAAGGCCTGCGCTGCGAAGGCATTGGTGACCGCTACCAAGATGGATGCGGGAGCTTCCCCGTTCTGGATAAGGTGCGCGCAGTGCGCCACGAGCGCCTGCGTCTTGCCGCTGCGCTCGGCGCCCTCGACCTTGGCGAGGCGCCCATCGAATGCGGCGATGGTATCTATCATGTGAAACTCCCTTCGGTAGCGGCTATCTGGGGCCCCGTCGCGCGCGCACGGCACGCGGCGGGGCGGTTTTCAAAAGGTGGCGAAGGCGTTGCCGCGCAGGCGGCGCCTTCTGGCGGGCGCGGCAGTTCGTGGGCGGGGCGCGCTCGCGCGCCCCGCAAGGCCCTTAGGCCTCGAACACCTTGCTCGTGCCGTCAGTATACTCCACGGTCCACGTGCGGTACGTCGGCGTGAACGTAGGCTCATCAAGTTCGAACACAAGCTCCGGCGGCTCCATGCCGCCGCCGTCGACGGTGCCTTCGCCCGCAGCGGCGCGCGCGTCGGCCTCCACCAGCTCGGGCGACTCCAGGAACGCCTCGGCGGCGGCCTTTTCGGCGGCGACGCGTTCGGCTTCGGCAGCTGCCTTGGCCTCGGCGGCGGCTGCCTCCTCGGCGGCCTTGCGCTCGGCGAATGCGACGGCGCCGGCTTCCACCTGCGCGGCCCAATCCTCGTCGGAGGGCATGCTCACGCGGGCGATCGAGCCGGCATCGCCCAGCTTGCCCTCATTGTAGGCGTCGCGCACGAGCGAGAGCATGTCGGCGGCGTCCTCGGCGATGCCGCTTACGTCGTCCATGTGCAGGCGCACGGGCAGCGTGCCGTTCTGCAGGTCCACCTCAAGCCACGTGAACGCAAGCTCGCTTCCGTCCTCCATCTCCTTCTGGCGCTTGTTGTAGATGAGCGCCTGGTTGCCCAGCTTGCGGAACTGGTTGCGGAACCAATCGCGCATCACGTCGTTCCACAGCTCGTCGGAGCCTTCCTCGCCGGCCGCCAGGTACTGGCGCGTGCCCAGCTTCACCAACATGCGCATGGTGTTCTCCACCGGGGCGTCCTCGCTCGCGGCGGCGTGCGTGCGCACCAGCGTCGACCCCACGTAGGCGTAGCTGCGGCCGATCTCCAGGCGCAGCTCCTCGGAATCCACGCGCTCGTCCAGGTCCAGTATCAGCGTCATCGAAGGCCTTGGTTGTGCCATGTCCTTTACCCCTAACTCTTCGTTCGGCGAACGCCCCGCGGGCTGCCCGATTCGGGCCCGCCCCAGGTTGTCCGCCTGCGTCCTCTTCGCTAATCGAAGTATAAATGCCCAGTTCAGCGCAAAATCATCCCGCAAGGATGATATGCGCGCGCTCATACATCCCACCCTTATGATTCCCGTCCGGCCCGCCGCCGTACCATCGGGTCATCGCATTGGGAACGCTGCGCCGTAGCCGCATCCGGCCCGGCCGCCACCTCCTCCCTCCCTTCCCCCTTGCAGGCGGAGGCAGGGTGCCGGCACGGCGCCGCGTTCCCAATGCGGGAGACGAAGGAGAAACGAATCAGAAAAGGAGAGGAGGGGCATATGGCGAAACTATCTTTGACTCGCCGCAGCTTCCTGAAGGCGTCCGCTATGGCGGGTGCCGCCGCGACCGTAGGGTTCGCGGCAGCGCCGTCCGCGGCTCTGGCCGAGGGCGCCGACCCGACGGCCGGCGAAGTGAAGCGCATCCGCTCGTGCTGCCGTGCGTGCGGCAAAGTCGAGTGCGGCACATGGGTCACCGTTCAGGACAACAAGGTGATCAAGGTCGAGGGCGATGAGTCCAACGCTCACAGCCGCGGCCACTGCTGCGCGAAGTCTCAGTCGTCGATGCTCGCACTGTACCACCCCGATCGTCTGCGCTACTGCCTGAAGCGCACGAACCCCAAGGGCGAGGACGATCCCGGTTGGGTCCGCATTTCCCTGGCCGATGCGTTCGACGAGGCCGGAGCCAAGCTCAACGAGATCGTGGAGAAGTACGGCGGAGAGGCCAACTTCGCCATGGGCGGCACGTCCCGCGTGTGGGCGCAGCCCCCGTACGGCACGCTGAAGTCCATCTTCCCGACCCCGAACGCCCACCTGGCGTACGAGATCTGCAAGGGCCCGCGCCACTTCGCCGGCATCCTGACCGACGAGATCGGCTCGCCCTGGATGGAAGTCGAGCAGGGTCCGTTGGTGTACGTGCAGTGGGGCACCGCCGCCGAGTACTCCAACTACGACTCCACGAACCGTACGGTCGTGGACTGCTCGCAGCGCGCTTACAAGCATATATTGGTGGACCCGCGCATGACGCCGCTGGGAAAGGAAGCCGACCTGTGGCTGCCGCTGCGCGTCGGTACCGACCTGTGCCTTTCCCTGACCTGGCTCAAGTGGATCCTGGACAACGAGGCCTACGACGACCTGTTCGTCCGCCGTTGGACCAACGCCCCGTTCCTGTGGAACCCCGAGAAGGACGGCCGCACGAAGAAGGGCTGGTTCCAGGAGATGAACGGCGGCGTGGATATGGAATCCCGTATCCTGACCGAGGCCGACGTCGACCGCGAGTGGATCAGCCAGTGGTGGGAGCCGGCGGACGAGAAGTACAGCTATCGCCGCTTCATCTGCTGGGATGAGAACAACAACAAGCCCACCTACTGGGACGCCGAGGCCTGCCAGTGGGAAGGCGAGAAGCATAAGATCCCGACGACCGGCACCTGGATCGAGCATCCGTACAAGCCGATCATCGCCGATGCGTGGCTGCCCGACCCGTCGCACTTCGCCGACCCGGCCGACCCGTCCTACGACGCGTATTGGAACGAGGGCAACGAGGGCGGCAAGAAGTCCAACCCCATGGGCCTGCCGAAGAACCCCGCGCTGTTCCCCGGCGGTGTGGACATCAAGCTGAAGAACGGCACCACCATCAAGGCCGGCACCGTTTGGGAGGCCTTCTCCGACAGCCTGTCCGAGTACACGCCCGAGTACTGCGAGAGCGTGACCGAGGTCCCCGCCGAGAAGATCGTCGAGGCCGTGAAGATCTACACCACGCGCCTGAACCCCCTGCATGGCAACGGCGGCATCCACTACCAGCTGGCTCCCGACCAGACGGGCCACGCGGTGCAGAACTCCCGCGCCCTGCAGCTGATCGCCTGCATCACCGGCAACTCCGACGAGCCCGCCGGCAACCGCGGCTCCTCCAAGGCCGAGGTCGACGGCTGCTGCGGCCGCGCGAACATGAAGGTCACCGACCATGCCCCGCAGGACTGGGGTATCCGCGACGGCGTCGGCTCCATGGAGCTGGGCGACACCCCGCGCGACCTGTCCATCGACGACCAGGTGCCGCTGATCCAGAACTTCGTGCAGCACCTCATCGACGTGAAGTCCCCGCTGGCCGAGCGCTACGGCAACCACGTGCCCTCCGCCGAGGAGGCTCGCTGGATCGCCGAGCGCAAGGGCGGCGCCTACAAGAGCTCCCGCACGTGGCCGGGCCTGAAGACCAGCTTCGACAGCAACGCCAAGCAGATCTCCGCAGAGCGCTTCCCGCTGCTTCGCTACTGGAACCGCTGGGCCGACTCCGCGACCATCTGGGACTCCATCAACGGCATCGACACCCCGTATCAGATCCACGGCGGTGTGTGCATGTCCGGCGACTTCATGAACGAGTCCAACCTGCTTGAGGCCTGGGAGGCCCTGACCCGCCTGGACTTCTGGCTGGACTTCAACCTGTGGAGCTGCCCGAACAACGGCTGCGCCGACATCGTCATCCCCGTCCTGCACTGGCTCGAGGTCAACACCGGCCGCGTGTCCCAGGGCGCCGGCGGCATCTTCGGCGCAGGTCAGCGCGCCGTCGAGCCGATGGGCGACTGCATCTACGACCCGGTCGCCGTCATCTGCCTGTACCTGGGTATGGCGAAGGCGGTCTCGGGCAAGGAGCATCCAACCCGCGCCGACATCCCTGCCGACCGCAGCGCCGTGATCTGGAACGACCGCGACCTGAACTACGACGGCTGGAACAACCTGGACTACAACGAGTTCGTGCAGATGGGCGGCAGCATCACCTATGAGCAGCAGGAGTACCGCGTGCTCAAGGACGCTACCGACTGGTGGCGCATCGAGGAGTTCAAGGACAAGGAGAGCAAGCCCGAGCAGGTCATCCCGGCCTTCCCGAGCTACGCTGCCGCCGAAAAGCCCGCGCAGGCCATCAATGACGTGGCCGGCCCGGACTTCCCCGAGTACGCCGCGAAGTTCCAGGAAGAGGGCTGGTTCGACTGCCGCAAGTGGCACCCCGAGCGTTGGGGCACGTATCGTCGCTGGGAGATGGGCTACCGTCGTCAGCAGGGCGGCTACAACCTGTACGCTGCCGTCGACGAGAAGTGCGGCTTCATGACCCCGACCGCCAAGGTCGAGGTGTGGTCCACCATCGCCGAGACCTACATCCCGGACACCACCAAGACGTTCGCGGAGAGCTGCAGCCCGGACCGTGCCGCCTATGACGGGAAGATCCCCGACATCGACAAGTTCCCGCACTGGTTCGAGCCGAAGAACTCCAAGGTCGAGGCTCCGCGCTACTATCACAAGGACCAGGCGGACCAGATCGCCACGACGGACTCCTACATCAATGACAACTACAAGGGCGATCATCTGATGGAGGAGTACAAGGAGAACCTGCAGAAGTACGGCGACGACCACGCGTTCATCATGACCACTGGTTCCCGCCAGCCCGTGTATTTCCACTCCGAGCACCGTCAGCTGCCCTGGTGCCGCGAGCTGTGGCCGTCCCCGCGCGTCGAGATCAACCCGAAGGACGCCGCGCGTATGGGCGTCGAGCAGGGCGACTGGGTGTGGATCCGCACCCCGTGGGGCGCGGTCCGCGAGGTCGCCGACCTGTACTACGGCATCAAGGAAGGCACCATCAACGCCAACCATGCCTGGTGGTACCCCGAGATGGACACCGCAAGCCACGGCTTCGAGCTGGTCGGCATCAACTGCTGCATGGACAAGTACGCTCAGTGCTGGGTGTGCGGCGCCTCGCAGCTGCGCGGCATCCCCGCGCTGATCTACAAGGCCACGCCGGAGAACTCCCCGTTCAAGAACCCGGTGCCGTGCGATCCGAAGGGCAACCCCGCCATCACGAACGCCAACGACCCGCGTCTGAAGGAATGGCTGTCCAACGACCCGCGTCTGGCCGACGCCAAGGTGGAGCTGACCTTCGCCAACATGGATGCGAAGGGCTGCAACCCGTCCATCCAGTCCCCGGAGGCTCTGGTCACCGGCAAGCTGCCCAAGGGCGAGCGCGGAAACGACGCCCTCGGCCAGCACAGCAACAAAGGCCAGCTGAGCGACAAGCTCGGCTCTTACAAATAAGGAAAGGAGGTAACAACCCATGGCAAATTACGCGATCATCACCGACCTGAACCGTTGCACCGGCTGCTTGGCCTGCACGGTCGCCTGCAAGGCGATCAACGGCGTCGACGTCGGCAACTTCTGGATCAAGACGCTGCGCATCGGTCCGCACCCCATCGAGGGCGGATCGGGCGATTTCCCGGACGTGGAGATGTACTTCCTTCCGGTTCAGTGCCAGCATTGCGCCAACCCCGAGTGCGTGCGCGTGTGCCCGACGGGCGCATCCCACATCCGCGAGGACGGCACCGTGCAGATCGACAAGTCCAAGTGCATCGGCTGCCGTTTCTGCGCCCTGGCCTGCCCGTACGGCGTGCGTTACCTCAACGAGGAGGAGCGCGTCGTCGAGAAGTGCACCATGTGCGAGCAGCGCATCAGCCAAGGCGAGCTGCCGCAGTGCGTGGCCCAGTGCGGCGCCCGCGCCCGCTTCTTCGGCGACCTTGACAAGGGCGTCGACAACTTCGAGGGCCCGGCGCACCCCGACAGCCCCGGCTGCCAGTACGACGAGATGACCAAGACCCGCGTCAAGCTCAAGGACTATGTCGAGGCGTACAAGGAAAGCGATATCCATCATCTCAAGGACGCAGGCAACAAGCCCAAGCTGATGTACCTGCTCCGCGAGGGCCGAAAGTGGAGGGAGTAGACTCATGAATCCGGAATGGCCTCTAATCCTCTTCACCTTCTTCCTGTGTCTGTCCGGCGGCATCTTGGGCGCACAGGGCCTGCTCACCGTGCTCGGCAAGGGCAAGAAGATGCAGAACGTGGCGCTCATCGCCGCGCTGGCGACGCTCGTTATCGGCGGTATCTGCGTGTTCATGCACCTGCAGCATTGGGAGCGCATCTTCAACGCGTTCGGCGCGCTGCTCGCCGGTAACGGTTACGGCGTGTCCGGCATCACCCTCGAGCTGTGGGGCTGCGTCGTGGAGTTCATCGCGATCGTGCTGTTCTTCCTGTTCGCCCGCCGCTCCGAGGACGGCACCGCCCCGAAGTGGGCCGGCGTCCTGGCCATCGTCGTGGGCCTGGCGCTTCCCATGGTCACCGGCGACTCCTACCTGATGCCGTCGCTGCCCACCTGGGATAACCCGCTCCTGATCGTGTACTACCTGACGAACACGGTCTTCATGGGCGGCCTGGCCGCGCTCGTGATCGCCGGCGCCACCGGCGACGTCGAGGCCCGCGACTTCATGGTCAAGACCGCCCTGGTCGGCGCCGTGGCGCAGCTGGTCGTCGTGCTGGTGTACGCGATCATGATCAACGGCTCCGCCGGCACGTACTCAGCCGACATCGCGTTCTACTTCGACCCGACGCTGCCCGACGTGCCCATGGTCGACCGCGCCGCCGTCGTCGGCAGCCTGCTGGCAGGCTCCAACGCCGTGATGTTCTGGCTGGGCGCCATCATCGTCGGCATC
Source organism: uncultured Senegalimassilia sp. (assembly GCF_902464545.1). Classification (GTDB taxonomy): domain Bacteria; phylum Actinomycetota; class Coriobacteriia; order Coriobacteriales; family Eggerthellaceae; genus Senegalimassilia. Next base: position 81,096 of record NZ_CABQJR010000003.1, read on the forward strand.
ATCGCCCCGGCCGCCATCCTGTGGTTCGGCAAGGCGAAGGAAGGCCAGCAGCTGGCCATCTACGCCGGCGGTGCAGGCGTGTGCTGCATCATCGGCGGCATCATCTGGCGCGTGCTCCTGTACTCGGCGGCGATGCACATCTTCGCCCTGTTCTAGGAAACGAAGGCGCAAGGCCGGTTCTGGTCGGCCGGCCTTGCGGGCGAGTTGGCGGGAAAACGCCAGCTCGCAAGCTGAAAAGGCGTGTTGGAGGGGGCTTACCTGAACGCCCCGCTTTCGGCAACGGAAGCCCCCTCATATACGCGTTTTCGCAAAGCCCCGACCGGGGCTTTCACGCATAGGAAGAGGAAACGGAAAGACACGGAGAGGGGTCTTCATGAGCGAAGAGAAGAAGGAGGGCGCGCAGCCCGCCGTGGCGAAGGATGTCGGCGCTGCGATCGATGCGGCGCCCGCGCAGCCTGCTGCGAAGAGGGCGAAGGAGCCGATGAGCGTTTCGCGCCGCTCGCTGCTCATCGGCGTTGGCAGCACGGCTGCGCTGCTTGGTTTGGGCGCCCTGCGCTATGCCGGCCACGTGCCGCTGAACCGTCCGCCGGGAGGTCAGGACGAGGCGCACTTGGTCAGCGCCTGCATCCGCTGCGAGAAATGCTACGAGGCGTGCCCGCGTCACGTCATCAAGCCGGCCAAGATCGAGGACGGCCTTCTGGGGATGCGCAGCCCGCAGCTGGACTTCAGCGCCGATTACTGCGACTTCTGCGCCGAGGAGAACGGCGGGGTGCCGCTGTGCGTGGCATCGTGCCCCACCGAGGCACTGCAGCTTCCCGCCGGCGCCGATGCGAACAACACCATCATCGGCCTGGCCGAGATCGATCCCAAGACGTGCCTGGCGTTCCGCGACACGGGTTGCCATTTCTGCTTCGACGCCTGCCTCGATGCCGGGTACGACGCCATTCAGCTCGATGGCAACGGCTACAGCCCGCGCCCGTACGTGATCGAGGACAAGTGCGTCGGCTGCGGCGCCTGCGAGAGCGTGTGCGTGTCGCTGCAGCAAGGCTCCATCGTCGCGGGAGCCACCGAGCGCGCCATCGTCGTCCGTCCTGCGTCCTCGCTGTAAGGGGGTTGTCATGAAATTGAGCAAGATCCGCACCATCGTGGCGGCCGCCGTGTTCTGCATCCTGGCTGTGTGCCTGATCGCGGGCATCAACATGGGTACGTTGTCCGGTTTCGGCCCGGGCTCGTTCAGCGCGTTGTGCCCGCTTGGCGCGATCACCACCATGCTGGCCACTAAGACCCTGGTCCCGCGCGCCGTGTTCAGCATCATCATCATGGCGCTGCTCGTGTTCCTGTTCGGCCGCGCATTCTGCGGCTGGATCTGCCCCGTACCCGTGCTGGGCAAGCTGCGCGCGTTCTTCCGTTCGCCGAAGAAGCGCCGCGAGCTTGAGCAGGCGAAACGCGACGAGGCGCTTGATATCGCCAAGTTCGAGCTGGGCTGCGGCGTGAAGGGCGGCTGCGAGAGCTGCAGCGCCTGCAAGCAGCAGCGCGCCAAGCTGGATTCGCGCCATTACGTGCTCGGCGGCGCGCTGCTGTCCACGGCCACCTTCGGCTTCCCGGTGTTTTGCCTGGTTTGCCCCATCGGCCTGACCTTCGCCACCGTGCTGGTGTTCTGGCGCCTGTTCGCCAATGCGGACATGACCGTGGCCGTGGTCCTCATCCCGTTGATGCTGATCATCGAGCTGGTGTTCCTGCGCAAATGGTGCACGCGCTTCTGCCCCATGGCCGGCCTTATGAACCTGATGGGCCGCTTCAGCCGCACGTTCAAGCCCGTCATCGATGACGCGAAGTGCCTGGAGACGTCGAAGGGCACGCCGTGCAGCCGCTGCACCATGGTGTGCGAGGCCGACATCAACCTGCGCCATCCGGACTACGGCGAGCGCACGCTGGCGGACTGCACGCGCTGCAACGCCTGCGTGGACGCGTGCCCGGCCAACGCCATCACCATTCCGGTGGTCGCCAAGCGCGGCCAGGCAGTGAAGCTGGCGCCGAACGAGAGATAACCATTCCGAAAGGCAAGCGCCCCTTGTGCATCCTCTTCGCGCCAAGGGGCCCTCTGCCGATCGCCGCGTGTTGGGCGCTCCCTCCCCTCTAACATGCGGCGATATCCGCCCCGGGCCCCATCGGCCCGGGGCGGTTCTCGTAGGCCGCGTTTCGGGTCCCCTTTCCCGGTACGCGCCATCCGCCCCGGACTCTCCCCATCGGCCCGGGGCGGTTTTGTCTGGCTGCGTGTTTGGAGCCCCCGCTCCGCCGCGCGCCATCCGCCCCGGGTCCTCGCTGGCGCCGGGGCGGTTTTCTTTGTGGGGAAAGCCCGCGGCGAAGCGGGGATGTGGCTAGAATACGTTGCGTACCACGGGTAAGCGTGCCCAAGCCGTGCATTCGCGCTTCCGCGCCGCACGCGCCAGTTTGCCGGGGGTTCCAGAACACAATCGATATGCAGGGGTTTGCCCGACGCGGGCCTTTGGGTTTTGCGCGCGCTCCGGGCGGGGTTTCGTTTGCCGCCGCCCGCCTTCGCAGCCCGCTTCCCGCGCAAGCGGTCAGCGCCGGCTGCGTCTTACGCCCTTTGCGTCGATTGTCCGGTCAACGAGTGCGAAAGGATGCGGAATGCAGGGGAAATCGCTGGTCATGCTGCTGGTCGTTCTATACGCCAGCGCGTTTTTGGCAGGATTCAACGAGAATCTGGTGAACATGGCGCTCATGTCCATCATGGGCGAGTACGGTGTCGATTCGGTTGCGGCGCAATGGCTGGTCACGGGCTATATGATCGTGGCGACCATCGTGGTCATGTGCATGGCGTTCATGTACCGCCGCTTCAAGCTGCGCCCTCTGTACTTCGCCGCGGCGGCGTTTACGCTGGTCGGCTCGGTGATGGGGCTGTTCGCTACAAGCTTCGAGCTGCTCATGGCGGCGCGCTTGGTGCAGGCGGCGGGCTCGGGCATCTTCATCCCGCTCATGATGAACACGGTGCTGGTGGTTGCGCCGAAGCACAAGCTGGGGACGTTCCTTGCCATCGGCGGCTGCGTGATCACGTTCGGCCCCGCCTTGGCCCCGACGGTGTGCGGCGCGCTGGTCACCTCGTTCGGCTGGCATAGCGTGTTCGCGTTGCCCCTTGCCGCTATGGCAGTGTTTGCCCTGGTGGCGTTGTTCGCCGTCAAGAACATGGGCTTCTCCCCTGCTCACCTGGACATTCCGTCTACGGTGCTCTCGGCGGCGTTCCTCTGCGCGCTGAGCCTGGGACTCGTCGAGCTGACCATCGACGTTGCGCTTGCGGTCGGGTCGCTTGCGGCGGCGGCGGTCACGGCGGCGCTGTTCGTGCTGCGCCAGCTGCGCTGCGAGCATCCGCTCATCGACCTGACGCCTATGAAGAGCCGCGCGTTCTGGCCGTCGGTGGTGCTGACCACCATCGCCATGATGGGCAGCTTCAGCGTAAGCGTGCTGCTGCCGCTGTACCTGGAAGGCGGCACGGGCCTGACGGCGTTCGCGGCCGGCCTGCTGATGCTGGTCCCGGTGCTGGCGAACGCGGGCACCACGCTTTTGGGCGGCCGCATCATGGATGCGCGCGGCGAGTGGCCGCTGCTCCCGGCTGGTTTCGCCGTCATCACCGTGGGCTTTATCGTGATCGCCGTGTTGGCCCCTGCGCAGTCGTTGCCGGCGGCGTTCGTCGCGGCGTTGCTGATCATGGGCGGCACCGGCTTCATCTTCTCGCCCTCGCAGACGGCGGGCCTGCGCACCCTGCCTCAGGAGATGAACCCGTTCGGGGTGGCCATCTCCACCACGTTCGTGCAGATCGCGGCCTGCATCGGCCCTTCGCTGTACACGGGTATCATGTCTACCGCCCAGGCGGGCGCCTTGGCGGCGGGCGCCAATGAGGCGCTTGCGACCGCGCAAGGCTTCTCGGTTGCCATGGTGGTGGCGGCGTGCATCGCCGCGGCAGGTTGTGCACTCGCGCTGGTTTATTCGCGTGCTGCGGTGAAACGCGAGGCGAAACGCGCGTGAAGCATGTAAAATAGACGTAAGCGAATCTGCGGCGCGCCTTCACGGGCGCGCCGCTTTAGCGTTAACACACGAAGAGAAACGAGCGCAACCCATGGCTATCACCGGCAAGCAGGTCCGTCAGCTGCGCAGCATGGCGAACAACTTGAAGCCCACCGTCATCGTCGGCAAGGAAGGCGTCACCGCCAACATCCTCAAGCAGGTCAACGAGGGTCTTGAGGCCCACGAGCTCATCAAGGTCAGCGTGCTGTGCGAAACGGGCAGCCAGGCCGCCGAGGCCGGCCGCGAGATCGCCGATCAGGCCGAGGCCGAGCTGGTGCAGGTCATCGGCAAGCGCGTGGTGCTCTACCGCGAGACCACCCGCGACGACATCGAGAAGATCCAGCTGGTCAAGTAAGTAAGCAAGCGAGCAGGCGAGCAAGCTTTCCAGCATAGTTGCGCGGCTCTAGGCCGCGTGAAGCAAATCGGGCCCCGGCAAACGCCGGGGCCCGATTGCGTTCAGGGGAGGGTGGCGCAGCCACGCCGCACCGGGCTCACTGGTCCTCCCGGTTCTGGGCGGTTTCCTGCCGCGCATCCCTCTCTCGGATGTCGTACACCCCCATGTTCTGGGCGGTTTCCCGTCGCTCGCCTCCATCTCAGGCGCCGCACACCCCTCTCGGATGCCGCACACCCTAACTTCTGGATTGTTTCGCAGGAAAACGGGCCCGAATTTGACGTCCCCTCCGAAGTTCTGGGCGGTTTTCCCGGCCCTTCGCTGCGATTCTCACCGGTGGTCGCATCATAACCCCAGGTCAGGAGTATCCGTATTGTCGGCGCCCCGTTCTGCAGCCTGCGAAACCGCCCAGAACTTTGCTTGGACGCTAGTTGCGAGATTCTTTAGCGCGTCCTACCCGATATGCCCGCGATATGCGCGTCGTCGGGAGTGCGGCTGCCTACTTCAGGCACCTGCAGAGCCATTGGTTGCCGGTGTTGGCGGCGTGGGGGCAGCCGATGCAGGTGGGCGCATCGCAGAGTTGCGCGCTCTCGGGCGCGCCGCAGAAATCCCGCAGGTCAAGTGCGGGATTGTCGGCATCGGGCTGCGCCCCGACGGTGACGCCTTCCGCCGCATCCGCTTCCGCCACGTCCGCGTCCCCCACATCGCGAACGCACCTCCGTCCCCCGTTCGCGCTCGCCGAGCTCGCTTCCGCCGCATCTGCCAGCTGCATTGCGCGCACTACCATGCTGGCGAACTGGCGCATGCCCAGATTCGTGGGGTGCGTGCCTTCGAGCGAGTCGTAGTCGCGACCGAACGCTCGCACGTTGGCGACGCGGCAGCCTTCGGTCGCAGCAGCCTCGCGGATGGCGGCGTTGTATTCGTCCAGGTGATGACCGCGCAGACGGTAGCAGAATTCGGGGTGGTCGACGCCATTCGTGCGCCCAGGCAGCAGCGTGATGCAATACACCGCGGCTTTAGGGGCGGCAGTGCGGATGTTGCGCAGCATGGTGCGATATGCCGCGCCGAAACGCTCTACGGCGTCGGCGGGCGCGGCGCCGGCCACCTGCTCGGGAACGGTTGCCGGGTCGATGCAGCGCGGCATGGCGTGGCTGTGGCCGGCGGCCTGCGCCTCGGCGCCGCCCCAGCCGTAGTCGTTGATGCCGATGAACACGAGCACCGCATCGGGCACCTGGCCGTCGGGGCCCAGCAGGGCCGCTGCGCGTTCGGGGCTGCTGGCGGCGGGGAAGCCCGCGCCTTCGACCATGCTGCCTGACCAGGCGCTATCGGCAAGTACGGTGCCGCCGAGCGCGCGCACCGCGTGCGACCACCAGGTATCCTCGGGGCGCAGCACGCCGGATCGCTCCAAGTGCTCGTCGTTATAGAACAGCGTGTAGCCATCGGGCACGCACCCCTCGAAGGTGCTGATGGAATCGCCCATGATGGAGAACGTTTTCGCGGGCATGCCCGACCGCCTTCCTTGTGTCATCCGTTTTTGGGCCCTGGCGCCGTGCGTCGGGCAGTTTTCGTCCAGTAGCACATGGTAGCAAAACCTTGCATGCGGTCTGTTAACAGTCTATGTAGGTGTAGGCTTGAATCTTGGGCTGGCTCCTCCGGCCTTTCGCCCATGCCGTCTTCGCTATCAGAATAACCCCAGGTAAACCGCATAAAAACTTGTGTGAAAGCAATGAACGCCGCAGACTGTCCCCTTGACGTTGTACGTAAAACGTTGTACAATAATACGAACCACGCACTCACACAAGTTGCGCCGGCGGAGCCCGGCGTAACGCTGGTAAACGCTGCGGGAAACAATGGCCGGCCAAGCGGCCGTCCCCCGTTTCCCCGTGCAGCGAAGCGGGACGATCGGAGGTTGCAATGGGCGAGGCAATGGTCACCGGCCGCATGGCGCCCGGCAAGAAGCGCCGCGGCGGCCTTGTGCTGCAGCGGGAGGGCCTCACGGCCTCCCAGGCCATCAACCGCATGTACGACAAGCTCATCGAGAACGGCGACGCGTCGTTTCTCACGGGCATCGTGGCGGCGGAGGATGAAGCGGCCTGGGATAACGCCGTGGAGTTCGTCGATTCCCTCTCCGAACCCGTATCCGGCGGCACATCCGATGTCGCCGATGAAGCGCCCTCGGCGCTGGTCGACGGTGCCTTCGAGCACGGCGACCTGCCGGCCGACGGCCCGGACCTCGCGGCCATCGCCCGCGCCGCGCGATTCTCCTCGCGGGGGGTGATCTAGCATGCCTCAGGCCCGTGTCCTGCTTGGTACCGAAGTCGTCATGGACTTCATGAACGAGCGCCAACCGTTCTACCAGCAAACGCGCATGCTCATGGTCGCCGGCCGCGTCGGCGAGTTCGACCTGTGGGTCACCGCCCCGCAGGTGGTCGACCTCGTCTACCTGCTCTCCGAGGGCGGCAAGCCCGAGCTGCTGCCGCGCGCCATGGAGCGCACCCGCGGCCTGCGCACCTTCGTGCAGGTGGCGGATCTCACCGAGGCCAACATCGACCGCATGCTGGCCTCGTCGGGGCAAAACCCAGAAGGCCAGCTCATGGTCAACGCCGCCATCGACCTGCGGGCGGACTTCCTGCTCACGCACGAACCGGACGGCCTAGGAAACGGCCTGGTCAAGGTCACGAACGTGCCGGGCATGTTCGAATGGCTGTGCGAGAACCGCGATCTGGACTACACGCAAATCGAGATTTAGCGAAGCCTTCCCGCTGTCACCTTCCTGTCACTTGACACTCCCAAGTGCCAGACTACAATCGAAATTAGCACTCAAGCTGTGAGACTGCTAACGCGCCCCGCATCTGCGGGGCGTTTCATTCGCCGGGGTATGCACGGCCCGGCGCCCCGCCTGCGGGCGGGCGCCGCAAGCCTGCGTTTCACCAGGTGAACGAAGCGTCCCCGCGCCGCGCGGCCGGCCCCGCAGCACCGAAGCACGAACGGAAAGGAAGCGCCGCACCTATGCGCAAGTTCAAGACAGAGAGCAAGAAGCTGCTCGACCTGATGATCAACTCCATCTACACCAACCGCGAGATCTTCCTGCGCGAGCTCATCTCCAACGCGTCGGACGCCGTCGACAAGCTGTACTTCAAAAGCCTCACCGACTCCAGCATCCAGCTGACGAAGGACCAGCTCGGCATCGACGTCGCCTTCGATAAGGACGCCCGCACCATCACCGTGTCCGACAACGGCATCGGCATGACGCAGGAGGACCTGGACCGCAACCTGGGCACCATCGCCCATTCCGACTCCATGGCCTTCAAGCAGGAGAACGCCGAGCAGCAGGGCGACGACGTCGACATCATCGGCCAGTTCGGCGTGGGCTTCTACAGCGCGTTCATGGTGGCCAAATCCGTGCGCGTGGTGTCGAAGGCCTACGGCAGCGACCAGGCGTGGGCCTGGGAATCCGATGGCGTCGAGGGCTACACCATCGAGGAGGCCCAGCGCGAGGGCAACGGCACCGACATCATCCTTACGCTCAAGGACAACACCGACGAGGAGAACTTCGATCAGTTCCTCAGCGAGTACGGTCTGAAGGACCTCATCAAGCGCTACAGCAACTACGTGCGCTACCCCGTGCGCATGGAGGTTTCGAAGTCCCGCCAGAAGCCCAAGCCCGAGGACGCCGGCGACGACTACAAGCCCGAGTACGAGCAGTACACCGAGGTCGAGACCATCAACTCCATGGTGCCGATCTGGAAGCGCAGCAAGTCCGACGTACAACAGGAAGAGTACAGCGAGTTCTACAAGCAGACCTTCCACGACTTCACCGACCCGGCGGCCACGTTCTCCATCCACGCCGAGGGCGCGCTGTCCTATGACGCGCTGCTGTTCATCCCCGGCCGCGCGCCGTACGACCTGTACAGCAAGGACTACAAGAAGGGCCTGGAGCTGTACAGCTCCAACGTGCTGATCATGGAGAAGTGCGAGGACCTGCTGCCCGACCACTACAACTTCGTCCGCGGCGTCGTGGACAGCCAGGACCTCACGCTCAACATCTCGCGTGAGACGCTGCAGCAGAACAACCAGCTGCACGCCATCGCCCGCAAGGTGGAGAAGAAGGTCACGAGCGAGCTGAAGAAGATGCTGAAGAACGACCGCGCCGCCTACGAGAAGTTCTTCGAGGACTTCGGACGCGGCCTGGAGTACGGCATCTACACCAGCTACGGCATGCTCAAAGACGAGCTGGCCGACCTGCTGCTGTTCTACAGCGCCAAGGAGCAGAAGATGGTCACGCTGGCCGAGTACCTCGAGGCCATGCCCGCCGACCAGAAGTCCATCTACTATGCCGCCGGCGACAGCATCGACCGTCTGGCCAAGCTGCCTATCGTGAACACGGTGCTCGGCAAGGGCTACGACGTGCTGCTGTGCACGAAGGATGTCGACGAGTTCTGCTTCCAGGCCATGATGACCTACGGTCCCGAGGCCGAGCAGGACGCCGAGGGCAAGGACATCGAGGGAACCGGCCCCAAGGAGCTCAAGAACGTGGCGTCGGGCGACCTGGACTTCGCCTCCGAGGAGGAGAAGAAGGAGGCCGAGGAAGCCGAGAAGGACAACGAGGCCCTGCTCTCTGCCATGAAGGAGCAGCTCGGCGACGCGGTCACCAAGGTGGCCGTGTCCACGCGCCTGACCGATGCGCCGTCCGCCGTCACCACCGAGGGCCCCGTGTCGCTTGAGATGGAGCGCCTCATGTCGCAGATGCCCGACGGCATGGGCGAGGTGAAGTCGCAGCGCGTGCTCGAGCTGAACGCGAAGCACCCGGTGTTCCAGGTGCTTAAGGACGCCCAGTCCGCCGGCGATGCCGAGAAGGTGAAGCTCTACACTGAGATCCTGTACGATCAGGCGCTCATCGTCGAGGGCATGCCCATCGCCGACCCGGTCGCCTACGCGAACGCGGTCACGAAGCTGATGGCCTAAGCGGCCGTTTACGGCACACGGCACACGGCACACGGTCCGGGAACGCCTGCGCAACCCGGCGGCGCGCGGCCCCGTCGTCCCGGGCGGCACGCCCGCGCTCGGCGCGCGGCCCCAACCGCCTGTCACCTGCCGCAGCCCATTCCGAATGTGAAGCCTGCCGGCCCTCAACAGGGCCGGCAGGCTTTTTGTATTATGATGTTCACGCTATGCAGAAGAGCATCCACGACATATTGCAGATGATCGAAACGCCGCTTATCAGCTTCACGGTGGTGGTGCTGAGCTGCGTGTGCTTCCTGTTGTCGCTGTGGATCATCATGATCTTGGTTAGGCTCGTGGTGGGATGAGCTCGCAACGGCACATTTTGCGCGCCGGGCGGCGGGGGTAGGCACCGCTATGTGGCAGCGCTTCACGTGGTATGACGTCAGGGTCATCGGCCATTACCTGGGCATGCTGGTGCTTTTCTCGTCCGTGGCGCTTATCGTGCCGTTGGTCACCGCCATCGTGTTCCGCGAATGGACCCCTGCAAGCCATTACCTGCTTTCCATAGGGTTATCGCTCATCGTCGGGTCGGCGTTGCGCTTCCTGCGCATCGAGCCCGGGCGCCTGAACCGTCAACAGGCGTTGGTGGTCACGGGCCTGGCGTGGGTGGTCCTGGCATTCATGGCCACCATTCCACTGTATCTTTCGGGCCACTACAACACGTTCCTTGACGCCATGTTCGACGGCGTCTCGGGCATCACCACCACAGGGGCCAGCATCATCTCCGACCTTGACCACCTGTCCTATGCCGACAGCATGTGGCGCTTCATCATGATCTTGCTAGGCGGCTTGGGCCTGGTAGTGGTGGCGTTGTCGTTTGGCCTGTTCGGCAAGCGCTCGGGCGCCAGCCTGTACATGTCCGAGGGCCGCAGCGAGCACGTGGTCCCCAACATCGTGCAAACCGCCCAGTTCATCGCAAAGCTGTCGCTGGGTTTCATCTTTGTGGCCACCGCCGTGCTGGCCGTCATGTGCGCGTTCGCCGGCATGGAGGCGCCGCGCGCGTTCCTCAACGGCCTGTGGTTGGCCATCTCCAGCTTCTGCACCGGCGGCTTCGCGCCCATGAGCACGTCCATCCTGTACTACCATTCGTTCCCCATCGAAGTGGTGCTGATGCTCCTCATGATCATCGGATCGGTGAACTTCGTGCTGCATGCCGAGCTGTGGAAGGGGCACCTGAACGTGTACTTCCGCGACATGGAAATCCGCACCATGTTCATCTGGATCGCCGTGATGACCCTGGTGTTCGCCGCGTCGGTGTCGGCAAGCTCGGATTTCTCGAACCTTGCCACCATGATGCGCCGCGGCGTGTTCCTGATCGTGTCGGCGTTCTCCACCACGGGTTTCCAAAACGTCACCACCAACCAGTTGACCACGTCGCTGACCTCGGGCGCGTTCCTGGTCATCGCCGCGCTCATGTGCGTGGGCGGCGGCGCCGGATCAACGTCGGGCGGCATCAAGTTCAGCCGCATGGGCCTGATCATCAAGTCGCTGGTGGCCACGGTGAAGGAGACGCTGGCGCCCGACTCGGCGCGAGTGGTGGTGTCGTACTACCACCTGGGAAGGCGCATCCTGTCGCCTGAAGTGGTCAAGCAGGCCATGACCGTGTTCGTGCTGTACGTGGTCACCTACGCCGTGGGCGCGCTTGTGGGCATCGCGCACGGCTACGACGCCACGCAATCCATCTTCGAATCGGTTGCCATGGCCTCCAACGGCGGCATCTCGTCAGGCGTGTGCTCCCAGGGCATGCCCGCGTCGCTCGAGCTGTTCTACATGCTTGAGATGTGGGCCGGCCGTCTGGAGTTCCTCACGCTGATCGCGCTCATCGTCGAGGTCGTGGTGACGCTCGATCCGCGCAGGGTGGTAAGGAGCAGGCTGGTGAGGCGCTCATGATGCGGAAAGGAATGGCCGCCGCGGCGTTGGCCTTTGCGCTGGCGCTCCCTGCGTTCGCGTGCCCGCAGGCAGCCTTCGCCGACGAGCCCGCCGAAGGCGACAACGCCGTCAACGTCACGCAGCTGCCCGACAGCTCGTTTATCTACGACACGTCCATCACGGACCTGAGCACGGCTGATACCTATTACGACAAGCAGACGGTGCAGGTCACCGGCGAGGTGGTGGGCGATCGCATCACCGCCGGCGACGGCCGCCATTGCTGGCTGCAGCTGGCATCGCACTCCGATTCGTCCACGGTGTCCGTTTACCTTACCAACGAGTCCGCCGACAAGGTGGACACGTACGGCACCTATGGCCGCAAGGGCACCACGCTGCAGGTGCGCGGCACGTTCAATCTGGCGTGTCCCGACCACGACGGCGCATCCGATCTGCATGCGCAGGTGGTGACGGTCACGGAGAAGGGCAAGGCCACTCCCGACGAGTTCGACATCAACGCGTTCATCCCGGGCATGGTGACCGTCATGATCGGCCTGGCCATGATGGTGGTGTTCTATCTGCTGCGCGAACGCCAGCGATAAGGCTACAAGGAGGAAAGCTTGCAGAGAGCGCAGGTTGTGAAACTTGACCGCGGGTATCCGCTCGTGCGATGCGAGGATGGGCGCCTTGTGCGCTGCGAACACGCAACGGCCCTGGTCAAGGGCGAGAAGGTCCGTGCCGTCATCGGCGATTTCGTCGAGGTGAACGCGCCGGAGGGCCATGATAAGGGCATCATCGAGTCCATCTGCCCGCGTGAGCGCGCCTTCGTGCGCAAGGACCCCACCGAGCGCGCTGTCCCCCAGGTGCTGGCGGCGAACTTCGACCGCGTCATCTTGGCCCAGCCGCTGGCCGAGGTGAACCTGCGCCGCCTGGAGCGCGAGCTGGTGCTGGCGTACGAGACCGGCGCCGCCGTCACGGTGGTGCTCACGAAGGCCGACCTTGCCGAGAGCGAGGAGCAGGTGGAGCAGGTGGCCGAGCGCGTCCGCGCGCTGGCGGGTCCCGACGTGCGCACGCTGGTGGTGTCGGACGGCAACGCCGAAAGCGTGGAGGCCGTGCGCGCCCTCATGACCCCCGGTACCACCACGGTGCTGGTGGGGAAGTCGGGCGTGGGGAAGTCCAGCCTGGTCAACATGCTCGTCGGCGAAGAGGTGCAGGAAACGGGCACGGTGCGCGAGGGCGACGGCAAGGGCCGTCACACCACGGTCAGCCGCGAGATGGTGGCCATCCCCGGCGGCGGGTACGTGGTGGACATGCCCGGCGTGCGCGGCCTGGGGCTGTGGGACGCCGACGCGGGCATCGGCGCGGCGTTCGCCGACATCGAGCAGGTGGCGCAGCAGTGCCGCTTCCGCGACTGCAAGCATGAGAACGAACCGGGTTGCGCCGTGCGCGCCGCCGTCGAATCCGGCGAGATAGCACCCGAGCGTTTCGCCAGCTATCAGGCGCTCAAGCAGGAGACGGCCACGTTGCGCGACCGCCGCGAGGAGGCCCGTCGCATGCGCGGCGAGAAGGCCAGCGACAAGAAGCGCGGCGGCCAGGGAGGTCGTCCGGGCCGTGGCAAGCGCCGCCGCTAGCACCTGCGACGTCCATGGCGTCTCCATCCGATTGCCGGGCCGTTTCGCGCTCGCTTGCCAAACACGCTACAATATAAGGGTTAACCGAAAGCAACGCGCACGTCGGCGTGCGGCTGCTGCGCCCGGTCCACGGCCGCGGCCCGGCAACCCGCATTCGGCGTAAACGGACCCGAAACAAAGGACGTGCATGAATCCGGTCATCGTAATCCCGACGTTCGTGTCGCCGCGCCGCCGAAAGGATTCCGGCAGCGTGATCGCCACGTACGACCACACCACCCCGTTGAGCAATCCCGGCGAGCTGCCGCGTCTGCTCACGTCTTTGCAAAAGGTTCGCGGCATCGGGCAGATCATCGTGCTGGTCGCCGCCGAGCCCGCTATCTCCGACCAAGCCGCCGAGAAGGTGCAGGACATCGTCTCGCGCTTCCCCAGCCTCAACATCGCCATCATCGGCGCCGATGAGTGCAACCTGGTGCAGCAGCGCATGGAGCAGCTGGGCCTGGGCAAGCTGTCGAAGGAGATCGGCCTTGTCGGCTACGGCGCCATCCGCAACCTGGGCCTGGTGCTCGCCAACGTCATGGGCTTCGACTCCATCGTGTTCCTCGACGACGACGAGGTCATCGACGACGCCGACTTCCTGCAGAAGGGCGTCTACGGCCTGGGCAAGCTCACGCGCAAGGGCGTGCCTATCTTGGCGAAGACCGGCTACTATCTGAATTCCGAGGGCTCGTACCTGTCGAAAAGCCAGGACAAGTGGTACAACCGTTTCTGGCAGCAGGGCAAGGCCTTCAATAAGTGGATCACGAAGGCCATGCGCGGCCCGCGCCTGTCGCGCAGCAACCATGTGTGCGGCGGCTGCCTGGCCATTCACAAGGAGGCGTTCAAACGCCTGTCGTTCGATCCGTGGGTCGCTCGCGGCGAGGACCTGGACTACATGTTGAACCTGCGCATGTACGGCAGCGACATCTGGTTCGACAACCAGTGGAGCCTGCGCCACTTGCCGCCGGCGTCCACCAGCGAGGGCACGCGCTTCCGTCAGGACATCTACCGCTGGCTCTACGAGTACCGCAAGATGGAGTACAGCCGCACGCAGATCGACTTGATGCAGGTCAAGCCGCAATCCCTCGAGCCCTATCCGGGCCCGTTCCTGGAGCCGGGCATCACAAAGCGCATCCGCATCACGGCCATCCTGCGCAGCCTTGCCCGCAAGGACAAGAAGGCGTACCGTCAGGCCGCCAAGGCCGCGCGCACCGAGGCCGTCATGTACGCGCAGCGCAACTGCTCGAAGTATTTCGAGTTCCAGTTCGTATGGCCCGAGCTCATGGCCCGTATGGACAGCGACCAGATCCTGCACACGGCCATCGTGCAGTCCGTGGCGCGTCGTCAAGCGGCGGCGAACATGGCGGCGGCGTTCCCCGTGGCGGGAGCCGGCGCGGGCGTCGACCCGGGCGTGACCAGCGAGATCCGCCTGAACATAGCCGAATAGGGAAGGCGGCGCGGCGCAATGGACGTGTTCGCAGCCTTCATCGCGCCCGCTTTGGCGGGCGTGTTCGTCGGCGTGATGTCGGGGCTTCTCGGCGTGGGCGGCGGCACCATCATGGTGCCCATCTTCCGCCTGGCGTTCGGCATGAGCCCGCTTGCCAGCACGGCGACCAGCCTGTTCGCCATCATCCCCACGTCCATCTCGGGCGTGGTCGCGCATACCCGCGCGAAAACCTGCGTGCCCAAGCTCGGCCTGGCGCTCGGCGTAGGCGGCGCGGTCATGTCGCCGCTCGGCGTGTGGCTGGCAAGCGTCTCGCCCGGCTGGCTGGTCATCTGTGTGGCGGCGATAGTCATCGGGTTCAGCGCGTTCAAGATGTTCAAGAAAGCTGTGAAGTGCGCGCCCACGCCCCGCGCGGGCGCCGCTTCCGCCCATTCCGCAAATCCGAAACCCGTTCCCGACCAGCCGCATCTTTCCCGCAAGCAGTACCTCCAGGGCGCGTGCATCGGCTTGATCGCCGGCCTGGCCTCGGGCTACGTGGGCGTGGGCGGCGGCTTCATCATGGTGCCGCTTATGCTGGCCGTCCTGGACATTCCCATGAGCCTTGCCTCGGGAACGTCGCTCATCGCCATCATGATCTTGGCCATCCCCGGCGTCATCGAGCAGGGCCTGCTTGGCAACATCGACTACCTGGCGGGCATCGCCATCGTGGTGGGCAGCATCCCCGGCGCCCTGGGGGGCGCGCGGCTGGTGCGCGTGGTGCCCGAGCGGCAGCTGCGGTTCATCTTCGGCGGCTTTCTGCTGGTGGCGGCCGTCATGCTCATGCTCAACGAATTCGGTATACTGGGCTGACGCCGCACGCGGGCCTTTTCGGCTTGCCCGTCGTGCCCGACAAGGAAGGAGTCGGCGTATGAACGTCGATATGGAGGATAACCGCGCAAGGCTTCCGCGTTACTTCACGCTCGAGATGCTCATGTCGGTGATGGTGGCGCTATCGGGCCTTGTGCTCATCTGGAACCTGGTATCGCCCGTCGTCAGCGTGTTGGCGCTGTTCATCGCGGGCATGGTGTTCACCCTGTCCATCACCGTGCTCATCCGCCTGCTCATGGACCCCGACTCCGTGCGCGCGCGCCAATCCAGCAACGTGCTGCAGCTGGCAAGCCAAACCCTTGAGGCCATGGGCGAGGAAGGCCTGGACAGCAAATCAGCCCAGCGCATCTGCAGCCTGCTTTTGCCCTCTACCGCGGCCATCGCCGTGGCCATCACCGACGACCGCTTCATCCTGGGTTACGCCGGCTACGAGGAATCGCGCAACCTTTCCGGCAGCGTCATCCGCACGCATGCCACGTACTCCACGCTGGCGGACGGCAAGACGCGCGTGCTGTTCACCCCTGAGGAGATCGGCTTCCCCAAGGGCACCCATGGCATCAACGCCGCCATCATCGTGCCGTTGACCGTGGGCAAGGATGTGAAGGGCACGCTGAAGTTCTACTATCGCCGTGCCAACCACATCAGCGAAACCCAGAAATCCATCGCCACCGGCTTCGGCCAGCTGCTGTCCACGCAGATGGCGGCATCGGCGCTCGAGGAGCAGACGGCCCTGGCAACCAAGATGGAGCTCAAGATGCTCCAAAGCCAGATCAACCCGCACTTCCTGTTCAACACCATCAACACCATCGCGTCGTTCACGCGCACCGACCCCGTACGTGCCCGCACGTTGCTGCGCGAGTTCGCGAAGTTCTACCGCAGCACGCTTGAGGATTCCGGCGACCTGATCGAGTTCCGTCGCGAACTCGAGCAGACGCAGCGTTACTTCATGTTCGAGCTGGCGCGTTTCGGCGAGGACCGTTTGGAGCTGATCTGCAACGTGGAGCCCGAGGTCGAGGATATGATGGTGCCGCCGTTCTTGATCCAGCCCCTGGTGGAGAACGCGGTGCGCCACGCCATGCCCTCCGAGGGCAAGCTGACCATCCGCGTGGAGGGCGTGCGGCAAGGCGACGATGTCATCGTCTCCGTTATCGATGACGGCAACGGCATGACGCAGGAGGCTTGCAACAACATCCTCCATCCCGGTTCCACGACGGGTTGCGGCATAGCCGTGGGCAACGTGCACGACCGCATCTGCGGGTATTTCGGCGCGGGCACGCATTTGGAAGTGGAAAGCGAGCTGGGTCAGGGCACCACGGTGCGCCTGGTTTTGGTCGAAGGCGCTTTAAGACAGTATTAGAGAATGAAAACGGCCCCGCGGATGCGGGGCCGTTGATTGCGAATGGTGCCCGAGGCGAGAGTCGAACTCGCACGTCTTTCGACAACGGTTTTTGAGACCGCCGCGTCTGCCATTCCGCCACTCGGGCATTGAGCTTTACCATTGTACCGGATGATTCTGGTCCGCACAACAGGAAATGGAGATGACTTCATGGTTGAGAACGCAGCATTAACGGCTATGCCGTCGGACGAGCTGCTCGAGCAGTGCATCGATCGTTACCTTGACGAGCATTGGGAGGATATCGTCGCCGATATCGATAGGCTTGTGCGCATCCCCAGCTTCGAGGACCTTGGCGCAGCGGCCGAGGGCGCGCCGTACGGTCCCGGCCCGCGCAAGGCGCTCAACGCCGCGCTCGCCATGGCGAACGACATGGGCTTCGAGGTTCATGACGACGCCGGCCACGTCGGCTACGCCGATCTTGTCGGAGCCTCCGAAGAGCAGCTGGGCATCATCGGCCACATCGACGTGGTGCCGGCGGGCCCGGGCTGGCATTTCGAGCCGTACCAGGTCACGCGCAAGGACGGCTATTTGCTGGGCCGCGGCGTCATCGACGACAAGGGCCCGAGCGTGGTGGCGCTGCACGCTATGAACCTGTGGCGCCGCATGCAGCTCGACGGCCAGGCGCCGCAGCTTCCCTACACCCTGCGCTTCATCTTCGGCGTGAACGAGGAAACGCGTATGGACGACGTCCATTACTACCGCGCTCACCACACCGACCCGGCGTTCCTGTTCACACCCGATGCTGAGTTCCCCGTGTGCTACGGCGAGAAGGGTATCTATCACAGCCTTATGACCAGCGCTGATGTGCCGGTTGAGCGGCGTACGGTGATTTCGCTCGAAGGCGGCACGGCGGTGAACGCGGTGCCGGGTCATGCGCAGGCGGTGATGCGCGCGGGGGCGTGCGAGCTCCCGGCGGCGCAGGGCATCGAGGTGGAGCTGCTCGACGAGCGCGATGCCGCGGCGGCCTTGGAAGCTGCCGGCGCGCAGACTGACGCGGCCGGCTGCCGCCTGGCGCGCATCACGGCCACGGGTCGCAGCGCGCACGCGAGCCTGCCGCAGGGCGGCGTGAGCGCCATCGGGATGCTGATCGGTTACTTGCTGGAGAGCGGCCTGATCGGCGAAGAGGAGCGCGCCTACTTCCAGACGGTGGCGCGCATCGCGGCGGCAACGGACGGCACCACGGTCGACCTCGCCTGCTCTGACGCCGATTTCGGCGAGCTCACCATCGTGGCGGGGCGCGCCGCCATGCAGGACGGCCGCTTCACGCAGACCATCGACGTCCGCTATCCTACCGCCATCACGGGCGACGAAGTGCACGCGAAGCTGGAGGCGCTGGCGAAGGCGGCGGGCGGCACGTGCGAGAAGACGCGCGACGACGCGCCGTTTCTGCTCGACCCGCAGGGGCCGGCCATCCAGGCGCTGCTGGCCTCGTACAACCAGGCCACGGGCGAGGATGCCGAGCCGTTCACCATGGGCGGCGGCACGTATGCACGCGAGTTCTCCCGCGCGGCAAGCTTCGGCCCCGAGAAGCCGTGGGAGCAGGCGCCCGAGTGGGTGGGCGGCATGCACGGTCCCGATGAGGGCGTTGGCGAGCAGCTGCTGAAGGAGGCCTTCCGCATCTACGCGCTCACCATCGGCAAGCTCATGCAGCTCGACTTGTAGGGTAAGCGCGGTCTTGTCAAGCGTGTGCGCGGAAACCACCGTTCACCGCCGAAATCGACCGCTTAAACCCCTAACTCGACCGTTCGCAGCGCAAATTGTTGGGAAAAACGGTCTGCTTTACATAAGGCAACGCGCCAGCGCATCGCCGTATGCTACACTGCAGGAAGAAATGATTCTCAGATTCGCCATCTGATAAAAGGAAAGCAAGGAGGCCCTACTTATGTTGAAAGCGATGATCGTCGACGACGAGGCCCCTGCGCGCTCCGAACTGAAGTTCCTGCTCGACGAACTGGGTCAAACGGAGGTCGTCGCCGAGGCGGCAAGCGTGCGCGAGGCCATCGAGAAGCTGAAAGAATATCCCTGCGACGTCATGTTCCTGGACGTGAACATGCCCGAGGCAACCGGCCTGCAGCTTGCCGAGGCCCTGCAGCACCTGAAGTTCCCGCCCGCGGTGGTGTTCGTCACCGCTTACAGCGAGTTCGCGCTTGACGCCTTCAAGGTCAACGCCATCGATTACCTGGTGAAGCCGGTCGAAACCGACCGCCTGTCCCAGGCCATCACCCGCGTTCGCGAGCACGTGCAGCTGCATGCGCAGGCCCAGAAGTCCGAGCGCATCCCGGTTGAGAAGGCCGGTAAGAAGATCCTCATCAGCATCGATAAGATCCGTTTCGTCATGGCACGCGACGACTATGCGTACCTGCAAACCGACACGGACCGCTACTTCAGCACCGTCAGCCTGGCACAGCTGGAGAAGCGCCTGGACGGCCACGGGTTCTTCCGCGTGCACCGCGGCTATCTGGTGAACCTGTCCATGGTCGAGGAGATCGAGCCCGTCGCCGGCGGCACGCTGCTGCTCACGCTCAACGGCGTGGAAGAGAAGATCCCCGTCAGCCGCCGCCGCGTGTCCGCGCTGAAGAAGGCGCTGGGCCTGTAAGGAGCAGCTGGTTGAGCTCGGGAATATGAGCCAAGTATCAGGCCGGTGCCGAAAGGCGCCGGCCTTTTTGCCATCAGATGCGGAAGGCGCTTGGCTGCTCGGTACGTACTTGCAGGCTTGCGCGGGGAATCTGCGGGCGAACCTACTGAAGTGACGGGAGCGGGGCGGAGGAGTATGCGCGGAGGAGGTGCGTAAGGTGCGAAGCGGAAAGCCCGCTGCGGCATTTACTGTGCTGCTCGTCGTATCATTTGCGACTATGAACGCCATGCCTTCCGATACGCTGCTGGCCGCGATGCTGCAGGAAGCGGTGTTGGCGCTGGTCGCACTTGTGGCCGTGAGGTTCGCCGTTCCTGATGCGCTCAAGCGTTGTACTCAATCTGTGCAACAACGGAACACTGTGCGTTTTGCAGGGATTACCTTACTCTTAACGGGTCTTGTCGGCGGTGCGATAACCATTTTGACCTGGTATTTCGCTAATAGCGGCAACGGGGCGGGCTTTGTATCCGCTGTGTTGCCGTCGGCTGTCGACCTTATGGAAAACCTGCTGCTCTTGTTAGGCATCTGCCTGCTCACCGGTCTGTACGAGGAATCGTTCATGCGTGTGCTGGGCATAGAGGCGTTCGAGCGGGCGTTGGATACGAAGCGCGCCATCTTGGCGTCAGCGGCGTTGTTCGCGCTGCTGCACGTGGGCGCGCCCGATGTATCGGCAGGCCAGCTGGTGCTTTTGCAGACGGCGTTGAAGTTTGGGCAGGCTCTGCTGTTTGGCGTGATCCTGGGTGCGCTGTATGTGCGAACGCGTCGGTTATGGCCTTGCGCATTCATCCATGCCGGCTTCGATGTTCTGTATATGACGCCAAACGTGCTCCTAACAGGCACGATGCCCGAAACATATGCATCGGGGGCGATGGGCGACACCGTGCTGCTTGCGGTGTCGGTCCTTATGCTCTCAGGCATCGTCTTGAAAATTCGCAAAGAAATTGCGTGATAGCACTTGCGTGCATACGTCTTAACGTGTAGTATACATACCCGCTTTGAGAAATCAGGCGCCAATTCGCGGGCGTGGCGGAATTGGCAGACGCGTACGGTTCAGGTCCGTATGGGGGCAACCCCATGGAGGTTCAAGTCCTCTCGCCCGCACCATTCGAAATCGAAAGACCCGCTTCGGCGGGTCTTTTTGCATCTTGGAAAGATGCACTGCAGTTCGCTCTGCCGAAGCTTGCTTTCTCGTGCTGCAAGAGGGTGCAAGATGAATTTGAAATTCCCTCTTGCGCAGATTGAGGAAATGACGTAACATACTTTCTTGCCTTGTTAAGGCGCCAATTCGCGGGCGTGGCGGAATTGGCAGACGCGTACGGTTCAGGTCCGTATGGGGGCAACCCCATGGAGGTTCAAGTCCTCTCGCCCGCACCATTCGAAATCGAAAGACCCGCTTCGGCGGGTCTTTTTGCGTATGCGGACAATTGCAGCGCCCTGCCATTCGTTTCGCAAAACTACCCATTTTGCTGTAAAACGCTGTGCTTCATTCTTGTTGACGCAGCGTTGCTTTCTTCGGGCTGGTTTCGCTTGCTACTATAGTGCGGAAACCTTAATACCGTGGCGTTGATCCCCGAAGGAAGTATGCTTATGGAAATGCTCGAGTTCGTGTTGCTGTTGTTGGCGGCGGTGCTTGTCTCCGCCGTGCTCGATCAGGTCACCCCGCGCGTGTCGTTGCCGCTGGTGCAGATCGCGCTTGGCGCCGTCATCATCTTGCTGGTGGGCACGCCCGTCGACGTGGCAATCGATCCTGAGCTGTTCCTTGTGCTGTTCATCGCTCCATTGCTGTTCGACGAATCGCGGCATGCAAGCAAACGTGGGCTGTGGGACAACAAGGGGGCCATCGTATCCCTTGCGGTCGGCTTGGTGCTCGCCACGGTTTTGGTGGTCGGTTTCGTGCTGAACTGGCTGGAGCCCTCCATCCCGCTTGCGGCGGCGTTCGCCCTGGGTGCGGCGTTGGGGCCCACCGATGCCGTGGCCGTCTCGGCCCTTGGCAAGGATATCCACCTGTCCAGCCGTCAGAAATCCCTGCTCTCCGGCGAGGCGCTCATCAATGACGCATCGGGCGTCGTTTCGTTCCAGTTCGCCATAGCTGCGGCCATCACGGGCTCGTTTTCCCTGGCCAACGCTGCGCAAAGCTTCGTCATCAGCTTCTTTGGCGGCATCGCGGTCGGCCTGGTGGTGGGCTTGCTGGCGGTGCTGGCGCTCGGCGCCATCCGTAGCTACGGCTACGAGAGCATCACGGTGCACGTGGTGTTCGAGGTGTTCACGCCCTTCATCACGTTCCTGACCGCTGAGCATTTCGGCACAAGCGGCATCCTGGCCGTGGTGGCTGCCGGCCTGCTCATCGCGCTGATGCCGCATAAGCCAACGCCGGCGGCCGCGCGTCTGAAACTTGCGTCGAACAGCGTGTGGGAGGCGCTCGTCTTCGTCATCAACGGCGTGGTGTTCGTCATGTTGGGTATGCAGCTGCCGAAGGCCGTCATGCCGTCGTGGCACAGCAGCGAGACCAGCTCGCTTCTGCTGTGCGCCTTGGTGCTGCTCGTCACGGCGCTGGTGGTCGGTGTGCGTTTCCTGTGGGTGCTTATCATGGAGCGCGTGCATCGCAGCTCAAAGCTGCGCACGGGAGGTCAGTTGGTGCGCGACGCCCTGGTCACCACGCTTTCGGGTCCGAAGGGCGCCATCACGCTGTCCATCATCATGACCATCCCGTTCACTCTTTCCACGGGCGAGGCGTTCCCTCAGCGCGACAACCTGATCTTCCTGGCATCGGGCGTCATTCTGTGCACGTTGCTGCTGGCGAACTTCGTGGTGCCGCTGCTTGCGCCGAAGGAGCAGGCTGACGAGCGGGATGACCAAGCGGTGAATGCGGCGCACATCGAGATCCTCAAACGCGTCATCCGCCAAGTGCGCGAGCAGAAGACGCCGACTAACGAGGCTGCCACGCAGATCGTCGTCCGGCAGTACAGCGAGCGCATCAAGCGGCTGCGGCGCAAGAACACCTCGGCCCCGTGCTTGCTCGAGCTGCGCGCAACGGCCATCGAACAGCAAAAGGCCCAGGTGGATAAGTACATCCGCGAAGGACGCATCTCCCGTGCCGAGGGTGAGCGCGAAATTGAGCGTCTCGAAAGCTCTCGTCGCACGCTTCTGCGTGCGCATACGCGTCGCCAGGCGCTGGGAGAGGTGTGGAGCCGCCTGAAGGTGGGTACCGTGCATACGGCGCGCCGCGTCGATCGCGCTGTTCGCCATGTGGTTGACGACGAAGCCAAGATCGAGCAGCATCGCCAGCTGCGCATCGAGCTGGAGGAGTGCGCGCTTGCGTACTACAACCTACAGATGACCGACGAGAACCTCGAAATCGCCGACGGTGCGGGCGTGCTTGCAGCGGAATGCCGCTCCACGCTGGCTTTTTTACGCGCGGCTAACGAGCCGGAGAAGCTGGCCAGGGCCAACGTTGCGGGCAGCGTCGTCGGCATGGACGCCGGCGGCATGCGCGGCGCGCTAGAGGGCATGGACACGCAAAAAATCCAGGTGATCAAGGCGCGCGTGTCCGATGTGGAGGCCGACGCCCTGCGCATCGAGCTTGAGGAGATCCAGGCGATGCGCGATGAGGGAGCCATCAGCCGCGAGACGGCGCGGAACTTGCGCGAAGAAGTATACTTGCTTCAAATGACCATTGGAGATTAGGAACCGAATGAGCTCGTACACCACCATCGAGGGGCGCGCCGTCGCCGAGATCGAGGAGAAGAAAAGCCGCTTCATCGCCAGCCTGGCCCATGTGGAGACCGAGGAAGAGGCTCTGGCGTTCCTCGAGGAGATCCGTGTGGCGAACCGCATGGCGCGTCACAACGTGTATGCATACATCCTGCGCCAGGGCGGCGCGGGTGCCGCAGGGCGCGTTCGCTATTCCGACGATGGCGAACCTCAGAAGACCGCGGGCCTGCCCACCCTCGAGGTGCTGCAGCATGCGGGGCTGACCGACGTGGTGTGCGTGGTCACGCGCTATTTCGGCGGCGTGCTGCTGGGTACGGGCGGCCTGGTTCGCGCCTACACCCAGTCAACTCAGGCGGGTATCGATGCCGCGCAGTTGGTGGTGGTGTCGCGCTGCGTGGATTTGCACATCCGCATAGCGTACCCGCGTTACGAGCAGCTGATGCGGTTGGCGGAAGACCACGGTGCCAAGGTGCTGTCAACCGACTTCGCCGATGCGGTCACCATGAACCTGCGCATGCTCGATGGCACGCAGCAGCCCTTGCTTGAAGCGCTGACAGCGCTAGAGCGAGGCCAAGAGGACGTGGAAGTCAGCGACCCTATAGATGCCGCTTTCTAGGACGTGTACTGGTCCATGAAGTCTAGGATCTCCTGGCGGGAGTGCAGGCCCGTTTTCGCGTAGATGCGCTTGATGTGGGCGTGTGCGGTGCTGGGGCTGATGTAAAGCTCCTCGGCAACGCGCTTTTGCGTCCAGCCCAGCGCGTACAACGCAAGCACTTCCACCTCGCGATCGGAGAGCAGGAACTGCTTGCCCATCTGTTCGGCATTATTTCGCATGGTGGCCTTGCGGATATCGGCTATGGAGTCGCCCTCGTCAAGGCCCATCAGCCGCACCAGCCGCATCCCGTGTTTGGAGTCGGGTTGCGCGTTGCGGCTCTCGTCTGCCGCTTCATCCTGATCGACGTTTTCGGTGGGCATTATCCCCGCGCATTGCAAGGGGCTGGCGCCACCGGCGCCCACAGGTGCCGCATTCACGCAAGCGCTGCATTCGCCGTAGCCGCCTGCGTTGTCTTTCAGAATCGTAAGAGCTTCAACGTTCGCTTGCGCCCGCGACAGCTGCTTCTCCAGGCGCTCCATGCGGCGCACGTGCAGATCGTGGCGCTCATCGGCTTCCATCTGGGAGACCTTGAGGAACTGGCCGAGCGCAACCTGTGTGGAGATGACCACGCAGGTGCCCATGATGGCATTGATGAGCAGGTCGTTCGTGGAAAGCGATTGCACGTTTATCAGCGTCACGCGTGCGATGGCGCGGCAGCCGAGCCACACGATCCAGCCGCCCAGGGCGTAGTAATACGGGTCGCGCCAGCCGAAGCTCATGAACGCGATGATGATGTACCAGGTGAACGCCACCAGCAGCGCGTTGAGCGTGGTGGTGAACACGGCGCCGATATCCGGCATGTCGGGGAAGGCCGCATACAGCACCAGTGCGGCGCACGCGAACAGCTCCAAGAGGATGAACATGCCCACGGTCATGACGCTCTTGCGCTTGTGCATCATCATGGAAATGACGATGACGCAGATGGCTATGGTGAGCAGGCCATATGCAACTCGGGTGGCGGGCTGGAACGCGATGGGCACGCCGTCGGGGTAGCCGCGCAAAAAGCCGTCCACGATGGAGAGCACGCCGATGCTCGTTGCCGTCGCCGTGAGGAAGCGCTTGCTCGACAGCAGCGTGGTGGCGAACCCGAAGAAGTCGTCGTTGGGCGTGAACGACTCGATGTCGTTCGCCAGCTTGTTTTTGCGCGCGCTCAGCATGCAGGGGAACTGCAGGAGGGCGAGCGCGGCGGCAACGTAGAAGCCGTAGGTGCCGATGAGCGAGCAAACGTAAATCTCCACCTCGCTGATGGCAAGGGCGCTGAACACATACAGCACGGCGGTGGTGCTGCCGCATCCGCGTGCGCGGCGCAGCCAATAGAAGATGGCGAACGACCCGAAGAACGTGACGGCAACGCATAGCCAGAAATGCACGTTCGGCGAGAAGGCGCCTGCAACGTGGGCCAGGGGAAGGATAAGGACGCATGCCGCTTCCAGCACGATGCACGTGCGCATGATGCGGTTGGTGGTGCGCTTCTTCAGGCGGATTTTCCGCACTCCGATGACCAGCATGATAACGGCCATGATGGAAAGCGCCGCAAGCATGGCGCCGTCGGTGAATATGCCCTCGTCGGTGTGGGTGTAGCTACCGTAGCCGGCGACGATGAGGCCGGCGCGCGCGAAGCACAGGCCCAAGATGGAGGGGATGAGCGGGATGTACAGGGTGAGCAGCTTCATGCCGGTTGGCATAGGGTGAGCGGCGTCATCGGGCGCAAGGCGGTCCGTGCGCGTTTGGGCGCTCGGCTCCGCTCCGACGGCGCTTGAAGCGCTTGCCGGTTGCCTAGAGGCCGAGGCCCCTCCCTGCCCTTGTGCGCGCTGAGCGATCGAGTCGCCCGCTTTGTTGATCCTCACTGATCCTCCTGGTTTATGCAGCGCGATTTGCCAGGTGGCCGTCCCTCTCCC
Organism: uncultured Senegalimassilia sp.; assembly: GCF_902464545.1. Taxonomy (GTDB): domain Bacteria; phylum Actinomycetota; class Coriobacteriia; order Coriobacteriales; family Eggerthellaceae; genus Senegalimassilia. The sequence goes on from NZ_CABQJR010000003.1 coordinate 106,707, forward strand.
CAAAAGGCCGGCTTACTTGTTCGCAAATTCCCTCAAAGAGGGTATGCGCGAAACGCCATGTTCGCCATCATAACATATGGGAAATAACGCATAGTAACAGCAACGTTAACTGTAGGGGGTATCGATATGGCGAACGAGCAGGAAATCACGTTCGATGAACCGGATGAGGGCCGTGACATCTACCACGAGCCGGACGACCGTGCGCTCATCCGCACGAAGGACGTGTATCAGACCGAGCTGGACAACGGCGTGGAAGGCTACTCGGAAACGATGCTCGCCATCGTGGCGAACTTCAAGAACGCCGGCAAGCCCGAGGGCTTCAACGTGCAGAGCATGGTGGGCAAGTCGAAGCGCGGCGAAGTGGCGTTGCGCCTGTTCGCGGTGGTCGACGACTCCGTTGCCGACCCGGTGTTCGTGAAGGTGGGCTTCAAGAGCCGCGGGTGCCTGGCCATGACCGGTTGCGCAAGCGCCATCTGCTCCATGATCGAGGGCAAGACGTTCTCGCAGGCGTTTGAGCTGACGCCCAAGGACGTGGAGCTTGCGGTCGACGGCGTGCCAACGGGCAAAGGGCATACCACCCTGTTCGCCATCGAGGCCGTGCGCGGCTTGGTGGGCGATTGGATGTACCGTTGCGGTATGTCGCTCGCGGAGATGGACGAGAAGCTGCCCTGCGACGAGATGTCAGTGGCGTGCTTGATGTGCGAGCATTGCAGCCTGCGCGACACGCGCGTCGAGATGAGGGTTAACGAGGCCATCGCGAAGCAGAAGGCCGGCGAGGCGAAATGAGCGAGCAGATGAAGACGGCCGGGGAGTCTCTGGGCCAGGATATCGTTTCGGAAGACGCGGAATCGGCGGTGGGGGAGGTTGCCGCCGACCAGGGCGTCGCAGCCGCTGGGAATGCGGAAGCTGCCGCAGCCGGCGTCGATGAGGCACCTGAAGGGGAAGCGGCCGACGAGCCCACGGAGGAGGAGCTTGCGGCCGCACGCGAGCTGGCCGAGAATAACGCGCTTGCCGATGTGTTCGATGACGTGCGCAAACAGTCTGCCGACAGCCACCTGGTCACGCCCGAGCGTTGGCCAGAGATCGGCTTGGTACCCGAGCATATGACGGCCGAGGACTTCGAGATGTTCGTGTACGAATGGCTCGAGGATTACCAGGCGGAACACAAGGAAGAGATCGAGGCGGAGCGCGCCGCCGAGCGCGCGAAGGCCGCCGCGGTGCGTTCTGCCACTCGAGCGGTGGGCGTGCCCCCGAAGATCCCGAACCGCCGTTTGGAGCAGATCGAGGCCGACAATGAGGCGAAGGCGGCCGAGGCTGCCGATAAGGCGCCGGAAGCCGTTGAGGATTCCGCTGAAGCCGAGTCCGCTGCGGACGTCGATGCTTCCGTGCAGGTCGATAACGCTGCGGAATCCGCCGAAAGCGCCGCCGTTGCCGCAACGCCTGCGGCTTCTGAGCCCGCCCCGGGTTCCCCTGATAGCGCAGCCGAAGATGAGCAGCCTGCCGATGACGACAGGAGCCCCTTCGCCGGCTTGCGCATCCCCGAGGGCTACCGCCTTGAGCAGATCGAGGGCGAATGGGTGCTCGTGGAGGACGAGAACGCCGCGCCCGTGCGCAAGGAGATCAAGTGCAACCGCATCAAGGTGCTCATGGGTATGCACAGCTACTATCTCTACGACGAGACGCTCATGACCGCCAGCTACGCTCGCTGGGCATTCCTGGCAGCCGAGGATAACCCGGTGGTCACGTTCGTCGAGTGCGTGCGCGAGGATTCGCGCGTGTACCCGCGACCTTATGCCGCCGAGTGCCTGAAGAACCCGCCCTTCCGCATGACCGACGAGCAGATCGAGGAAACGTGGCAGGCCGTGCGCGATTCCGGCAACTATCCGGACATCGAGCGCACCGAGGCATCCAGCGGCGACGTGTACTACTACTCAACGCAGTACCTCGAGCCCGGTTACGCGGCATCGCTGGCGGAATACGACGCAGTGGAGCGCCCTGCCGACGTGTAATGCCCGACGAGGGCCTAGCGCGCAGCGGCAGTACGCAATGCAATGCGCCCCGAGCAGTCTCGCCCGGGGCGCATTTTTTTTGCGAAGAGGTGCTATCCCCCCTCATTGCATCTTTTCTTGTCTCCCTGTAAATGGGCGTCTCCTGGAATTCGCACCAGCCTTCGGGATAGCGAGATCGTTTCTCCTTGGCTCATGCCGACCGGCTGGGATAAAGGCGGGATGTGGACGCGCTCCTTGTTCCATAGCCGTAGAAGCCCGCATGCCAGAATCGCTCTAGAACGCAAAAACGCCCCCCGCTGTCTGCGCAACGGGGGGCGTTCGCGATTCAAGCTTGCTTTGCTGGTCTAGCTTGCCAGCTTAGCGTTTACGGCAGCAGGTTCAGGCTCTGCAGCTCGGCCTTGACGTCGTCCATGCCGTAGTAGTCCAGGCAGTCGGCCGTCGGGCAGCCCTTCTCGGAATCCCAACCAAACTTCTCGTACAGCATGGTCAGGCCCTTCTGGAAGTCTTCCTTCTCCATCTTGTCGGTGCCCTTGGTGAACGGCTCCTTGTCCGGGTCCTTGGTGAACGGCCACTGGGTGATGACGTCGTGGATGGTGCGGCAGTCGTTGCAGCCCATCTTGCCGTCCTTGTCGGTCATGCCGCGCACGGTGTTGGCGCGCTGCAGCGTCATGATCTTGGCGGCGCGCTTGTACAGCTCGTCGGTGGTGATGTCCTCGCCGGTGACGGCCTTGTAGAACTTGGCCTCCAGGTCGAGGTCGCCGCGGTAGTTGCGGCTCTTCGACGGGGACTGGGCCATCGGCCACACCCAGTTGCACAGCGTCAGCGAGTCATGCAGCACGTCGGTGACGATAGACCACCAGCAGAAGTTGGCCTTGTGCTCGTTCATCGGCTTGTAGTCCTTCTCGGCGTCCAGAGCATCCTCGCCGCCCCACAGCTCGGCAGCGATCTGCTGCTTCAGCTCGTGCGGAAGGCCGCACTGCAGCATGTTCTGATGCGAATGGATCATGGGGTCGCGGTTGAACACCATGTTCAGCAAGCCGCCGACCTGGCCGTAGGACTCGATTGCGTGGTGCACCGGCCAGCCGCGGTAGTTGATCAGGCAGCTAGCGGTGGTGTCGAACCACTCCATGTCGTCCCAGCGCGGGCACCACACGATCGGGCCGTGGCCAAGGTAGGACATCTCATTGTCGTTCTGGGCGATGTGCTTGAGCAGCTCCACCATGATGGTCGGGTCGTTCTTCTCGAACTTGGTCCAGTCGAACATGTTGTACTCGGCCTCGGGCAGCACCTTCTTGAAGATGCCCTTGGACACGCAGTGCGCGATGTCGCGGTAAATCTGAGCGTAGTTGCACCACATGCCCAGATCGTCCATCGTGCCGCCGACAACCTGGTCCCAGATCAGGCCGTCCTCGGTGGAAGCCTTGACGGAAGTGTGATCGCCCAGGATCTTCACCATGTAAATGGAGAACGGGAAGTTCGGCACGCAGGTGTTGCCGGTGATCTCGAAGCCGCCGTTCTTCTTGGCGTTCGGCACGCGCATGTCGGAGTAGCAGTGAATCGGGCAGCTGTGGCAGCCGTTCATCTTGATGGTGTACTTTTCGGCCTCGGGACCCTCGTCCTTGGTGGTCTTCATGCAGCGGTAGCCGACGGTGTTGATCTCGCCAGGCTTCGGCTCGCCGGTCTCGATCGGCTCGCCCTCGGCGTCGGCCCAGTACAGGCCCTTGCGAGCGGTCCAACGGGTGCCCTTGTCGTAGTACTCGGCCCATTCCTGCTGGGTGGACGGCACGACATGGTTGTTGTTGGAGCCGACGATCTCGCGCAGCATGTAGTCGGACAGGTCTGCCAGGGCCTTCGGGTCCTTGACGTTCACGCTGCCGTTGCCCTCGACGACCAGGGCCTTGAGCTTCTTGGAACCCATGATGCAGCCCAGGCCGGCGCCGGCGGAGTGGTTACGGGAGTTCATCATGACGGCGTAGGGCAGCAGGTTCTCACCGGCAGGGCCGATGGTCGCCACGCAGGCACGGTTGCCCTCGAGGCGGTTCAAGGCCTCGGTGGTGGAACGGGTGCCCATGCCCCAGACGAAGGAGGCGTCCTTGATCTCGACCTGATCGTCCTTGATGTGCAGGTACACCGGCTTGTCGGACTTGCCCTCGACGATGATGGCATCGTAACCGGCCAGCTTGATGCGGGCGCCGATCATGCCGCCGCAGTGTGCGTCGACGACCAGATGGTCCTTGGTGAACGTGGACAGGAAGCTGATGGTGGTACGGCCAGCCAGCGGCACGCCGGAAGCGGTCAGCGGACCGACGGCGTAAACGATCTTGGACTCCTCGGAAAGAGGATCGGTGCCAGCGGGCACCTCGTCGTACATGATCTTGTTAGCAAGGCCCATGCCGCCGATGTATTCCTTATAAGGTGCGGTGGACTCGGTGGTGATGCTGCCCGTCGTCAGATTGACGCGCAGGATCTTGCCGGCCCAGCCGTATGACTTCTCGTCAGCCATGTTGCATCTCCAAATCTCTTCTCGATACATGCGTTGCGTGACATGTCGGGCGATTCGGGTGCAGACGACAATTCGTCACTGGGCAGTGTTGCGCACCTTATGAATCGGGTATCCCCTCTTTGAGGGTAATTTATGGAAATGGCCTGGTAAACGGCGAACGGATTCGATTTTCCGGCGAATGAGGGGACAAATTCGATCGCATTGACCCCCAAAGAGGGGATACCGAAAAAGTGGTGAGCCGCATACTACTTACCGTTGCGTGACCCGGAAAGGGCGAAGAGTGTGCGCCGGAAATCAGAAGGGACGAGGCGGACGAGGCCTCGGCTGAGGGAGGAACCGGCGCAAGGTAGCGACTCACCAATATATGTGAGGGGGAGTACTGAGAATGTCAGATACGAATACAAGCGGCAGCGCCCCGGTCAAGAAGAACATCACCCGCCGCGACGTGCTGGCCATGGCCGGCTGCGGCGTTGCAGGTTTGGTCGTCGGTGGCGCGCTGGCCAGCTGGGGTGTAACCCAGGAGTCCATCGCATCCGGCCGCATCGAGCTGCGCACCACGCCCACCAAGATGATCGTCACCGATCGCGCCCGTTGCTCGGGTTGCCAGCGCTGCGAGATGATGTGCACGCTGAAGAACGACGGCCGCGTGTGCCAGCACATCGCCCGCGTGCGTGTGTGGGATAACTATTACTGGGGCAAGTCCGCCGACACCGGCGACGGCTCCTTCGGCGACGGCAAGGGTGCTTGCGAGTTCACCGTCGAGCACTGCAAGCAGTGCGCCGACCCGCAGTGCGTGAAGTACTGCCCGGTCCACGCCATCTACGCCGACGAGAAGACCGGCGCCCGCACGGTCGACACCAAGAAGTGCATCGGCTGCGGCATGTGCAGCCAGGCTTGCCCCTGGAACATGCCCCGCGTCGACACCGAGACCGGCGTGTCCACGAAGTGCATCTCCTGCGGCCGCTGCGCAGAGCAGTGCCCCAACGGCGCCATCCAGTTCATCGATTGGCAGGATATCGCGCAGAAGATCATCGACGAGGGCATCGTTCGCACGACGACCGCGGTCACCGCGTAATCGTTTCGGGGCGATATACCCCGCATGATGCGAACGCCCGCGCGGCAAGCGCGGGATAAGAAAGGTTTAAGACCTTATAACCGCGACCAAGGAAAGGAGTGAGCGCGAGATGATGGACGACGCAGCGGTGTTCTCGGTGCTTTCGAAGTGCTTCGGTTCCGTTGAGAAGGACGAATGGAAGCAGATGACGCGCAGCGCTGCCTGGGCCGAGTTCATGGACGGCGTTCGCCGTCTTTTGCAGGACGACACGCGTTTCGGCAAGCAGGCAACCCCCATCGAGCGCATGCATGTGCGCGCGCCCATGCAGGAATTCCTTTCCGCCAACGAGGTCGACGAGCTGTTCTGCCCTCCGCTTTTCGATGAGAAGCAGGGTTTTGCGGCGCGTCACTTCACCGGAGGGCTTCCCCAGTCGGCGATTCCCGTGGAATCGCTGTACACGGATTGGAACACCCCCGGCAACGTGAATCCGCTCATCGGCAAGCAGAAGGGCCTGTACCTAGGCGCTTCGGCGCGTTACATGCGGGCATTGATCGAGCAGCTGGGCCTGGAGGTGCCGGCGGAATACGCCGACTGCCCCGATCACCTGGCATTGGAGCTCGACTTGGTGGCAGTTCTGCTGCGAAGCGGCATGGACGCCGAAGCCCGTCAGTTTGTGGCCGAGCGCTTCGATTGGTTGACCGATTACCGGTTGAAGCTGCTGAAGCTTGACGATGACGCGCGGTTCTACATCAGCCTGGTCGACGTGATCTTGGGCATCTGCGCGGAACAGCGCGCGGAGTCCGAGTCCGACCAAACGGCTTGATGGCGGTTCGCATCATGGATGAAACGATGACGCAGGATGCATATAGAGAGGAATCAGCAATGTCAGAAAACGCTATTACCAGGCGAAGCTTTCTGGCCGGCAGCGCCGGGGTCGCAGCAGTAGCGGCCGGCGCGGGCTTCATGAGCTTCGGCGCCTGGGAGCAGGCTGACGCGAGCGGGACGAAGGATGTGGAATCCCACACCGCTTACTCGCTGTGCAACTCCTGCTCTTCCAAGTGCGGGTTCAAGGGGTACGTGGTCGACGGCAAGCTCACCAAGATGATCGGCGAGTCCAGCCATCCCCACTGCGAGGGCACGCTGTGCGGCCGCGCATACGGCTACGCGTCCATCGCCTACTCCGAGGACCGCTTGACCGACCCCTTGAAGAAGAACGCCAAGGGCGAGTTCGAGAAGATCAGCTGGGACCAGGCCTACTCCGAGATCGCCGAGAAGGTCAAGTCCATCATCGGCTCCGACGGCCCCGAGGCCCTGGCCATGGTCCAGGACCCGCGCCCGTCCGGCTCCTACTACACCAAGCGCTTCATGCAGGCGCTCGGCAGCGCCAACGTGTACACGCACGGCGCCGCCTGCAACATGTCGAAGAACGCGGGCTTCACGCAGGTCATCGGCGCGGGCGACTACCTGGCCGACGTCGAGAACGCCAAGGCCTGCATGTTCATCGGCCGCAGCTACGCCGACGCCATCCGCCCGAGCCAGCTGCACGCCCTGGAGAAGGCGCACGAGAGGGGCGCGTACATCGTGCTGGTCGACCCGCGCCTGAACAACTCCATCGCCTTCGCCGACGAGTGGCTGCCCATCAACCCGGGCACCGACCTGGCGCTGGTGCTGGCCATGAGCCACGTGCTGGTCGACCGCGGCCTGTACGACAAGAAGTTCGTGTCCGAGCAGGCGACCGGCTTCGACGAGTGGGCCGCCACCCTGGGACAGTACACGCCCGAGTGGGCCGCCGGCATCACCGGCCTGAGGGCCGCCGACATCGAGCGCATCGCGGTGAAGTTCGCCGAGTGCGCCCCGGCCGCCTGCATCGAGCCCAGCTGGCGCGGCGCCTACGGCTGCAGCTACGCCAACTCCGGCGAGACCGCCCGCGCCGTGGCCTGCTTCAACGGCCTTCTGGGCTGCTGGAACCAGAAGGGCGGCGCCCTGTTCAGCGCGTCGGTCAAGGCCGGCGACGTGGACAAGGCCAAGTTCCCGCCCGTGCCCAAGGTCGAGGCGAAGATCGCCGGCCAGTCCGAGTACCCGCTGTCCCTGTCCGGCATGGGCGTCAACGTCTACGCCGCGCAGCTTGCCAAGGAAGGCAAGATGAAGGGCATGTTCTTCTACAACTCCAACATGGTGGCGGGCTATTCCAACCCGGCCTACCTGCAGGAGTGCCTGGCCAACCTGGAGCTGTCGGTGTGCATCGACGTCCAGATGACCGAGACGTGCCACGCGTGCGACTACGTCCTGCCCGACACCAGCTACCTCGAGCGCCTCGAGCTGCCCGAGTTCTACGGCGGCAAGATCCCGGCCGTGGCCATCCGCGACCAGGTCATCGAGAAGGTGCATCCCAACACCAAGCCCGTCGACCAGATCTTCTCCGAGCTGGCCGATGCGTGCGGCGTGGGCCAGTACTTCGACTTCACCGTCGAGGAGCTCGCCGACGCGCAGCTCAAGACCGTGGGCCTGTCCCTCGACGGCCTGCGCGCCTGCGGCGTGAGCACCTTCCCCGAGAAGGCGTTCAAGTACGGCTCGTACCCGAAGTGGAAGACGCCCTCCGGCAAGTTCCAGTTCGCCTCCGACGCGTGCGAGAAGGCGGGCCTGCCCCGCACCCCGCAGTGGCTCGAGCCCGCGGTGGCCGTGCCCGAGGACGGCAAGTCCTTCCGCCTGATCGGCGGCAAGCAGGCCATCCACACCCACACGCAGACCGCCAACAGCGAGCCGCTCATGGCCATCACGAAGCAGTACGGCCTCGAGCGCGTGTGGATGAACGTGAGCCGCGCCGAGGAGCTCGGCATCTCCGACGGCGACACCGTCGAGGTCTCCAACGAGCAGCACACGGGCAAGGTCCAGGTGAAGGTCACCCAGCGCATCAACCCCGACGCGCTGTACATGCCCAGCCACTATGGCTGCTCCTCGAAGGAGGAGAAGACGGCGTACGGCGTCGGCCTGCGCCAGATGGACTACGTGCCCTTCCGCATCGAGCCCGGCTACGGCGGAATCTGCTCCCAGGAGGCCGTCGTCACCGTCAAGAAAGTAGGTGCATAGCATATGGCACGCTATGGAATGCTTATCAACACCAAGAAGTGCATCGGCTGCTACGCCTGCCGCACCGCGTGCCAGCGCCAGAACGGCTTGGATCCCACTGACTCGTTCATCCGCTTCGAGGAGCGCGAGGTTGGCGAGTATCCGAGCGTGAGCGTCGAGCACGTGCCGCTGCAGTGCATGCACTGTGAGGACGCGCCGTGCGCCAGCGTCTGCCCGACCGGCGCCGCCCACATCGGCCCCGACGGCATCGTCGAGGTCGACCAGGGCCGCTGCATCGGCTGCCTGTACTGCATGGCCGCCTGCCCCTACCAGGTGCGCAACCGCAACGAGAAGACCGGCGCCGTCGACAAGTGCCGCTTCTGCAACGTGTCCAACTACACGAGCGGCACCGAGATGTGCAGCTGCGTGACGGCCTGCCCGACCGGCGCGCGCGTCTTCGGCGACCTGGACGACCCGGACTGCGAGCTGGTGAAGGAGATCGCCGCCACGCACGCGGCCCCCATCGCCGGCGACCTTACCAAGTCCAAAGTCTATTACGTGAGGTGATGCTGAGATGGAGTACACACCTATTTGGAGCGGCATCATCGCCTGCTATCTGTTCCTAGGCGGCCTGGGCGGCGGCGCGTTCGCCACCTCGGCCTTCCTGGCCTGGCGCCATCCCGAGGCGGTCACCATGCGCAAGCTCGGCCACTGGATCGCGCCGATCGTCGTCATCGTCGGCCTCGTGCTGCTGATGTTCGACGCCAAGGCGGGCCTGCACAACCCGCTGCGCTTCGCGCTGCTGCTGACCAACTTCGGGTCCGTGATGACCTGGGGCGTTGTCATTCTGGCCGCGTTCGTGATCGTCGCGCTGGTCGCGCTGGTCATGGACCTGAAGAAGCGCCGCGTGCCCATGGCCCTCGAGATCGTCGGCGCGGTGCTCGGCATCTGCGTGGCCATCTACACCGGCTGCCTGCTGGGCGTGTGCAAGACGTTCCCGCTGTGGAACAACGCGCTGCTGCCCATCTTGTTCCTGGTGTCGGCGGTGTCCACGGGCATGGCCGCCGTGCTGCTTGCCGGCGTGTTCAAGTGCCCCGAGGAGTTCAACCGCGTGGGCGTGCTCAAGAAGTTCCACTTCTGCTTCCCGTGCATCGAGATGCTGCTGGTGGCGGCGCTGCTGTTCATCACGGCCACCAACTCCACCGCCGGCCTGGCCTCGGTGCAGGCGCTGGTGTGCGGCAAGTACGCCCTGGTCTTTTGGGTGCTGTTCATCGCCGTGGGCCTGGTGATCCCGACGGTGCTGGAGACCAAGATGCTGTTCTTCAGCCCCAAGGAGTTCGAGGAGTCCAGTAAGGCCCACATGATCAGCGCCGGTTCCGACATCGGCGTGCTGATCGGCGGCTTCGTGCTGCGCCTGCTGGTGCTGCTCGCCGCGCTGCCGGTGACCATGACGGTCGCCTGGACGCTCTAGCCGCCCGCGGGGCGGGGCGCCCGGCCCCGCGC
>NZ_CABQJR010000004.1 GCF_902464545.1 uncultured Senegalimassilia sp.
TCGCGACCTCCGACGTGACAGGCCGGCGCTCTAACCAACTGAGCTAACACCCCGTTCAGCTGCGAGAAAGTACAATACAGCAGTTAGCGATTCGATGCAAGTACTATTTTCAAAAAATTGGCAGTCCGGCGGTTTTCAACCCGGAACGACACGTCATGACGGATTCGTGCCCGCGTAGAGAAACCGAACTTAGGCAGAAAATCGAACAGCCTCCCGGCGACCGCCCTATCAGCAGCTATCCTAGCGCCATCGATCAACCTCCCAGCGACTGCCCTAGCATCGACCGCCCTAGCATCGACGCCGTGCCCGACCCCAATCATGGCAATACGCGCAAGAGCGCCTCCCATCCCGCAATGCACAAGAAATGGGAGGCGACTCAAGGGCGTTCGTCGTTTATTCAGCCTATTTCGCCCGCTGATCGATGCGCGTCATGGACAGCACGCGTAGCGGCTGTCCATCGGCAGGCGGCTCGATGGACTGCGTCCAAGCGTTGTCCACCAGAAACGCCAGCGGAACCTCCTGCTCCTGGCCATCGGGCGCGTTAGCCTGATCAAGGCATGCGGCCAGCAGCTTGTCGGGACGAAGGCTGCCCGTAGGCTTCTGCTCCAAGGTGAACGTCAGCGACGCCCCCTCGAGGAGCATCTCCCCCACCAGGAAGTCGGCCACGTCGAGCACCTTCTCCTTCTTCTTGCGGATGATGTGCACCTGCGCGGGCACCGGCAGCTGCGCCGGCGCGGCCGACAGCAGCGCACGATACGTGCTCAGCGGGAACGCCGCCGAAGCCGCAGGCGCCTTCGGCTCGATGTAGACGCATTCCTTCACCATAAGGTCGGGAACGCTCTCCTTCTGCAGGGCGAGCAGCGCCTCCTCGGGACGAACATAGCGCAGGAGCTGCAGATCGACCATCTCGTGCGTGCCGCCCACGCCCACGGGCAGCGCGGCGCCGAACGCGATCTTCATATGCGGGCTGAAGCCCTGCGACACGGCGAACGGAAGCTGGGCGCGACGTACGGCGCGCTCGATGGCGCGCGCCACCTCAAGGTGCGACAGCAAAGCCAGGCGACCCTGCTTGGCGAACGTGATGCGCATGCGGAACGTCTGCTGCTCGGCCATGCTACTCCCCTTCCTCGGCGGTTTGCGGACCGGCGGCGGGCTGTCCGCTTGCGGCCTGCTCGGCGGCTACGGCCGCAGCCGCACCCTCTTCGCCAGCCTGCTGCGGGCGAGCGTTCGACCCGCCGGCGATGCGCGGCTGCGCCAGCTGGTTGTCGATGCCCAGGCCCGGGCATGCGCCGCATGCGGCGCAGCGCTCGAAGGTGCAGTCCGGCGTGGTCTTCTCCGCAGCGGCCTTCTTGCGCTCATGCGCCAAAAAGCGCGTGGACACGCCCGTGGAGATATGCTCCCAAGGCATGACGTAGCTGGTGTCGTAGGACGTCTGCGCGACAGCGGCAGGGTCAAGACCCACCTCGACGGCGGCATCGCGCCACGCCTGCTCGCTGAAGTGCTCGGTCCATGCGTCGAAGCGCGCGCCGTGACGCCACGCGGATTCCACCCAGGCGGCGGCAGCGCGCCCGCCGCGGCTCATGACGGCTTCGACGAAGCTGGTGGACGGGTCATGCCAGTGCACGTCGATGGCGCGGTACTTCACGCTGCGGCGAAGGAGGGACACGCGGCGCAGGGCCTCTTCCGGGGCGATCTGGCCGTCCCACTGGAACGGCGTCTGAGCCTTCGGCACGAACAGCGCGCACGACACCGACATGCGGATGTTGCCGCGCTGCTCGACCGGCACGGCCTTCTTCGCCCTATCGTAGGCGCGCTGCACCAGGCTGGCGATGCCCTTGATGTCGTCATCGGTCTCGGTGGGCAGGCCGATCATGAAGTACAGCTTGCAGCGGCGCCAACCGGCGCCGAAAGCCGCGTCCACAGCGCCGAACAGGTCGTCTTCGGTCACCTGCTTGTTGATGACGTCGCGCAAACGCTGCGTACCCGCCTCGGGGGCGAACGTCAGGCCGCCCTTCTTCTGGCCGGCCACCAAGCCCGCCATATCCACGCCGAAGCTGTCAAGGCGCTGGGAAGGCACGGAGATGCGCACGCCCTTGCCCTGGAACTGCTTGTTCAGGCGCGTGAGGACATCGGCGATCTGCGAGTGGTCGGTGGAGGACAGCGAGGTCAGGCTGACCTCGTCATAGCCGGTTTGCGCCAGGCCGCACACCACCGAGTTCACGATGTTGTCGGCAGAGCGCTCACGCACCGGGCGGTACATCATGCCCGCCTGGCAGAACCGGCAGCCGCGGGCGCACCCGCGCAGCACCTCCACGTTCAAACGATCCTGCACCACCTCGGTGAACGGCACGATGCACGGCTCCCAGCCCGGGCTTTCCGCGAACCCCTCGAACACGCGCTTCCGGATGTGCGTGGGAAGGCCCTCCTCGACCGGCTCGATCCAGCTGCCGGCCTGCTGCGCCTGCTCCTCCTCGCGCCAGCGATACAGGCTGGGCACGTAGAAGCCGTCCATGCGCGCGATGGCGCGCAGGATGTCGGCACGGCACGCCCCTTCTGCGCGCAGGCGGCGGATAGCCTGCAGGCACTCGGGCAGCGCCTCCTCGCCCTCGCCGATGCTGAAGATGTCGAAGAACGGCGCATAGGGCTCGGGGTTGAACGAGCACGGGCCGCCGCCGATGACGAACAGGTCGTCCTCGCCGCGGTCCTGCGCGTGCAGCGGGATGCCCGCCAGGTCAAGCGCCTCGAGCACGTTCGTAGCCACCAACTCATGGGACAGCGTGACGCCGAGCGCATCGAACTCGGCCACAGGCGCGCAGCTTTCGATGGAGAACAGCGGCAAGCCCTCGGCTCGCATGGTGTCGCAGAACTCCGCCGCCGGCAGGAAGGCGCGCTCGGCCACCATGCCGTCCACGGCGTTCACCACGTTCACCAGGATGCGCAGGGCCTGATTGGCCTGCCCAAGCTCGTAGGTATCCGGATACATCATGCAGAAGCGGAAGTCCGCCTCGGGTTTGTACACGCAGCCGAACTCATGGTTCAGGTAGCGCGCCGGTCTTTCGGCGCTCGCAAGCAGCGGCTCGAGCCGCGGCCACAGATCTGTCACTGTTACCCCCTCGGAAACAAGATTAGCGTCGGGAAATGCGGGCGCGCAGACTCGCAGCGGCATCGGTTGCCTTTTGGCGAACGGCTTCCACGGCAGCCGCGCCGTTGTCGGCGGCAGCGCCTGCAGCCTGCTTCGCGGCAGCGGCGATCACCTTATCGCGCGCGGCCGAAACGTACTCGGCGAACTTCGCCACCGTCGGCCCGCCTTCGTAGAACTCCACGGCGGCACGGCCCATGGCAAGCGTGCCCGAATAGCCAACCGCAGCCTTCACGGCCCATCCGAGCACCGGCACGGCAGCGGCAAGCTGGCGCGCGACCGCGCGGCATGCGAACGCGCCGCCCACCAGGGCGGCAAGCTCGCGCACGCGCCCGGCGTCGATGGACTGCCCATAGGCCGCGGCGATTTGAAGCAGCATCTTGGCCTGGTTGAGCGTCATCACGGGAAGGTCGGCGCCCGGAATGAGGAACAGCAGCCCCACGCCGGCGTTCTGCACGGACGTGGCGTTGACCGTTTCCAAGGCCAGCGGACGACGAACGAACGGGAAGGCCTGCGCGAACGCCAGGCGCTTGGCACGGCACGCCGCGCACACCCATTGGCCCATGCGCGCATCGAGCGTGGCCCGCGCGTCGTCAATGAGCTCGATGGGCTCGTAGATGCCCACATCGCCGTTTTCCGGCGGCTTGGGCGCGCCCCACGAGGCCGTGATAGCCGGCCCCTGACCCGCTGCCGTGGACACGTGCTCGTACACCTTCGCCGTGAGCTTGGGCGCCACGATGTCCGCCTCGGGAATGGCGCAACCAGCCGCCTTGGCGATAGCCCCCACCAGCTGCGGGAGCGTAGTGACCACCATGGCGGGCACCCCGGCCTTGCGGCAAGCGCGGGCATAGGTGCCCACGTTCTCGTTAAGACCCGCCACGATGCAGGCCATGTCGTCTTCGGAGCTGGGCGCGAACTCGCGTCCGTCCAGGTAGATGAGCGAAACGCGCGCCGTGTCGGAAGCGCTGGCGAACGCCTGGCGCACATGCGCGGCAACATCGCCCGGCGCCGTTTCGTCCACATAGACGCTTACCGAAAGCGGCGTGGCGCGGGCGGCCTCGACGTTGACGGCCTCTTCCAACAGCGCGCCGATATCAACAGGAAGCTGCATAGGGCATCCTTTCGCTTAATGCTGCTTGAGCGTCGCGTTGTGGGACCAAACCGAGCCGATCATGCCCAGCATGAAGAAGTTCACCACCATAAACGACGATCCGTAGCTCATGAACGGCAACGGGATGCCCGTGATGGGCATCAGGCCGCAGTCCATGCCGATGTTCTCCAAGATCTGGAACAACCACATACCCACGACGCACATCACGATGACCATGCCGAACAGGTCGCCGGAGCTGCGGGCTATGCGGAAGCTTATCAAAACCAGCGCGGCGTACAAACCGAGCAGCACGAGCGCGCCCAAAAATCCCAGCTCCTCGGCAAGCACGCAGAAGATGAAGTCGGTGGGCGCCTCGGGAAGAAGGCCTAGCGAATGTTGCGTGCCCTGGAACAGGCCCTTGCCGAACAGGCCGCCCGAGCCGATGGCGACCTTCGCCTGCTGCAGGTTGTAGCCTTCATCGGTAGTTGCCGTGCCGGACTGGTCCATGAATACCAACAAGCGGTTGCGCTGGTACTGTTTGAGCAGCTTGTACTCGCCCGTGGAGGATTTGATGACCTCGTCTATGGCGAACACCGCCACGACAGCGGCCACGAACAATCCAAGCGTTATCAGCAGGCATTTCGAGTTAGCGCCGCCCATGACCAGGGCGAACGCCGCAATGCACAGATACACCAGGCCGGTGCCCAGGTCGGGCTGCGTCATGATGCACGCAAACGGCACCATCATGATGCCCAAAGCCTTCACATACTCGCGCGGATCGTCCAAGTTGCCGCCGTAGCGCGCCATGACCGCGGCATCCATGAGGATGACGGTGATCTTGGCGAACTCGCCGGGCTGGATCTGCATGCCCAGCTTGATCCAACTTTTCGCGCCCATGCCGGCATCGGTGCCGAGCCCCGGTATGTGCGGCGACATGATGAGCACCACGTTGATGATAAGGAACAGCGTGGTGTAATCCGACAAGCGCCGGTAATCGAACCGCCACACCAAGATCATGAACACAAGGCCCACGGCAACGCCGCCAAGCTGGCGGCTGTACTGGTAATCGCCGTCAGCGCGGACGGCGGAATACACGATGATCAAGCCGTATCCCACCAGCAACGTGATCACGATGGCAAGCGGCAGGTGCAGCCACGGGAAACGGCGCGGCTTGGATGCAGCTGATGCCGCCGCGTTGGGGCGGCGAAGCGAATCGATTTGCGGTAACTGCGCCATAGCGCCTCCTTCCCGTTAGTCCGAACGTCCGCTCGACGTGCCCTTACCGGCGCCGGCTTCCGACTTGCCCGAGGAGCCCGCGATATCGCCGACCTCCCCATCCGAGGCGTTGGTCGACGAAAGCGCCGCGGCCATGACCTGCGCGCCGATCGGCGCCGCTACCGATGAACCGCCGCCGCCGTGCTCGACGACGCAGGCGAGCACGTACTTCGGGTCGTCATAGGGGGCATAGCAGGCGAACCAAGCCGTGTCCTCCATATCAGTGTATTCGGCCGTACCGGTTTTACACGCAACCGTATCCGGGTCGATACCTTGATCGTTGAACAGCTTGGCGATCTCCTCGTTGTCGGTGGTCACGCCGCGAAGCGCATTGCGCACCACGGCAAGGTCGGCCATGGAGACGTCAGGCGTGTCCAGAACCTGCGGCTGATACGTAAGCGCCACATCGCCGCCGGCGTTGCGCACCTCTTTGAGCAGATGCGGCTTGACGATGTTGCCAGACGCGATGGCGCCGTAGGCTACCGCGATCTCCATGGGCGTGACCAGCACGTAGCCCTGGCCGATGCACATGTTCGTATAGTCGCCGCCCTTCCACTGGGCATCCTCGGGAGTGTCGCGGAAATACTCCTGCTTCCATTCGGGCGTGGGAATGCGACCCGAGGTTTCGCCGTTAAGGTCGATGCCGGTGGTTTGATCCAAGCGGTAGCGTTTCAGGAAATCCTGCAGCAACGTTGCCGACTTGCCCTTGTTCGCAGCAGCGTCCCAGAACTTGTAGCCGATGTCGTAATACACGGTATCGCACGAGTTCACGATGCCGCCGCGGAAATCGAGCGTGCCATGGCCCTGCTTCTTCCAGCACTTCTGAACATCGCCCGAGCCGAAACCGTCCCAGCTGCCGGTGCAGTCCCAGGTCTCGGTTGCCGTGGCCATGCCGTTTTCAAGCGCCGCCAAGCCGGTGAACGTCTTGTACGTGGATGCTGCCGGATAGGTGCCCTGGATGGCGCGGTTGAGCAGCGGGCTGAACGCGGCCGAGGATTGCAGCAGGTCCAGCTCGTCTTGCGTGATGCCGCCCACGAACGTGGTGGGCGTGAACGTGGGATAGCTGGAAAGCGCCACAATGCTTCCATCGGTGACATCCATGACCACCACCGCGCCGCCCGTGCCCTTGCCCGAGCCGATAGCGCCGCCATCGGGGCAGATCATATCGGCAAGCGCCTTGTCGGCCACATACTGCACGTGCGATTTCAGGGTGGTGTGCACATCAGAGCCTTTGACGGGCTGCGTTTCGCTAACCACTTCCACCACGTTGCCCTGCGCGTCCGCCATGACCTTGCGCTCGCCATGATCGCCGGCAAGCAGATTGTCATACATCTGCTCGATGCCGCTGCGACCCACCGAGTCTCCCAGCTCAAGGTCGCGGCCCTCGGCCACGCTTGCGATGTCGTCGCTGGTCACGCTGCCGGTATAGCCCACCGCATGCGCCGCAAGGGCGCCATGGGGGTAATCGCGCACCGTGCGTGTTTGCACGGTGATGCCCGGAAACGCATCGGCGTGCTCGGCGATGAAGGCGACGTTTCGCATGCTGGCATCGCTTGCCACCACGCGCTGGCTTTGCGCGCCGCTCGTCGCATCGGCGATGCGCTTGCGCACGATGCCGCTCGGTACGCCCAGCACCGTGGACAGACGGGCGACGACATCGTGATCGTTTGCGACGTCGGGCTCGGCAAGCACCGTCAGCGACGTGCGGTTCTTCACGATGACGTTGCCGTCGGCATCCAGGATGTAGCCGCGCGGCGCGGGAGTGTACACCGTGGTGTACTGGTTGTCCTCGGACTCCTTTTTGAAGGAGGCTCCGGAAAGCACCTGCATGCTCCACAGCTTCGTGGCGAGCGTGCCGAAGATCAGGCCGGCCACAACGCCCATGGCGGTGAAGCGGCTTTTCAGGTTATCGCCGGGGTTTGCCACCGGCTGCGCAGGCGTTCCTCCGCGGGCGACGCCGCCTGCCGGCACACGATGCGAATCGGGAAGCGAGCTGCTCACGCCCACCGATTGGATGGAGCGAACGTCGCGCTTGACGCTGACGTTCTCGGTTTTCCGGCTGCGAAGCACCGCATAGACCGCCACCAAGATAGCGGCGACCACCAAAAGGGCCACGAAGCCGGCTACGATAGCTGCGAACATGCGCGCCCCCTATCGCAGTTTCGGCGTGCGCAGACCGCGGTCCTGGGCGCCGCCGGCAAGCAGCCGCGCCATGACGAAGTAGACCACCAGGCCCACGGCGCAGTCGTACAGCGCGCACGGAAGGGCGCGGGTGAACAGCGCCTCCAGAGGGTTGGCGGCAAGCCCGCATGCCATGAGCAGCATGCCGTAGCAAAGCTCGGCCAAAAGCGCGCAGGCCGTGAAGATGGCCAGCGGCATGAACAGCGTGTCGTTATCCACCAGCGAGAACACGCGGGAAGCCAAGAAGCACGCGATGACCAGCAGAAGCGCCATGCCGCCCACCGGGCCCGTGCCCGTAAGGTCGTACAGAAGGCCCATGGCAAACGGCAGCACCGGGCCCGCCTCCGTGGGGATGACGATGGCCACGACCAGCGCATAGGCCAGCAGGAAGTTCGGCTGCGCCGAGAACAGCGCCACGGCCGGAGCCAGCGCGATCTGCAGCACGAACGCCACGATAGCGCCCACCACCAGCACCAGGTTGTTCTTCTCGCCCATGGCTAGCGCCCCCCTTCGTTGGATGAATTGCCGTTGCCGGAGTTACTGGAACCGCTCGAGCTCGACGAGGAGCTGCTCGAACTTCCCGTATTGGATCCGCTGGAGCTATTGGGGCCGCTTGTGGAAGTCGAGCTGCTGGAGGCTGTGGAATCCGAATCGTCGTCATCGGATGCGCCCACGCTGGAAACCACCAGCACGTCCTCGAGCGTGTCGATGGAATCGTTCGGGGAGACCACGATGCGTCGGCTGGTATCGCCCTGCTGGGCGTCCACCTTCACCACCGTGCCGATGATGAGGCCGCGCGCGTAGCTACCGCCCAGACCCGAGGTGACGATGACGTCGCCGACGTTGACCTCGGCATCGGCATCCAGGTCCTCAAGATACAGAAGGCCGATCAGGCTGCCACGCAGGATGCCCTCGGCGCGGCTGGACTGAACCATGGCCGCGGCGCCGGATTGCGGGTCGGTGAGCAAGCGCACCGTCGCGGTGCTTCCGCTGGCCGATACCACCTGGCCCACCACGCCGGAGGTCCCGATAACCGTTTGACCGGTCGAAATGCCCTCGTTGGCGCCCTTGTTGATGATGACCGTCTGACTCCATGCCTCGGAGCTTCGGCCGATGACGCGCGCACCCGTGCCCTCGATCTGGTAGTTATCCTTCAAATCGAGCAGCTTCTGCAAGCGCTGCGCTTCCTGCTTATATTCTTCCATCTGGGCATATTGCTGCTCAAGCTGGCTGTTGTACTCGCGCAAGCCCGTCAAGGTGTTCTGGTCGGCCGTGATGTTCTCCATGGTGTCGCCCACCGTGGAGGTTGCGGCCTCCACCGAGCCGCCCACGATGCGCAGCGGGCTGACGGCGCCCGACACCGCCGACTGCAGCGTGTGCAGCGGGCCGGCCGAACCTTCGCGACCGTAAGCCGTGACCATGATGATGCTGGCCGCAATCAAGCCTATAAGCAGCGCTCGGCGCATAAGCGCCGAGCTTTGTTGTTGAAAATTAAGAGCCATAACGTTGAGGCTGTCCTATTTCGATCGCATGAGCGTCTGCTTGAGCGCCTGCGGGGTTTCGAGAACCTTCAGGCAGCCCATGACCACGTTCGTCAAAGCCGTCTCGCTCACCCACACGGGAATCTCCAGCTTATCGGTAAGGTAGCGGTCCAAGCCGGAAAGCAGGCCGCCGCCGCCGGTGAGCAGGATGCCGTTCTGGATGATGTCCGATGCCAGGTCGGGGTTGGTCTTCTTGAACGTCTCCTTGATGTGCACCACCATCTCCTCGCACGGGGCGATGAGCGCCTGGCGCACATCCTCGGACTGGATGGTGACTTCCTTGGGCTGCTCGGTGATGACGTCCTGGCCGGAGATGATCATGTCGCGCTCGCGGCCGTCTTCAAACGGCAGGATGGAGCCGATCTTGATCTTGATGATCTCGGCGGTGCGCTCGCCGATCTTGATGCCCAGAAGGTCGCGCAGGTGCATGGCGATGGCCTCGTCCATACGGTTGCCGGCCAAGCGCAGGCTGGAGGACGTGACGATGCCGCCCAGGGAGATGACGGCCACCTCGGTGGTGCCACCGCCGATGTCGACGACCATGGAGCCGGTAGGCTCGGTGACGGGCAGGTCGGCGCCCATGGCAGCGGCCATAGGCTCCTCGATCAGGTACGCCTGGCGGGCACCCGCCTGCACGGCAGCCTCGAACACGGCGCGCTTCTCAACGGAGGTGGCGCCGCAAGGGATGCAGATGACGATGCGGGGCTTGGCCTGCCACGGATACTTGCGCGGCGCAGCCTTGTTGATGAACGCGCTGATCATAGCCTCGGTGACGTCGTAATCGGCCACCACGCCGTCATGCAGCGGGTGCTCGGCCGAGAACGCATCGGGCGTATGGTTGATCATGTTCTTCGCCTCGTGGCCGACGGCCAAGACGCGATGGGTGCTTTTCTCGATTGCGACGACGGAAGGCTCGTTGACGACGATGCCTTCGCCGGGAATGGCGACCAGGGTATTCGCGGTGCCGAGGTCGATGGCCATGTCGCACGACATCTGGCCAGTAAGACCCGAGAAGAAATCCAAGAATGACATGTAGGCAAACCCCTTGTGCTACGTTTCTAGTGAAACCAGATTCTATCACAGGCAATTTTACCCGGTTTCCCAGCGCATGGAAATCCATCAGGGGTACGCATTAGGGATGACGAAGGGAGCCCCTGCTTTACGTCGAGCATCAAGGCCAAGCCGACAAGCACCGAGCAAACCGTACACAGCGCATCGCAAGCCGCTTCACCATTGCGCCAACAGAGCGCACCCGACCAGCCCCATCAAGAAGCGGCCCGCATTCCGCGGGCCGCCTTCGTTCGCATTATTCGGTTCTCTAGTGCACGCTGCAGCTGAAGCAGGGGTCGTAGGCTCGCACGAGCTTCTCGACCTCGGCGCGCACCTCCGGCGCCTCCGCGCCGTCGGCGATGAGCTTCTCGGCCAGCACGCGCATATCGGCCTCCAGGTTCGCGCAGTTCTGCGCCGTGGGGGTCATGATGGTGGCGTGCACCACGCGGCCGGCATCGTCCAGTTCGAGCTGATGGAACACCGTGCCTCGCGGCGCCTCGGTGAAGCCCGTGCCCACGCCTGCGCGCACGTCGAACGGCACCGGGGCGCTGCCGCCCTCGAACGGACCGTCGGGCTCGGCAAGCTTGCGGCACAGGTCGGCGCAGCGTCCCAGCGCGTCGAGCACCTCCACTGCTTGGGCGACGTTGTTCAGGAACGGATTGCGCTCGGGCGGACGCAGGCCTGCCTTTGCCGCCGCCACCTTCGCCTCCTGCGAAAGCGCGCCCCACGATGCGTTGATGCGCGCCAGCGCGCCCGTGAAGTAGGTCTTCCCGGTCTGCCTGCAGCGGGCGAACAGCGCCGCGGAATGCGACACCTCGTACTCCTCGACCTGCTCGCAGGCCCTATCGGCGTCGAACGTGACGCCTGCGTCCAAGAAGCGCGCCCAACGGCTGTCGGCCACCGGGTAGCGGCCCTCGGCCACCATGGCCATCATGTCGCCCTGGGTGGCGATATCGGGAACGGCGAAGCCGTTGAACAGGTCGACCACCGCACGGGCGAACTCGCGCTCGGCTTCCAGCTTGTCGGCCATAGCCAGGTACTCGTCGCGCGACGGCTCGTGGGTGAAGCCGCCCACCACCGCGGTGATCGGGTGGATGGAGCGCCCGCCCACCAGGTTGCACAGCTGGTTGCCCAACGACTTCAGGCCCAGCGCCTGGTCGAACAGCTCGGGGTTGGCCTTGGCCAGCGGGAACACGCTTGCCATGTCCAAAAAGTCGGGCGCGGCGAACACGAATAGGTGCGACGCATGGTTTTGCAGGTAGCTGCCGTACACCAGAAGCTCGCGCAGGGCGCGCGTGCGGTCGGTGACCTCCACGCCGACGATGCGCTCGATGGCCAGGATGTCGGTGATCACGTGGCTTGCCGAGCAGATGCCGCACACGCGGCTGGCGATATACGGCACGTCGGCGAACTTGCGGCCCACCACCATGGACTCGAACAGGCGTGCCGGCTCCACCACGTTCATCTCGCACGTTTCCACCGCACCGTCCTTGATGGACAGATGCACGTTGCCATGGCCCTCAACGCGGGCGATATGGTCTACCGAAATGGCGGTCCTCGTCATATCGATTCGTCTCCTATTCGCGCGCCGACTGCCCGCGTTCAACCTGGTTGAACAGCGCCAGCGCCTCGTCGAAATCGTCCGGGTCCACGCCCGCGCGTTCGCACGCGGCGCGCGCGGCGTCAAGGTTGGCGTCGGGGGAAAGCCCGCGGCAGCCGTTGCACGCCCGCCCAAGGTTCACGCACTTCGCGCCGCAGCCGGCAACCGTCACCAAGCCCAGGCACAGCTGGCCTTGGTCGAAGAAGCAGTCGGTGCCGTTGCGCTTGCACTGCCCGCACATGGTGCCCGTGCGGTCGAACTTGTTCGAGCCGTACAGCGCGCGCTGCAACACGTCGATGAAGTCCATGGTGTCGATCGGGCAGCAGCGCACCGTGTGGTCGACGTCGATGACCGCGCCGACCGGGCGCGGCACCACCATGGAGCCGCATGCCGCCGGCACGTCCTGGTACACCTGGCTCGGACGCTTGAAGAAGTTGCGCGCCGCGATGCCGGGGATGCCGGCAGTGGCGGCGCAAGAGCCCAAGGCGATGATGCACTTGGCGCGCTCGCGCAGCTTGCGCACCGTGGCCTCGGCTTCCTCGGTGGTCACGGCGCCCTCGATGACGGCCACGTCGAACTCCTCCGGCATGGGCTCGCTCGAAGCCAGCTGCCAGTAACGCAGGTCGATCTGGCCGAGCACATCGGTCAGGTGCTCCTCGACGTTGGTGATCTGGAGCTGGCAGCCGAAGCAGCTGGCAAGCCCGACCACCACAACGCGCGGAAGGTCGCGCGCCTGGCGCTCGTCGTTTGCGCATCCCATGTTCGTGCCTCCCATCTACATCGACCCCTGGATGTTCTTCGCTTCCCAATAGTTGAACACGGGCCCGTCGATGCAGCAGTACTGGTGCCCGATCTGGCAGTGGCCGCACTTGCCCATGCCGCACTTCATGTGGCGCTCGAAGCTCATGTAGATATGGTCGTAGCTGATGCCCTTCTTGCGCATCTCGGCGACCACGAAGCGGTACATCACCGGCGGGCCGCACACCGCGCCGAAGGTGTTCGCCGGGCTGATCTCAAGATGCTCGAAGGGCTTGGTGACCAGGCCCACTTCGCCATCCCACGTGTCGTCGGGGTTGTCGACGGTCAGGTACAGGTCGAAGTCCTTGCGATGACGCCACATCTCGAACTGGTTGCGAAACATGACCTCAGAGGGGTTCTTCGAACCGTAGATGATGGTGACCTTGCCGAAGTCGCTGCGCTCGTCGTGGATGTTGTTGATAAGGCTGCGAAGCGGCGCGATGCCCAGGCCGCCTGCCACCAGCAGGATGTCGTGGCCCTTCATCTCCTCGAACGGGAAGCCGCGGCCGAAGGGCCCGCGGATGCCCACGATGTCGCCGCACTGCATCTTGTGCAGCGCCTCGGTGAAACGACCGGCGCGACGCACGCACAGCTCGATGAAGCCGCGCTTGGAGGGGCTTGACGAGATGGAGATGGGAGCCTCGCCCACGCCGAAGATGGTCAGCTCGACGAACTGGCCCGGCTCATGGCGGAACGCCTCGCGGATGCGCTCGTCGATCAGGCGGAACTCGAACAGCTTCTCGGTTGCCGTTAACTCGGTGATGGATGTGATGCGCGCCGGCCACGGGCGATACGGGTTAGCGGCCATGAGCTCCTGCCCCGTCATGGCAGCCGGCTCATCGTGGTACGGCGATACGACCACGGGGTTGAAATCGGTGTTAGCAGGCACCTTCGGCCCCCTTCTTCTCGAAGAACTCCAGCACGCGAATGGGGTTGATGTCGGCCTTGCACGCCTTCACGCAGCGTCCGCAGCCCACGCACAACATGCGGTCGTAGGTTGCCAAAAAGCCATTGAGCTTGTGATACATGCGATGACGCACGCGCTCGCGACCCGTGGGGCGGAAGTTGTGGCCGCCGGCCACCACGGCGAACTGCGGCGAAGTGCACGCATCCCAGATACGCTGACGCTCGCCGGTTTGGCCGTCGGGGTCGAGCACGTCCTGGATGTCGAAGCAGAAGCACGTCGGGCACACGGCGGCACAGGCGTTGCAGGCCAGGCACTTGCTGCCCAGCTCCTCCCAAAACGGATCGGAGTGAAACGCGTCCATGAGCATGGCCACGTCCTGAATCTCGGGGATCTCGGGATTGAATGCAGCCTGACGCGCACGCGTGGCGTGGCGGAACTCGATACGGTCCTCGTTGGTGGCATCGCGCAGGTCGACCGCGGACTCGAGGATGTTGGCGGCCTCGACGCTGGAGATGCTGACCAAGAACTTATCGCCCAGGCGATGAAGGAACAGATCATAGCCGAAACGCGCCTCGTCGGCATCCCACAGGTTGCAGAAGCAATCGGAGTCGGGGCTGCACGACACGCCCACGATCAACGTGGCGGCGCGGCGGGCCTTGTAGTACGGATCGGGATAACGCCCGTCGCGGAACACCAGGTCCAGACGGTTGATGGCGTTGATGTCGCACGCATGGGCGCCGAAGATCACGCGCGGGACCACTTCCTCCTGAAAATCGGCCACCTCGTTGGTGGCGGCGTTGTAACGCATAAGCGTTTCGGTGGGAGGAAGGAAGTAGCGCTTCGGCGATGCGAGCGTGGTGTCGTAGGCCAGGTCCATCTCGTCAGGCGAGCTGATGGCCTCGAACGAAAAGTGCGCACCGCGCTTCACGGGGGCCACGACCTCGTAGCCGTCCATGAATGCCGACACCAATGCGGGTAGCTCCGCGGCGTCGAAAACTCGATAGAGCATGTTTCATCCGTTTCTCGTCTTACGGCATTGCGGGCTCCGATGACGCAAGCACCCGCATGGTGCTTGCAAGCGGCACGGCCACCCCCTTAAGGCAGCGCACCGATGGCAACACGCGTGAACAGTATTCCAGCATCCCGCCTAATCAAAAAGCCCTTTGCCCGCTTGAGCGGGCAAAGGGCTTCCAAAGTTGCAGGATGCCGTTCGGCTTATGCGAAGAAGATGCCGATCTCGCGCTCAGCGGACTCCGGGGAGTCGGAGCCGTGAATAACATTCTCGTCCATAATCAGACCGAAATCGCCGCGAATCGTGCCGGGGGCAGCTTCAGCCGGATTAGTGGCGCCCATGAGGGTGCGCACCTTGGCGACGGCGCCCTCGCCGGAGATGACCATCTTCACGACCGGGCCGGAGGTGATGTAGGAGATGAGGCCGTCGTAGAACGGCTTGCCCTCGTGCTCGGCGTAGTTGGCCTTGGCCTGGTCAAGCGTCACCATGCCCAGCTCCATGCGCTCGACGGTCAGGCCGGCGCGCTCGAAGCGGTTGACGATCTCGCCGATGTGGCCGTTGCGCACACCGTCGGGCTTGATCATGCTGTAGGTCTTCTGGATAGCCATGATTGGTACCTTTCTTCTTATCTCTTATCCCAAGCGCCCGTTTCCACGGGCGCAGGTTACCTTGGTTGCGGCTTCGAAGCTTGACTGCGCATTGAGCCGTTTGAGACATGCCCGGACGCGAAGCCCGCAGCTCGTCGAGCCGTTAGTTCTGGCTGGGGAAATACAGCTCCACGTTGCTGACCTTCCAACCGATGAGGTCGCGCACCATGGACAGCTTGTACTGCATCTGCCCGCCTTGTTCGGTCTCGGCGGACACGTACACGGTGGAATCGGTCATGGACTTCTCCACGGCGTTGATGGTGGGTGCGGAATCCTTCACCAGCGAGTTGGTCATGGAAGCGGCGGACGTTTCGCTTACCTCGGCGGAATACAGCGCAGAGGCGTTATCCGGGTTGGCGAACAGCTGCGTTGCCACGCTGTCCTGGCTGGGGTAGCCCCAACCCTGCGTGTACATGAACAGCGCGCCGCCGAAGGCCGCCACCACGAGCAGGATGATGACCACGAAGATCTTCAGGCCCACGTTGCGGCGCTTGCGATCGCGCTTGGCAACGCCCTTGGACCACTGCTCCAACTCCTCGTCGGAGGCGCTGAAGAAGCGATCGTCGCCCGCTGCCGCGCCGTACTGGCCGGCATCGGCGGCGTAGGGGTCGCCGTAATAGTACGGATCGGCCTGCTGGGCCGCGTAGGGGTCCTGTTCGGCGTACATGGCGGAGCCGTCGGCTGCCACATCGATGCCGGAAAGGTCCGCCGAATCGGAGGGCGCTGCGCCGCCGGGAACCAAAACCGGGGCCATGACCTGGGTGATCTCGGACGTGCCCTGGGCGACGGCCGCCACCGCGCGCTGGTAATCGACGCTTGCGGAGTCGGACAGGAAATACGTCTTGTCGGCGATGGACTCCTCGAAGGCGTTGACGGCCTTCTGCATCTGGCCGGTTGCGACGTAGGCCTGGCCGAGGTTGGCGTACAGGCGGTTGCGCATCTCGGGCTGCATGTCGAACTGCAGGGCACTTTCATAGGACGACACCGCATCGGCGGCACGATTGAGTGCCATGAAGCACACGCCCAGGTTCAGCAGGGCCTTGGTGGGGTCGGGGTTGGCCTCGTCAAGGGCGGCGTTGCGGAATGCCACGCCGGCCTCGGCGGTCTTGCCCATCTTCAGAAGCGCGTTGCCCATGCCCGTGTAGGCCTTGTAGGCGGAATCGTACTTCGCATTGGAAGCTGCCGCCTCGAAGTTGGCCACGGCGTCCTCGTAGTCGTGCAGGGCGGCGTAGGCCATGCCCAGGTTGTAATGCACGCCGCCTCGGGCGTCGTAGGCCTCGTCGGCCACGGCCTGACCGTATGCCTGGATGGCCTCGTTGGGCTGCTTGAGCTTCACCAGGCAGTTGCCCATCTGGTGGTACAGCTGACCCATCTCGCCGGGGGCAAGGGGGTTGGCCTCGTCCTGCAAGCACTGCTGGTAGGTCTCCAAGGCGCCTTGGAAGTCCTTCTGCGCATACGCTGCGCGGGCTTGCTGGAATAACTGGTTGTTCATCTGGATCCTTCGCTATCTTGTACGCTTCGAAATGCTGCGTCTAGCAGGTTATTCGGCGGCGTTCTCGATCTCGATGCCCTCGATCACATCGCCGACGCGAAGCTGGGCGATGACGTCCATGCCCTCGATGGTCTGGCCGAACACGGTGTAGCCGCTGTCCAGCATGGGCTGGGCGCCCAAGCACAGGTAGAACTGCGAACCCGCGGAATCGGGGTTCTGGCTGCGGGCCATGGCCAGCGCGCCGTCGGCGTGGTGGTTGTTGGGGTTGGTGGAGTACTCCTCCTTGATGCAGTAGCCCGGGCCGCCGGTGCCGAGGCCGGCGAAGGGGTTGCCGGCGGCGGCGATGACCTGATCGGTATCAAGGTCGCGCGTGTTGGGGCAGCCGCCCTGGATGACGAAGCCCGGCACGTAGCGGTGGAACTTCAGGTTGTCGTAGAAGCCCTTGGTGGCAAGCTCGACGAAGTTGCCGACGTGGATGGGGGCGTCCTTGCCCGCCAGCTGCACGCGGATGTCGCCCTTGGAGGTTTTGATGACGGCGATCTCATCGCCGGTGGGCTGATACGCGGGAGTGTACAAAGCCATGGGACTTCTCCTTTTCTCAAGCCGGCCCCGACGTTTGCCGGAGGCCTTCGCGAAAACGCCCGCGCAGAAGGCGGGCGTTGCTTTAAACGAATCTCGTGACATGTAGTTTAGCAGCTTGGGGCCGACCGCGGCGAAACCTGAAAACGCCTGCGGGGAAAAACCGTAGAACGCACAAACGGGGCCTGGGTGCCGGCAAGCGGCTCGGAGGCGCCGCGCGGACGCCCCGCCGGCGCGCACAAACGCGGCGCTGCAGCGCCGTGCGTGCATTCCTGCCCGGCCCACGCAAACCCGGGCCCTGCGAACGCCGAACCGCACGAACGCACCGATGCCTAGCCGCGCACGAAGCAGCTGACCAACTCCACATGATAGGTTTGCGGGAACAGATCGACGGGCTGCACGCGCTCCAGGCGGTAACCCACATCCTCGAAGCGACGCACGTCGCGCGCCCAGGTGGCAGGGTTGCAGCTGACGTAGACCACGCGCCCTGGGCGGGCGGCGGCGATATCGGCCGGCACGCCGTCGGCAAGGCCCGCGCGCGGCGGGTCCACCACCAGCGCGTCAAGGCCGCCCAGCTCAGGCAGCTCGCGAGCAGCGTCGCCGCCGATGACGTCGATGTCGACGTAGTTCTCGTCGGCGTTGCGGCGCAGGTCGCGAACCGAGGACGCCGCGGACTCGACGGCGATCACGTCGGCGCCGGCGCGCGCCATGGCCACGCCGAAGGTACCGCAGCCCGCGTACAGGTCGGCGACGAGCAGCCCGTCGAGGCCCTCGGGGCCGTCCTCCCCCACGCTTCCGCCGAGCATGCGGATGGCCTGTTCCATGAGCTTTTCGGCCTGCGCGGTGTTCACCTGGAAAAACGACGGCGCATGCGCCACATAGCGCGCGCCGAGCAGCTGCTCTTGCCAGCAGCCCTTGCCGTCGAGCACCTCAAGGCCCTTGATCTTACGCGCCTTGCCCGGGTCGGCGATGACGCGCACCACGCTCGTGGCCTTGAGCGAGCTTTTCAGCATCTTGGCGGCCGCCGCGCGCGGGAAGCCCGACGGGCGCGTCCACAGCGCGATCTCGGTCTCGCGCGTTCGCACGCTCGTACGCACGCCCACGCGGAAGATGCCCAGGTCATCGGAGCCTTGCAGATAGCGAAGCGCCCCGCGCAGCGCCTTGGGGGCCTTCGCGATGGCGTCATGGGCCAGCGGGCAGGACAGCGCCTGCATCACATCAGGGCTTCCCTCCTGATGAAAGCCCAGGTTGAACACGCCCTTCGCATCCCATTGCGCGCCCAATTCCAGCTTGTTGCGGTACCCCCACTGGCGCTTGGAGGGCAGGCACGGCGCCACCAGCTCCGCCGCCGCGTCGCCGAAGCCGCCCGTGCGGGCAAGCGCCGCCACCACGTTGGCGCGCTTGGCCTCAAGCTGCGCGTCGTAGGCGATATGCTGCCACGGGGCTGCGCCGCTTGCCGCGGGCTCGGCCCACTTCGGCATCACGCGGCACGCGCCTGGTTGTTCAAGCTTGGCGATGCGGGCGCGTGCGAACGTGGGCTTGTCCTCGACCACCTCCACGCTTGCCACATCGCCCGGGGCGCCGCCTTCCACGAACACGGTCTTGCCGTCGGACAGGTGCCCGACGGCTTCGGCGCCGTAGCCCATGCGCTCGATGGTGATGATTTCGGTCATGTTCACACTCGTTTCTTTTTCGTGCCCATTCGGGCGATAGTAGCGTATAATCGGTGGATACGCCCTAGTAGCTCAGTTGGATAGAGCGTCTGCCTCCGGAGCAGAAGGCCACAGGTTCGAACCCTGCCTAGGGCACCATTTGCATTTTGTACGAACCCGTTGGACGTCAAGTCTGGCGGGTTCGTTGCTTTCCACGTCGTAGTTCAGCGTCACTATGCACTCTTCGTCGCTCACGCTCACCTGGTAGACGAACGCCTTCAGCAGCGTCGCGTCGTCCAGGGCGGAGCCGCATTGCAGGAAGTCGGCCAGCCGCTCGGGGTCTATCTGCTCGTCCCTGATCGCCTCAAGGTCGAGCTTGGCGCGGTCGCGCTGGTGTTCGAGCTCCGCTATGCGCTCCTTCGCACCCGGGGCTATTATGCCCTGCTCGATGGCGTTGAGGATGTTCTTAAGGCCGCGCTCGGCGGCTGAGAGCGATTGGGCGGCCTGCTTGCGCCTCGCCGCCACCTCCGCTCCGTCCGAGCTTTCCGCGACCATGCGGGCTATCCGCAAGGCCTCCTCGCGGTCTTGCAGGAGCGTCCGCAGCGCCTTGACGATCTCACCCTCAAGCTCCTCGCGCCTCACGGGCCTCACGCAGCCGTCATGGCAGCGGTAGTACTCGTATTTCACGTTCTTGCGCCCGCGCCCGCTCACGCCTTGCAGGTTGCGCCCGCAGCCCGCGCAGATCGCCTTGCCGGAAAGGGCGAAGTCGCCCCAGCTCTCCGCGCTGCGCTCCTTGGCCGCGCGTATGCTCTGTGCCTCCATGAACGTCACCTCGTCGATGATCGCGGGCATGCCGCCCTCTTTGACAACGCCGCCCCACTCGTAGCGCCCCGTGTACTTCCGGTTCTTTACCATCCGCTCGACCATCGAGTAGCCGCACGGGTTTCCCTGCGAGGTCTTGACCCCGCGTGCCGCGAAGTCGCGCGCTATAGAGTTGGTGGTCTCCTTTGCTATGCGCCGCTTGAACGCCTCGCGCACGAAAGCGGCCTCGTCCTCGTCGATCACGTACTCGTCGGCCTCGTTGCTGGCGTAGCCGAACACGCGCACGCCGTTGGTCTTGCACTTGAGCGCGTTGCCCTCCATGCCGCGCCTCGTGCGGATCGCGGTCTTCTTCGACTCGCACGCCGCAAGGCCCTCAAGCAGCTTCTCGTAAATGATGCCCTCGGGCGAATCTGGTATCTGCTCAAGCGCCGAGACGAGCTTCACGCCGTGCTGGGCAAGCTCGCGCTTGTATATGGGCGCGTCGTATTCCCCACGGCTGAAGCGATCCATCATGTACACAAGCACTATGTCGCTCTCGCCAGCGTTCGCGACCATGCGCTGGAATTCGGGGCGGTCATCGGTACGCCCGCTTATGGCGTAGTCGCAGTATTCCGCCACGATGGCGTACCTCTCGCGCTGGCACCACTGGCGGCAGATGCGCAGCTGGTCGTCGATGGAGGCCTCGCGCTGCTTGTTGCACGAAAAGCGGGCGTATATCACCGCAGTTCTAGCTGTTGGCATTGAACGGAACCTCCTCACCACTTCTCTCGCACTCGTCAAGCCAAGAGAACACAGCTTCTTGATCTGGAATCATGGCAACAATCTCAGGTATCCCCTGCGCGTACCATCCAACGTTTTTGCACCTAATCTTGACCCGGTATCCCATACGGATCATTTTTCGAATGCTTTTGCTCATTGGGCTAAAAGAGCCAAATGGCTTGCCCCTATACATAAGCGCGTTGTTTCCGTGTTCGGCAGTATTCCATTCTGTTCCCGTCAACTCGCTTACAAGGGTGACAGGCTTCCTAGCGACCTCAGCATCGAATGTCTGCCCGACCCTTATTCCCTTCAATGGCCCGCCGTAGTAGGTGTAGACATCGCGCTCGTGTGAGCCGGATAGAACGATCTCCTTTGTTGGGAACATCTCGGAAACCTTCTCGTGCGCAGTGTTTGAAACTTGATTTATAGCGACCTTCGCAGCGGCTTTAGCCATATCACCAAGAAGTCCCATGCCTATTCCTCCTCGTATGTCATCCGAGCCATCTCTTCAAGGGACACGCCAAGAGCGTCCGCTATCGCCTTAGCTTTACCAAGTGTTGGCTCTTTTGCCCTTCCGCTCAAAAGGGCAGAAACGGTCGATCTAGGGGAACCAATAGCGCGAGCAAGCTCAGCTGGAGTCATTCCCTGTTCCTCTAAGTAATGTGCGAGAACAAACCGGTACTCCATGGCCTCCCCTTACAGTCCAAATATTTACACGTACAAAGTATTGCACGGTGTAAAACTTTGTACAATACTGTAGGAGTACAAAGTTTTGTACGGGAGAAAGGAGAAGCATGAACCTGTCGGAGAAGGTCAACGAGTACGCCGAAACGAATGGTGTTACACGTGACGCGCTGGCAGACAGTCTCGGTATGAGCCGATCTTCGTTCTTTAACAAAGTTCGAGGCTCGTACGAGTTCAGCCTGTCTGAAGCCTACGCGCTATCTCGCATCCTCGGCGTTTCGTTGGACGAGCTGCATGAGCTGGCGGTGGCCTAATGAGCGACGAGAAGCAACAGGAGCAGCGTCAGAAGACGGCCCGCGAAGTTGCCTTTGACGGCATGTGCTCGACGATCCGCCAAGCATATCGCAAGTGGGAACGCCAGCAGAAGGGAGAAGCGAAGGCGTGAAGCAGTGGTCTACACGTGAGCTCAGATACCTCGAAGAGCACGCCGGAGACGGCGCCAAGCAGGTAGCCAAGGACCTCGGGCGCTCCATCGACTCAGTGAAGCATATGGCGCGGAAGTGCGGACTCTCACTCCGCAAGCGCCGCCAATGCTCACACTGCGGCCAATGGACGTTCCGCCCACTGAACAGGATCAGCGGCTGGTGCATCGAGTGCACGAAGGAGCTTCACATGGCAGACCTCGCCGAGCAGGCAAACGCGATGAAGGAGGAGGCGATCAGGGAGAAGAGGAATGACAGGCAGCGCCAGCGCTACTACAGCCAGAAGAGCAGGGCGAAAAAGGCGGCAAAAAAGAGGCCCTAAAAAGCGCCCTAGCAATGACCTGCGAAAACACCGAAAGGAGAACGGAAATGCAGACAAAAAAGAAAGCGAGCGCCCCCAGCTTCCACACATCGGGCACCCGCTACGTAGCCGCCTCGAAAGAGGCTGCATCCATCATACCATTCGAGGGCAAGCGCCCGACGGCGCAGGAGCAGCTTGAGCGCTCCCAGTTCAGGGCGGGCGTCATGGTCGGCTTCCTCGCGGCCCTCATGATCTTCCTCGCCGTGCTCTGGCTCTGGGTCATCCCCACGATGGACCAGGCCGTGGCCGACGCCCAGCGCGCGGTGGGAACCATGGCGGTGCTCAATGCGTAACGACGAGAGATACCGCCCCAAGCCGCAGAGCAACCAGCTTGAGATCTTCGGCCTGGGCATGGCGGGCGAGCAGGACGTGGCCGAGGCCAAGAAGTGGATCGAGGCCAACCCCGAGGCGTGGCGGTTCATGCTCTCCAACGCCCGCCGCCTCAAGGAGAAGGGCTACGTGTCGATCAACTACCTGGTGAACATGGTGCGCAACGAGCTGCACGTCGGCTGCAAGAACGGCATAGCCCCAGCCCTTGCCCGAATCATGGAGGCGCGATACCCGGAGCTGCGCGGAGCATTCAACAAGCACCGCAGCCAGAGCGATGGGTTCAGCGAATGAGCTGGCAGCGCACCCTTGCGGCCACGGCGCACATCACCATGCACCCCGCCCAGCTTGTCGGAAAACAGCGCCCTATGACCGACTACCGCAACCACCGAACCTACACGCCGACCAAGACGCTCAAGGCCGAGAAGGCCATCAAGGACGCGTTCCGCGCGGCATACGGCGAGACCTTCGCCAACCACGACGGCCCGGTTGTGATGCGGATCTCGACCACCAGGCCGCTCGCGAAAAGCAACCCGAAGTACTGGGAGGGCCGCGCCGACCTCGGCAAGCCCGACTGGGACAACCTCGGCAAGCTCGCCTGCGACGCGCTCAACGGGATCGCCTTCAAGGACGACTCGCAGGTCGACATGGGAGCCGTCACCAAACGCCCGAGGTCGCCATACGGCACCAAACCACGCATAGACATCCACATCGAGTACTTCGTCGAGGAGTACGTGAAGGAGAAGAAATGAAGCACTTCGAGAACAACGTGAACGACGGCATGAGCCGCACCGACAGCATCGAGACGCTTATCGACCTCACCAGCTGCATCGCCGTGAACGCCCTCATTGTGGCGGGCGGCGAGGCCGAGGCCAACGAGAAGGACGCGGGCGCTTGGTGGGCCGTGATCGCCCTGGCCGAGGCCGCGCTTGAGGGCTACCCCGAGGACGTGCGCGCCAAGGGCTACCAGGTCGTCAACGAGAACACCAACCGGGAGCTTGTGGAGCAGGCGCGCCGCAAAGAAGCCGAGCAGGCCGTCAAGCACGTCATGAGCATCATCTTCGGCGTGAAGAAGGAGGACTAGCCGTGCCATCCGCAGTGAGCATCCGCGCCTTCTTCAAGCAGGCCACCATCAAGGGCGGCACGGCCACCTTGCAGTTCGAGGTACTTATGGAGGACGCGAACGCCTTCCCCATGATGAGGAAGAACGGCAAGTACGTGATCCTGACCGCCGAGGACACCCAGCAGGCCATGGACTTCGACGACGAGACCGGGGAGGTCTGGGATGAGTAACGAAGCCGAGAACGTTGTGGCCGAGGTCATCGAGGAGCAGGACGCATCGAGCCTGACCGTGGCCTACAAGCCGTCCGTCATCGAGGCGAACTTCGACGCGCTCGAAGCCCACGTGCGCAAGACCGTCGAGGCCTACGATGGCGCGACCTACGACCTCACCAAGAAGGAAAACATTGCAGAGGCCAAGCACGACCGCAGCTACCTCAACGGCCTCAAGAAGGAGATCGACGAGCGCCGCAAGGCCGTGAAGCGCGAGTACAGCAAGCCGCTCGACGCCTTCGAGAAGCGCTGCAAGCAGATCACAGCCATCATCGACGAAGCCGCCGACAACATCAAGGCGCAGCTCGACCAGGCCGAGGAAGAGCGCAAGGCCCGCGCCTACGCCAAGCTGCAGGAGCACTACGAGGAGTTCGCCGGGCTTCTGGCCCCCGTCGTGCCCTATGAGCGCTTCCACGAGCCGCAGTGGCTCAACAAGACCTTCGGCGAGATCAAGGCTTACGAGGCGCTTGAGGCGAAGGTCTCCAAGCTGGCGGGCGACTGGGAAACGCTCAAGTCGCAGTTCGAGGGCGAGCCTTTCTATGCCGAGGCCGAGCGCGAGCTGTTCGCGACCCTCGACCTGGGCGCAGCGCTCACAGCGGCCCGCAAGGCGGCAGAAGAGGCCGCGCGCATTGCCGAGCTGAAAGCCGCCATGGAACCTGAACCAGAGCCGGAGGCCGCGCCCGAACCCGCCGGCAACTGGTATCCGGGCGGAAGCCCCATGCGGGAGATCGGCGACGAGCCTATCGGCCCCGCACCCATTGCCGCACCGGCGCCCGCGCCCGCACCAGTTGCCTCACCGGCGCCCGTGTCGAGTGGCCCCGCAACCCCCTGCGTGATGCTCATCGACTCCGCCACGACCGACCAAATGCAGGCCATCGGGCGCTTCTGCGGGAGCATCGGCGTGAGCGGCGTGTTCAAGCGCGGCACCCTACAGCAGGTCTACGAGCGCACGATCCGTTAGGAGCATCAAATGGCAGACGACAAGCACATGACAATCGACCAGGCGGTGGCGCAGGTTCAGCGCTCCGTGGTCGTGCCGAAGGCGCGGTACAACGCGCACGGCAACTACTACTACCGCTCGATGGAGGACATCGTTGCCGCGCTCAAGGAGCCTTGCCGTGACGCGGGCGTGTTCTTCACCCTCAACGACTCCATCGAGCAGGTGGGCGACCGCTTCTACGTGAAGGCCACCTGCCTCGTGAAGTTCGAGGACGGCACGCCCGGCGAGATCGTCATTTGCGCCTACGCCCGCGAGCCGCTCGCCCAGAAGGGCATGAGCGAGACGCAGCTCACCGGCTCGGCGTCGAGCTACGCGCGCAAGTACGCGCTCTGCGGCATGTTCGACATCGACGGCACGAGCGACCCGGACTCCCTGAACGGCGTGGAAAAGCCCGAGAAGGAGCCGCCCGTGCAGGGGCCGTTCGACGCCAAGTGCAAGGCCTGCGGCACCGCCTACCGCTTCAACAGCCGCGAGCAGTACGAGCAGTTCATCCAGAACCCCGGTTGCTGCGCGACCCCGACGTGGACGGTCTTGTAGGCCATGCAAGACCTGTACGGAGAGCGCGAGCAGCTTTTCGACCAGCTCATGCAGGAGCTTGAGGCCCTGCGCAGGACTGGCCAGCAGTACGCCGAGAACGAGGCCGAGTACCGCAAGGCGCTGCGCATAGCCATCTTGGAGGAGCGTTCCAAGGGCACGCCGGTCACCGTGATAAGCGACCTGTGCCGGGGACGCCCCGACATAGCCGAGAAGAAGCAGCTGCGCGACTGCGCCGAAGCGCTCTACAAGGCCTCGAGCGAGGCAATCATGGCAATCAAGTTGAGGATCAAGACCGTTGACGCCGACATCCAGAGGACGTGGACGAGCGGCGGCACCGGAGAAGGGAGCTTTTTGTGAGCATCAACCGAGTGAACATCACGGGCAACCTGACGCGAGACCCCGAGCTTCGCAGCACGGCGGGCGGCATGGCGGTTCTCGGTTTCGGCGTTGCGGTCAACGACCGCCGAAAGAACCAGCAGACGGGCCAGTGGGAGGATTACCCGAACTTCGTCGACTGCACGATGTTCGGCAACCGCGCCGAGGCCCTGAGCCGCATCCTGCGCAAGGGCATGAAGGTGGCCATCGAGGGCAAGCTGCGCTACAGCTCATGGGAAGACAAGAACGGCGGCGGCAGGCGCTCGAAAATCGAGATTATCCCCGACGAGGTGGAGCTGCTGAGCCAGAACGCCAACGCCCAGCAGCCGCAGCAGTACGCGCCGCAGGGCTACCAGCCGCAGGTCTATGCGCCCCAGCAGGCACCGCAGCAGGCCTACCAGCCGCAGCCCGCCCCGCAGCAAGTGCCCCAGCAGTGGAACGCCCAGCAGGCGTACCAGAACCCGCCCGCAGCCCCGCAGCCGCGCCAGCAGGCACCAGCGCCCGCGCCGCAGGCCTACGCGCCCCAGCAGGCACCGCAGGCTCTGCAGCAAGCGCCCCAGCAGCCCGTGCAGCAGTCGATGGACGTGTACGACGAGGACATCCCCTTTTAGGGGTGACGGCGGCGTGCAAGTCCTGGACTCGCTCATAGACGGGCCGCTGAGGCTTCGCAACCGCAGGGAGGGCGACGAGCTTATCGGCATGATCGTCCGCTACCTGCGCACGGGCGAGGAGCCAGAGCCGCGCACGGACACCCAGGAAGCCGTGCTGACGGCAATACGGCCCGTCATGGAAACCTCCCGCTCGCGCATCGTGGCGGGAGGCAACGGCGGCAAATCATCAAGCAACGATGTAAGCAAAGCCGAAAGCAAACGGCCAAGCAAACCGTTAAGCAAAAGCGGAAGCAAAACGGCAAGCAAATCATCAAGCAACGATGCAAGCAAAGCCGAAAGCAAACGGCCAAGCGAAGAGGAAGAGGAAGTAGGAAGAGGAATTAAGGAAGAGGAGAGAGGGAGCAAGGCGCGTTTCCGCGCCCCCTCTCCCGAAGAGGTCGACGAGTACGCCCGAAGCTACGCGGAGGGCAAGGGCCTCGACCTCGCCTCGACCGACTTCGACCCGGAGCGCTTTGTCGACTTCTACGCCCAGAAGGGCTGGATGGTCGGAAAGGCGAAGATGAAGGACTGGAAGGCCTCGGTGCGCATCTGGGTGCGCTCCTCGAAGCCAAAAAACGGCATGGCAAAGGAGGTGCCAGACGATGGATTTTCGGCCTACGACTGAGTGCCCGCACTGCGGCGCGACCCTCAAGGCCCGCACCACGCGGCTCGCTGGGCGGACGCTGTT
Organism: uncultured Senegalimassilia sp.; assembly: GCF_902464545.1. Taxonomy (GTDB): domain Bacteria; phylum Actinomycetota; class Coriobacteriia; order Coriobacteriales; family Eggerthellaceae; genus Senegalimassilia. Next base: position 26,981 of record NZ_CABQJR010000004.1, read on the forward strand.
CTGCGGCTACGAGCAGTGCGGCTGCGCAGGCGCCGAGGCCGAGCGCGAGAAGGAGCGCCAGGCCGAGGCCGAGGCGGCTCGCAAGGCTGCGCTCGACAGAGCCATGCACGACTGGAAGCGGGCGGGCGTGCCCGATCGCTACGTGAGCCTCGACCACCCCTTGGCCGCCGAGATCGCCGAGTGTATGAAGCGCGGCCAGTGGGTGTACCTCTGGGGAGACGTCGGAACTCACAAGACCACCTGCGCCGCAGCCGTGGCGAAGCGCCTGGCCGGCGGCAAGCGGTCGGTGCTCATGGCACCGATGTACCGCATCCTCGACGAGATCCAGCGCAGCTTCCACGACGGCGGCGACCCGCTCAAGCGCTACGCCGAGGTGCGCTACCTGATCGTGGACGACCTGGGCAAGCGCAGGCCAACGGGCTTCGTGCTCGACAGCCTTTTCAGCTTGATCGACCAGCGCTACTCCGCGATGCTGCCCACGCTGGTGACAACGCAGTACAAGCCGAGCGACCTCGTGCGCAGGCTTGCCGAGCAGGGAGACCCCGATACCGCGAAAGCAATAGTGTCGCGGCTGAGGGGCGGCGCGAGGGTCGAGCACTTCGATGGCCCGGACGGGAGGCTGCAATGATTCTCGATGCGGGGGTGCTTCGCGGCTACCCCAAGGAGCGAGCCGAGCTTTACGGCAAGCCTCACCTGGGGGCGCACTACACCCACGGAAAGGCCTACGAGGCGCTTTCGCCCCGATGCTGCGTCTGCGGCAGACGCGCCGGAAGCGTGCACCACGTGGCGCACCGGTCTTGGGGCGAGACGTTCCGCCTGGTCACGCCGTGCGGCGCCTGGGACTTGCGAAGCCCGCTGTTCTGCCTCTGCGGCAGCGGCACCACCGGGTGCCACGACAAGTTCCACGGCGGGGCGCGGCTCAAGGCCGAGTGGCGCTGGCGGCATCCTGTCTACGAGGAGGCCTGGTGGACGGGCCAGCTGTTGCAGGTCTACGAGCCGCACAGCCCTGGCCTCTACGAATACGGATATTGGCTGATCACAGACCGTGACGGCAACGAGATGATACGAGAAGGGATGTAGCCCATGGAGATCAAGACATGCGAGCAGTACGTGCTCGACCAGCTCAAGTGCGCGGAGAACGAGGTATACAGCCTGCGCGCCGCAATCGACGAATGGAAGGCGCGTTGCGCAAAGCTCGAAGCCGAGCTCAAGGCACGCGACGAGCGCGAAACCTCGAAGGTCGAACAGGCGATCCGCAAGACGGGCCGCTCCATGCTCTACCGCGACGGCACCGGCTACCGAACCAGCGTCAGCAGCGGCGGCAGCCTTATCCCGTTCGAGGACTGGTGCATGGAGCACGTTGGCTACTCAAGCCAGCACTACGGGATGACCAAGACCGAGTTCATCGCCTACTTCGAGCCAGAGTTCCGCGCCGAGTACGACGAGCTGGCCGAAGAGTGGAAGGCGGAGCAGGAATGATCGGGATCTACGAGCGCTCGCTTTGTCAGAGCTACGCCGGCGCCTACAGGGCTGGTATCAAGATCAGCGAGGCCGAGACGCGCGAGGACGCGCTGAAGCAGGTCGAGGCCATGACCGAGGACAGCTACCAGTGCTTCGCCGTCGACGATGACGGCACGTGCATCGACCTGACGGGCACGTTCCCCGGATGCCTCGCGGGGATGGTGAAATGAGCTGCGAGTACTGCGAGGAAGAGCGAAACCTGTTCGCAAGTGCCGAAGGCCGCGCGTGCGACATCGACGAGGTTGCGGTTGGGCGCTTGTGCTTCTTGAGCAAAGACAAGCAGCCCAAGGAGTCGTATGCGATCGTCGTTACGTTTGACAACGACGACTATTGCTACACGAAGGACATCAGCTACTGCCCGATGTGCGGCGCGAAGCTGGGCGGTGATGCGAATGGCGCGTAACGCATACGGCGGCTACTGCCGAGAGGAGGGAGACCGTTGGCAACCGAGATTAACCCGCTGATCATCCCGTTCGACAGCCTGCTGGTAACGAGGAGCAAGCGGGAGTACCGCGAGACCGTGCGCGGCTGGGGCGAGGAGCCATTCGAGCTTGAGGGCATTGACGGCGTGACCACGGCGGTGCGCGGCAAGGGCTGCGTTATCTGGATCAGTAAGAAAATCAAGGGGCATGACCTCTACGGGCTCGCCGCGCACGAGGCGACGCACGCCGCCTGCGACATGCTCGGCATGATCGGCGAGGACGAGCCCGCCTCCGAGGAGCTGGCCTACATGGTGCAGTCCATCACGGCGGGGATCATCATCGCCTGCGGAGGTTCCGATGGCGACGATTAAGCATCCCGACACGTTCAAGTGCGACGTGTGTGGAAGAGGGATCGAACGAGCCCATTCCATCACCCTCCCCGTGAGGTGGACGACCGAGCAGAACGAAGGAAGGCCGTGCACTCCCTACGTTAAAGAAGAGACGATTGACCTCTGCGACGGGTGCTTCGAGAAGGCCGTCGTCATAGAGGCGGCGGGATGCATGGGGCGGAACAGATACCAATTCATTCGATAGGAGACCGAAAGATGATCGAGAAGACGAACGAGGCAGATAGCTTCGAGGAGACCGTGAAGAAGGCTATGATCTCCCAGCCCATGGCAGGCAAGACCGACGAGGAGATCGCCGCCACGCGCGACCTCGCAGTGGCGAAGCTGCGCCAGATGGGCTACGAGGTCGTGAACACTCTATTCACCGACGAGTGGTACAGCGACGAGGCCATGAAGGAGCGCGGCGTGGTGCAGGTTCCGCTGTGCTTCCTTGCGAAGTCGCTTGAGAACATGAGCCTGTGCCACGCGGCCTACTTCTGCAAGGGCTGGGAAGACGCCCGAGGCTGCAAGATCGAGCATGAAGCCGCCGAGGCCTACGGGTTGGAGGTGCTTTATGGAGACTAGTTTGACGCCCGACGAATTGTCCCGCGTAGCCTCGGCCTTAAAAGACGCAATCGCCTCTATCGCGGATGCTTTCACGAAAATCTTGCGCAAGGCCATCCGATGTTTCCGAAAGCTGGCGAAGCAGCTTGACCAGAAATGGCAGCGCCGAAATCGACGCGCCATCGCTCGGTCGCGCCGCAACAACCTGTATTTGAAGAGCGTTGGGAGGTGTCGGTAATGATTGACGACGCAACTCGTCACGACGTTGCTAAGCAGTTGGAGCACGACGCCGTTTACCGCGACGGTTCAACGCTTGGCGAATGGTGGGCGCGCCTTCAGTCAGTCGCATGCGGCTGCGACGACTTCCCCGATCCGCGCTCCCTTTTCATGAGACTTGCCGGGCTAATTGAGCCAAACCCCATCGACGGCAGCACGTCTGACGGCTACCACACCTTCAACGAGCTTTACCATCACCGCGCCGTCCTCTTCTCCGTTATCGTTGCGGCCTTTCCCGACAAGGCTTGGAAAGCGAAGGCGCACAGCGACGGCACCATGTATGGCGGCATGTTCATCGTCGGCATCAACACGCCAGACGGCCAGGCCACCTATCACTACGACATCGAGCCGTACTGGGGTATGTTCCGCTGCAAGGAGCTTGACCGAGCGCCAGAGTGGGACGGCCACACGCCAGAGCAAGCTATTGAGCGCATAGGCAAGTTGACCGGCCTTATCGACCGCGCGACCACGCACCTTGTCCTCGATGAAGACGGCCGCACGTGTTGCGCAAAATGCGGATGCGACTACCTATGCATGAGCAGCGCGACGTATTGTCCAGATTGCGGCGCGAAGGTCGCCAAGAATGGCTAGAGGCATGACGAAGCGGTTTACCGAAAGCGAGCTGCGCGAGAGGCGAAACCGCCAATGGTGGGAATCCCGCGCCCGCTGCGGCTATGCGACCGTCTGCCCTCTGTGTGGCGGGTACACACTCTCGAAAACCGGCTATCACGCGGGCTGTGCCAAGAAGGCAGGGATCAAGATTCCAAGGCAGCGAATGAAGCGGGCTGTATTGATCGCCAAAGAGCGTCAGAAGATCCCCGTTGCCCAGATGGCTGGCCCGGTGGGCGCCGTTGTCCGTGACGACGGCGTGCGATTCGAGTCGGCTGGCGCGGCCGCGCTCGCGACATACGGGTATTGCGGCAGCCAGAACATCGTGAGGGCCGTCAGAACGGGATGCAAGGCCGGAGGCCACAACTGGAAGCGAGCCGACGAGGAGGATAAATGACCGATCAATACGTGTTCAACCCCGACATACACGACGAGTGGAAGCCGCCCGCGCACCGCTGCGAGAACTGCGCCCACCACGAGCACGACGTTGTGCCGATCGTTCATTTCGACGTGGACGGCAACGAGGCGGGCAGCACTACCGGCACGCGCTGCTACTGCAACCACGACGGCAAGCACTTCGTGACGGGCGACAACAACCACTGCGACTACTGGGAGGAGGCGCGATGAGCTACGACATACGCCTGTGCGACCCCGTGACGCACGAGGCGCTGCAAACCGACGTGCCTCACGACATGCGTGGCGGCACCTACGCCATGGGCGGTACTACTGGCCTCTGGCTGAACGTCACCTACAACTACGGCAAGCACTACTACCGCGTGCTCGGCGACAAGGGCATCCGCACCATCTACGGCATGACGGGCGCGGAGTCCATCCCCGTGCTCGAAGCGGCTGCGGCCAAGCTGTCCGATGAGGTTTCCGAAGATTACTGGGAAGCCACCGAGGGCAACGCCAAGCGCCCCCTATTGCAGCTGGCCGCGATGGCGCGTATCCGCCCCGACGGCGTTTGGGACGGTGACTGACGATGCTGGTGATAGAGAGGAATAACGTTCCAGAAAACTGCTCGACGTGCCTTTACGGAAGGTTCTACGGCTGCGCCCATACTGACCGCCAGAAGGATTGGACGTACTACCGCTTTTGGCAAGGCCTGAAGCACTGCCCGAGCTGGTGGCTCGACCAGAACCGGTTCGAGAGGGTGTGGTGAGATGGTTGGCTACGAGCCGCCTAGTGACTGGAACCTCCCGCCGGGGTGCTTCGAGGGAGACCCGAACGCGCCGTGGAACCGTGAGGAGCCGAAAACCTGCGGGGACTGCTCGCATCTGCTGGAAGGCTGCTGCGACTACGGCATCTGCGAGTTCGAGTTCGAGGAGGCGTTCGACGAGGAGGCGGGCAAGCGCCCGCTTCCGGCATGGGAGGCCGCCTGCTGGGCGCGTGACTGGATCGTCGAGCATTACAAGGACATGCAGGAGGACACGTGCGAACGATGCGATGGCTAGCGGCATTATGCGCCGCGCTGCTTGTCGCGGTTGTGGCCCTTGAGCTTTATGTAATCAGAACGCTGGCGGCGGGGCTGGTGGTTCTGGCCCTGCTCGCCTGCGGGTAGGAGGTGGACGATTGACCAACTGGGAGCGGTACTTCGGTTCGCCCGAGGCCGCGATGCGCATGGAGGTGCGCATGCTGCGCGACGGACGGCGGTTCCGCATCGCGGTGAGCGAGTGCAACCCCTTCACCACGTGCGCGTTCGCATCGCGCCGGGTGCGTGACTTCTGCTCATGGGGCGAGTACCTGGACTGGCTCAAGGCCGAATACGACGACGGGACCATCAGGTGGGAGGATGAATGAGCCGCCCAGGATGCAACCGGGGTTGCCTGCTCCTCATTGCGGCATCCCTGCTAATAGACGGATTGACGCTGTGGGCGGCGGTATCGCTGGCCCGCATGATCATTGGAGGTTGACATGGGATACAAGAAGTTAATGGATGCAGCCAGTGCTGTCGTGTCCATACTCGTGATGCTCTTCCTGGTGCTACTCGTGTGCTACGGCATCGTGTGGTGCATAGGCGGGATAGTGGCGATGCTGGCATGAGCGGCAACCCGCGCAACCGCAACGGCAACGCAAGGCGCAAGCTGAGGGCGAGGCTGAGGGCGGAGGGAAGGCCATGCCACATATGCGGCCAGCCGATAGACTACAGCCTGCCGAGCGGAGACCCGTGGAGCTTCGAGGTAGACGAGCTGTTGCCAGTCTCGCGCGGGGGCAACCCGCTGGACTACTCCAACGTGGACGCCGCGCACAGGATCTGCAACCAGCGGCGCGGCAACAAGATGCCGGGCGACGCCAAGCAGTACCAGATACGCCGCACGCGGCTGTTCTGAGGGAAACATAGCAATGCACCAATAGGGGCGCGGTCGTTTCGGCGGTCGCGCCCTTTCTTTTGGCTCCGAGCGCCGAAGCCGCCGAAAAGAGGCGGGGCGGTCGCCCCTCCCCCGGGTCAGAAGGCCACCCCGGCCGCCTAGGGCCGATTTCCCCCCGCCCGTTCCGAACGATTTCGCTATCTCACGCCGCCATTACGATTCCCCGCGAAGAAGGAGGGAATCATGGCCGAGAACATCGAGATGCCGCAGGAAGTGGCTAGCGACCCCGTGCAAGCCGCCATCTGGGAGCAGCTGACCGCGAGGCGCACGTTCGCGCAGGAGGATGCGCCGACGCTGGCGCTGCTCTGCTACTGGCACGCCGTGGCGAACCAGGCACGCGAGGCCATGGCCCTCGGTAACAACGAGATCGAAATACTCGACGCCACCGCATACAAGCCGATCAGGGGCAAGGGCGGCAAGCGGCTCAAGATGATGCGCAAGAATCCGGCGCTGACCGTACTGAAGGAGGCCAGCACCGAAATCAGGGCGCTGTCAGACCAGCTCGGCCTGTCCAAGTCGGCCCGCAACGTCACGGTGCAGCAGGCGCGACCCGCGAGCTCCCACGGCAAGCTGCTCACGCTCATGTTCGACGACCGCGAGACGCGTGCCAAGGCGGCAGGCGCGTGATGCAGGCGAGGCAGACCCCGACATACGAGGCGAACATCCCAGAAAGGCTCGACGGAGACGGCCCCATGGCGGCAGAACTGGCATCCGCGTACTTCGGCGACCCGCTGCCGTGGCAGCCACACCTGCTCGATGCCATGCTCGCCCGCGACGGACGCGACAAGTACCTGCTGCGCTCGATCGGCATATCCATCCCGCGACAAAATGGCAAGAGCTGGGACGTTCGCGCCCGCTGCTTCCATGGCGCCCTCAACGGCGAGAAGATTCTGTACACATGCCAGCACGGCGACACCTCAGACCAGATGTTCCAGGAGCTTTCAAGGCCATTCGAGGACGAGGACGAGCCTGAGCTTAACGACCTGCTGCTCGCCGTGCGCAAGACCAACGGCCAGCAGGCCATCAAACTCAAGAACGGCGGTCTTATCCGCTTCACCACGCGCACCGACTCGCTGGCGCGAGGCAAGACCTACGACGTGCTTATCTACGACGAGGCGCAGGAGCTTACTGACAAGCAGCAGGCGGCTTCGCTGCCCGCCATATCGGCAGGGTCGAAGCACAACCCGCAGACGATCTACCTGGGCACGCCGCCAGCCCCCGACAACGTGGGCACGGTGTTCCGCGACCTCCACGAGGACGTTCACAACGGCAGGTCTGAGATGGGATGGATCGAGTGGGGCGCTACAGAGATCGGCGACGTGCACGACGAGTCGCGATGGTTCGAGTACAACCCGTCTCTCGGCACGATCCTCGACATAGAGGCCGTACGCGGCGAGTCCGAGCAGATGCAGCCCGACGTCTTCGCGCGTGAGCGCCTTGGCTGGTGGAGCCCAATCGGCGGAGCCGACTCATACGCGCTTTCGAGCGCCAAGTGGAAGGCGTGCGAGGTGGCGGGGCCGATGCAGGGAGGCAAGCTCGCGTTCGGCGTGAAGTTCTCGCCCGACGGGTCGCGCGTTGCCGTGTCCTGGGCGAAGGCGGAGCGCGGTGCCGGCTCCTACGTCGAGCTTTACGACCTCATGGGCGCTGAGGGCGGCACTGTCGGCATATCCGACATGCTGCTACGCAACCGCGAGGAGATCGCGTGCGTCTGCATCGACGGAAAGAGCGGAGCGGACGCGCTGAAGCAGCGGCTTCTTGACGGCAGGATGCCGAAGTCGGCGATCGTCATGGGCAGCACCGCGATCGTTCAGGCTGCTGCGACGATGCTGGCCGACGAGGTTAATGCCAGGACGACGAGCCACATCGAGTCGCCCGCGTTGGACGATTCCGCAACGAAGTCGATCAAGCGCGACGTAGGGCGCGACGGCTGGGGCTTCGGTGACGGCCCCGACTCTTCATCAGCGCCGATCGAGAGCGCATCGCTGGCCCTATGGGCGGCGAGGACAACCAAGAGAGACCCGAGACGTAAACAGGAGGCAAGCTTCTGATGGCAGCAGTGAACATGGAACTGGCCGGACAGGTCGCGGCGGCGGAAGGCCTGCGACACGAGGACAAGGCGCTCGTGCGCGAGCTTATGGACACGTGGCGCACCCACCGATCCCGCAACATGTTGCGGGAGGACTATTACCTCGGACACATCGGCGTCAAAGACCTGGGCATCGCCATGCCGAAAGCCCTCGCCAAGAAGATCAACCCGCGCGTTGATTGGCCCAAGAAAGCGGTGCACGCCCTGGCAGATCGCTCGGTGTTCAACGGCTTCACTGCCGACGACGAGGCCGTTACCATGCAGCTGCGCGACATATGCGCCGACAACCAGCTCGAAGCGCTCTACCGCAAGAACCTTATCGGTGAGCTGAAGCACTGCTGCGGCTTCTGGACTGTCACGGACGGCGGCGGCAAGCCCATCATCTCAGCGTACCCGGCAACCGCAGCGGCGGCGATCTGGGACGACGCGCAGAAGCGCATCAAGGCCGGTCTCGTTGTGGCCGAGTCGAAGAAGATGCCAGGCGACACCGAGCGCGTGCCGACCGTCGTGCACCTGCTCACGGAGGACGCGCTGGTGGTGCTTACGCGCGGCAGCGGCCACTGGGTGGCCGACTACATGGAGCACGGCATGGGTCGCTGTCTCATGGAGCCCATGCCATACGATGCCACGCTCGAGCGACCGTTCGGCTCCTCGCGCATCAGTCGTTCGGTCATGAGCATCACAGACGACGCCATACGCCAACGTGCCCGCATGGAGGTGGCGTCTGAGTCCGCGACGCTGCCGCAGACTTGGCTGCTCGGCACCTACAAGAAGATGATCAACGGGCAGAACAAGTACGACGCGTCGATGGGCGCGGTCAACGAGATCACCAAAGACATTGACGGAGACTCGCCGACCGTGTGGCAGTCGGCCCAGTTGCAGATGGCGCCGCTCACCGAGTACCTGCGCCAGCTAGCATGCCAAATGTCGGCGGTCACCAACGTTCCGGTGTCTTTCTTTGGCGTGAGCAATGACAACCCATCCTCCTCGGATGCTATCGCAGCATCGCTCGAACCGCTCGTGATTGACGCCAAGAACCTCAACCGCGAGAATGGCAACGCCTTGCGCAACGTGGCCTACATGGCGCTCGCCGTGGCGAACGGCACGGACTACGAGACCGAGCGCGATGCCGGCTACAACCTCAACCCGCGCTTCATGTCCCCGGCCTACCCGTCGATCGTGAGCCTGTCCGATGCCGCGCTGAAGCAGGTGCAGGGCCTGCCGAAACTCGCCAACTCCGACGTGATGCTCGAAATGCTCGACTACACAGACGAGCAGATCCAGCGCATCAACAGCGACAACAAGAAGGCGCAGGCGAACGCCGCCGTGGCCTCGCTGTTCGAGCCGAAGGAGGGCGAGGATGGCGGAGATACCTCGCAGCCTGCTTAACGAGCTTACGGACGAAATCAACACGCTATCTGGAAGGGCGCAGCGCCAAGCCAGCGACGCGCTCACCCGCTTGGTGGCCGACTGGGAGGCGAGCGGGAACGGCGACATAGCGGCGCTGAGAGAGGCAACCTACGAGGTGATCGAGACGGCTTGCGGCTACTATGCAGACACCGTTGCGGCTGGCCGCGCCGCCGAGTTCTACGACGCCGTGCGCAAGGCGCAGGACGCGCCCGGGAAGTACGCCGCCGTCGCCGAGTCGCTGCGCGACCCCCAGGCGACGTACGGCTCGGTGAAGGCGTTCATGGTAAGCGTGGTGAAACAGGAAGCCACCGACCTATTCGTGGCCGCGTGCGTTCGTCGCCTCGATGCAGAGATCCGCAAGGCCGCGAACATGTGCGTGGCGCACAACGCCTCCAAAGACCCGGCGAAGCCGAGGTACGCACGCGTGCCGTCTGGCGAGACGTGCGGCTTCTGCCTCATGCTCTCCTCGTTCGGCTTCAACTACAAGACGAAGGAGGCTGCGAGCCACTCACACCCCAAGTGCGACTGCCGCGTCGTGCCGAGCTTCGGCAAGGGGCCGAAGGTCAAGGGATACGACCCAGACGGTATGTATGACAGGTTCAACGAGTGCATGGACACGCTCGGCGGGCGCAACGGCATACGCTCAGATTGGGATGCCTTGCCCGATGCCGAGCGCGAGGCGTACATCAAGGAGCATGGCGGAAAAGCCAGGAAGGCGTTCGACAAGTACGTGAACAAGCGCATGGTCGAGGAGATCGAGACCAGAGACCCAAAATGGTACGCAACTGGCACGGAACCAAAAATCGGATTTGTCAGCAAAGGGGTGGAGAAGCGGGCTACCAAAGCGGAAATAGGAACAGCGAAGAGGCTGGCGCATCACGGCGTTGCCCCGACGTTCATCCAAGATTACAGATGGGTTCAGGAAGATGGGAGAAAGCGCAAAGTCGGGCTTTCAGACCTAAAAAACGGAATCGAAATCAAGACAATCGGAACGTCTGGAAACGCATGGGGCGCAATGAAGAACTACCTTGACAGCACGGCTGGAAAGGAGGGCGTCAAGTGCATGGTCGTTGACAACTCCGTATCCGAGCGAATAGACGACAATGCACTAATATCAGCGGCAAAGGATCTCGCGCCTAAGTACCCAAAGGTCGCGCATGTGCGCCTGCTGCTAAAGGATGGCAGGTACATAGCTGTCAAATAAAAAGGAACGGCACCGAAAACCTCAAAAGTAGAGGGCAGCATGCCGTTCCATCAACAGATTATACCAGTGCAAATAGGCAAGGGCCACCTACGGGTGGCCCTTTTCATGCCGAATCTCACGCTCATAAGAAACTGTCGCGGACGGGCCGCACGGCCCAACTAACGAACCGTTGAGCAGCCGCACGGCAGCTCAGGCGTGCCGCACGGCACGGGAAAGGACGCGACATGGCAGAGGCAAACGAACCCACACAAGCACCAGGAGCAGAAGGCGGAGATGGCGCCAACCAGGAGCCGCCCGTCGACTACAAGGCGCTGTACGAGGCCGAGAAGAAGCACTCGCGCGAGTGGGAGAAGAAGGCAAAGGCCAACAGAACCGCAGCAGTGGCGCTTGAGGAGGCCAACAACGCGAACAAGACAGCCGAAGACCAGATCGCCGACCTCAAGAAGAGGCTCGACGACAAGGAGAAGGAAGAGAAGCGGTCGAAGATCGCGGCCAAGGTCGCGCAGGAGAAGGGCGTGCCGGCGAGCCTGATCGTCGGCGACGACGAGGAAAGCATGTCCAAGTGGGCAGACGACATGCTCGCCGCGTTCAAGAAGCCGCCCGCGCCCAAGGTCGAGAAGCCGGGAAGCTTCCCGAAGCCAGGCGACGGCGACAAATCGGAGCTGCGCGACTTCACGCGCCAGCTCCTCGGTAACAACTAGAGACAAGTAAGGAGCCGAAATGGCTAACGACACCAGCAAGGTCAAGCTCCCGCACAAGGTAGTGACCTCCATCATCAACAAGGCGAAGGACACCTCCACCATCGCGGCGCTGTCCCCCAGCACCCCGCAGACGTTCTCCGACACCACCTACATCGTGTTCAACCCGACAACCGAGGCTGAGGTAGTTGCGGAGGGCGCGAAGAAGAGCGGTTCCGAGGTCTCCACCACGCCGATCGTCGCAAAGCGCGTGAAGGTGGTCACGACCACACGCGTCTCCGACGAGCTGCGCTGGGCCGACGAGGACAATCAGCTTGAGATCGTGACCAACATCATCGCCGACCAGACCGCCGCGATCGGTCGAGCGCTCGACTACGTGGTCTACCACGCCGTGTCCCCCAAGACGGGCACCGCGCTCGATGGCTACACCGCGCTCACCGCAGGGGCCAACGCCGTAACCGCCTCGGCATCCGCGGTCGACGACATCGACGCGCTGGCCGATGCGCTTATCGACTACGACATCAACGGCTTCGCGCTCTCCCGCAAGTTCGCCGCAGACCTCCGCAAGCTGCGCATTCCCGCCACCGGCCAGCGCCTCTACCCGGAGATCCCGCTGTCCCTCAACGTCGGCAACATCGACGGCATCCCCGCCGCGACCTCCGGCACCGTCAACGGTCGCCGCTGCAAGGCCGACCCGAAGGTGGCGGGCATCATGGGCGACTTCTCCACCATCAAGTGGGGCATGGTGCGCGACATGACCTCCGAGATCATCGAGTACGGCGACCCCGACAACACTGGTCAGGACCTGAAGGGATACAACCAGGTCGCGTACCGCACCGAGGCAGTCCTTGCCTACGCGGTTCTCGACCCCAAGGCCTTCGCCATCCTGAAGACGGCCTAGGGGGCGGTAACCATGGCGAACCTTGTGCAGAAGTTCATCGTCGAGGACGCATCCAAGGCATCCCCGATCCTCCCGCAGCACGTCTGCTTCGTGACCGCCGACGGCGAGCCTGTCGGCATCTCCAAACAGGCCGCAAACCCTGGTGCGAACCCGACCATCGCCAAGGTGGTCAAGTGCCTCGTCGACGCGGGCATGATGGCCGCGACCTCCGAGGCGTCCGAGCAGAAGGCCGGCGAGAATGCCGCGAAGCCGGTTGACTCCGGCAAGGCCGAAGAGCCTGCCAGCGAGGAGTAGGCGCATGGAGCCGCTAGCGAGCATCGAAGACTACAGGGCGAGGTACGGCGACCCGGCCGACGAGGCACGCGCCGCGACCCTGCTCTCAGACGCGTCAGACCTGCTCATGAGCGCCTACGAATCAAACGTGGGCGACTACGAGCGTGGCAAGGTAGCCGCCTTCGACCGGTCTGCCGCAGCGGTGTGCTGCCTCGTGGTCAACAGGGTCTTGTCTGCGCCAGCAGCTCTGGCGGGTGCCATGCAGTACAGCCAGGGCGCAGGCGGCTACACGGCCAGCGTGTCGTACGGGTCTGCCCTCGGCGAGATGTACCTAGGAAAGACAGAGCTGAAGCGCCTCGGGCTGCTCGACCAGCGCATCGGGGCGCTCCAACCGGTTGGGAGTGATGCTGAATGGGACTCATAAGCACCGAATCGGTGACGGTCGCAACACCCGTGGTCGAGTTCGATTCGCTCGGCGAGCCTATCGAGCGCGGCAGCGTGGACACCGCCATAGAGGGCGTGGTCGTGTGCCCGGGGGCCACGTCGGAGCTCGACGCATCGCGCCCCGACGGCGTTGAGGTCGCCTACACGCTGTGTTTCCCCAAGAGCTTTACCGCATCGCTCAAGGGGTGCCGCGTAAACGTTCGAGGCGCCGAGTACCGCGTCATAGGCGACCCGCAGCGCTACGACCCGGCAAACACCCCCGGAGATTGGAACCTCACCGTGGAAGTGGGGCGCACCGATGGCTAAGTGCAAGGTGAAGTTCGAGTGGAAGGGCTGGAAGCGCGGCGGCTATGCCGAGGTTATGAACTCAGGCGCGGTGCAGGCGCTTCTCAAGAAGAAGGCAGACGCCGCAGCGGCATCGTGCAACTCGTCCTTCTCCCGGCACCCCGGCGAGGGTGCCGGCTACATAGTCCGCAAGTTCAAGGGCAAGCTCGCAAACGGCTTCGTGGTTGCTACGGCGACTCCGCACGCCCATGCGAGCGAGCGCAAGCACAACCGCCTCAGATCCATGTTCGGAGGCGGTGAGTGATGGACGCGGAGCGCATGGTGGCGCAGCGGCTCATGGACGAGACCGGCATCAAGACCGTGCTCGACGTGCCAGCCGACAGGCCCAGCGAGTTCATATCGGTGTCGCAGACCGGATCTAGCCGCAGCGGCTGCATCAACCGTGTGCAGCTCGTGGCGCAGTCATGGGCGAAGACCCGCAGACGCGCCGCAGAGATCGCCGAAGCCGTGGAGCACGCAGTGCCGAGTCTCATGGACGAGGAGTGCGTGTTCGAGGCCACGTGCGGAGACACGTACCGCTGGGACGACCCAGACAGCCGCCAGCGCCGATACCAGACCAACGTAAACGTAACCATTTGCGAATAGGAGCCGACATGGCACTTTTCAAGAAAAACGAGACCAAGAACGTCTCGTCCACCAAGGGCGTGAAGGGCGGATACATCTTCGTGGCCCCGACAGGCACCACCCTCCCCACCGACATTAAGACCAATCTCGCCGAAGCCTTCCTCAACCTCGGCTTCATCTCCGAGGATGGATACACCGAGTCCGAGGAGACCGACGCCAACGAGCTGAAGGACATGAACGGCGACCTCATGGACTCCGCCACGACTTCGCGCGTGGAGTCCGCGAAGCTCACGCTCGCAGAGATTAAGGCACAGACCCTCAAGGTCATGTACGGCGCCGACAACGTGACCGACCTCGACGGCGTTATCACTGTAGAGCACAACGGCAACAAGGACGAGGCGTGGTCGATCGTGCTCGAACTCGTGCTCAAGAACGGTCGCCGCTGGCGCAAGGTCGTGCCCGCCGCCAAGTCCTCTGAGCTTGATGACATCAAGCTCGCCGTGAGCGAGATTGCTGGGCGCCAAATCACGTTCAAGTACCTGGTCGATAGCAACGGCAACACCTGTTACGACTACATCGAGTCAACCGAGACCAACAACGCCTAGGGGGAAAGAGAATGACCGAGATCACCTTTACCGTCGACGGCGTTGACGGCGAGTTCGCCGCAAACCTCGACGAGCTGAAGTCTTACAAAACCGTGAAGCAATTCGCCCGAAGCGAAACCGACCCGGCGGGGATGATGGACGCCATGGAGCGCATCTTCATGGGTCGAGACGAGGAGTATATCGAAGCCCTCGGCGGAACGTCATACGACATGCGCCGCCTGTGCGACGCGGCCTTCGAGGCGGCAAAGACAAAAAACTAATAGGCTTCGCCAGCGACCTCGAGAACAGGCGCGGCGAAGCGATAGCAGACTTCCAGCAGTTCTACGGCATAGCCCTGCCATTGGATGGAGCGCCCGAAGACCTCGATCGGATGGCGCTCCTCTGGCAGCACCTCCCCGACAACTCGCGCCTCGCCAAGGCGCAGTACCCGCAACTCAGGTGGAGCACGGCCGACTACATGCTCTGGCGTATCGAGCACCAGCTTCGGTGCATCGCCTGGGGCATGGCCGACAAGAAGGACAGGAGCACGGAGCCTCCCGAGCCAATCAAGACGCCGGCGCAGCTCGCAGAGCTTGAGCGTCACCGCGCGAACGCGCTGGAAGCCAAGGAAGAGATAGACAAGATCCTGGGGATAGGAGGGGAAGATGGCGACTAGTGTCGGGTCGGCCTATGTGTCCTTGATGCCGTCGATGGACGGCTTCGCGAGCAAGATCGGCAAGGAGTTCGGCAGCCAGGGCAACGCCGCAGGCAAGGCCTTCGGCGACTCCATGACCGTCGGCATCGACGGCGGGGCCAAGAAGTCCTCGGGCATCCTGACCGGGCTTGGAACCGTAGCCAAGGGCGTCGCCACTGCGGCGCTAGCCGGGTTCGCAGCGCTCACCGGGGCCGTGACCGCGATTGGCGGCGCGGCCCTTTCCGCATATGCCGACTACGAGCAGCTGGTGGGCGGCGTCGACACCCTGTTCGGCTCCGCGTCGCAGACGCTGCAAGGTTATGCCGCAGAGGCGTACAAGACCTGCGGGATGTCCGCCAACCAGTACATGACGCAGGCCACGAGCTTCGCGGCTTCGCTCGTCTCGTCGTGCAGCGGAGACGTGGCCAAGGCGGCTGACTACGCCAACATGGCGATGGGCGACATGTCGGACAACGTGAACAAGATGGGTTCCGACATGGCGGACGTGCAGAACGCCTACCAAGGCTTTGCGAAGCAGAACTACACGATGTTGGACAATTTGAAACTCGGCTACGGCGGCACGCAGGCCGAGATGAAGCGCCTGATCGCAGACGCCAACAAGCTGCGCCAGGAGCAGGGCAAGAACGCCGACCTCACGATCGACAGCTATGCCGATGTGGTCGAGGCCATCCATACCGTGCAGGAGAACATGGGCATCACCGGCACCACCGCCAAGGAGGCCGCTACCACGATCAGCGGCTCCATCGGCATGGCGAAGGCCGCGTGGGAGAACTTCGTCACCGGACTCGGGCGCGACGACGTTGACTTCTCGCAGCTCACGCAGCAGCTGCTTGAGTCGATCGGCGCGGTAGCCACGAACGTGGCCCCTAGAGTTGCGCAGATCGGCAAGGGAATCGTCGAGGCGTTCCCGGTTGTGCTGTCTGGCCTTGGCCCAGTCCTTGGCCCAGTGATCTCGGAAGCGCTTGCGACCGCTTGGAACATCGCCGTAGGGGCCTTGGCTGAGCTTGGCATACAGCTGCCGACAGTCGACGCTTCCCAGATAACGGGGGCGTTCCAGGCGATTGCCGACGCTGCGGCATCCGTCGTAGGCACGTGCAAGTCCGCTTTCGGGAAGCTTGGCGAGCAGATACCGGGCATCTGGGACACCATCGTCTCGACTATTAGCGGAGCCGTGACGACGATCATCTCGGCGGTGTCGCCGCTCGTGACGTACTTCGCATCGCAGATGCTGCCCGCCATCGCGTCATTCGCATCTGGCGCAGTCGGCGCGTTCAGCGCTGTGCGGCCTGTTATAGAGCAGCTTGGCTCGACACTGCTGAACGTCGGCCAGGCCATCCTGCCCGTGCTGCACAACGCCTTCGCGATGATCGTCCCGATCATTTCGCAGGTCATCGGCGTCGCCATGCAGCTTTTCGCTGCGGTAAGCCCGCTCGTGTCGCAGGTAGGCGCTGCGCTCATGCCGGCAATCACGTCTATCGGCACGGCGCTCGCAAACCTCGCCAACGCCGTGCTGCCGATATTGGCTAGCGGCATGCAGATAGTTCTCTCCGTGGTTCAGATGCTCATACCGGTAATCCAGACCGTGCTGTCTGTAGTTGGTTCAATCGTGTCTGTCGTGATAACGGTGGCAAGCCAGGTGATCTCGGTCGTGGTAAACGCCGCATCCGTCGTAGCCTCGGTCATTGGCCTCGTCATGTCGGTCGTGAGCGGCCTCGTGACTGCTGTTACCACGTTCATCGGCTCGATCGTATCCGTTGTCGGCGGCGGGATAGCTACCGTGGTCGCCGCCGTCTCAGGCGGCGTGAGCGCGGTGGTGTCGTTCATAGGCTCGATGGTGTCTTCTGCACTCGCGTTTGTATCAGGCCTCGTGTCCTCGATTGCCGGGTACTTCTCGACCATGGTGTCGACGACGGCGAACGCGGCGCAGCAGGTGTACGCGGCAGTGACGGGTGCCTTCTCGGCGCTTGTCGGCGCTGTGTCTGGCCATATCGGGAGCCTCATGAACACCATTTCCAGCATCCCCAGCCAGGTAATGGGCTTCTTCACAGGCGCTGGGTCGTGGCTCGTCGATTCCGGTCGCGCGTTGATCAACGGCTTCACGCAGGGCATCCAGAACGCAATCGGCGGCGCCCTCTCCGCCGTGTCCGGCGCCGTCTCGCAGATCCGCTCGTTCTTCCCGTTCTCGCCCGCAAAGCGCGGCCCATTCAGCGGCCACGGCTATACAACCTACTCGGGCAAGGCGCTCATGGAGGGATGGGCCGAGGGCATCGGCAGCGGCACTGGGGCGGTCAGCTCCGCCATCACGTCGGCGCTAGCCTCCGCAAGCTCGCTTATCGGCTCGGGCATCACGGTCGCTCCGTCGGTTGCCGTTGCCGGGGCAGGCGCTGCCGGCACGACCTACAACGTCACGGTCAACGGGGAAAGCTTAAACGCAGACCAGCGGATCATGCAGGCGGTTGACGTTCTGGTCTCCGCAGCCAAGCGGTCCGCAGGGTCGGGAAGGTAGCCAATGGGAACCTATACAAGGGAGATTCAGATCGCGGGGCGCAACCGCTGGTATTGCGGCTATATCTCCGTTGACGGCGTGAGCACGGTCAACGACACCACCTCGCGCATAACAATCACCGCCGCGCTCGACGACAAGTATGCGGCACAGTACGGCACGCACTACGACGTGATCGTGAACGGCATCACCTACAGGTCGCGCGACGTGCTGCTCAACAACTACGGGAATTGGGCCACGCGCGACGCCGTGACCTTCACCGTGGACGTCGGGCGCGGGGCCAGCGGCTGGAACTGCTCCGTGCAGATCCACGTCTACGGCAAGACATACAACAACTACTACGGCAGCGCCGGCGGAGACGCCTGGGCAACAGAGTACGCTTGGATTCCCCAGCGCGGATACTCGCAACCGCATCCTCCCAAGAACCCGAAGCTGGCCCGCGTTTCCGACACATCCCACAAGATTGCGTGGGACGTCGACTACACGGGCATGGACGGCGCGTACCCCTGGGCTGGCGTGTACGTAGACCGCCGCACCGACGACGGCTCATGGGTGAACATCGCCGACGTCTCGTGGGACGTGACCAACTACACCGACAACTCGACGACCGCAGGCCACAAGTACGAGTACCGCCTTTGCGCCCACGGCCCTGGCGGCAACTCCACACACGTCTCGTGCGGAACCACGTACACAACTCCGTCGGCACCTTCGCACATCGATGCCGTCAAGGCCGGCGCGTCCGAGGTGACGCTGCGCGTCTACGGGGCGTGGTGGTACGCCAGCGCATGGGATGTTCAGCGATCAGGCGACGACGGGAAGACGTGGGCGGCGGTCTCGACCACCACCGAGGGCGAAGACCCCGCATGGGTAGACCTGCACGACACCTCCGCGCCTGCCGGCACGATCGTCTACCGCGTCAGGGCCAAGCGCGGTAGCCTAACGTCTTCGTGGGTCGAATCGAATTCCGTGACCACGATCACGCCGCCTCTCGCACCGAAGGTCACCGCCGACCATGTTGTGCCAACGGGGTCGGCGGCATCCGTCTCGTGGGTGCCCAACCACCCCGACGGCTCGGCGCAGTTCGCCGCGCAGCTTGAGCTCGTCGGCAGCGAGACGATAACGAAGTCGTACACGACCGAGAAAAGCGCATCGGTCACACTCACGAAGGGAAGTTGGAAAGCCCGCGTTCGCACGAAGGGACTGCACGCCGATTGGGGCGCTTGGTCTGGCTATGCGGCGATAACGGTCGCCGACTACCCGCAGTGCTGGGTCGCCTCCCCCGCTACCGACGGCATGCTTGTCGATGCGGTGCCGCTCACGGTGCAAGTCGCCGCAACCGACGAAACTGGCATCGCGCAGGCGACGCTCACGCTCGCAGAGGTCGGCGGCGCGACGGTCGCCACGGCAGACGTCACGAACCTGAAGCCCGTGAGTTTCGGCAGCTACGCCACCATACGCAACGGCATCGACTATCTGCTCACGCTCACGGTCAAGGGCGGCTCCGGCCTGTCCAAGACGGCCATGCGCCGCTTCAAGACGCACTGGGCGGAACCGGCCATCCCAGACGTGTCACTGTCGTACGACGATGCGCTGGCGTGCCACGTGAAGGTGCGTAACGGCCTCTCGTCATACGAGATCGAGCAGACCACGCTCGTAGGCCCCATGACGGCCGACGAGGTGAGCAATGAGCTTTCCATGCTAGGCACGATCACAGTCGATGGTGACGCGCTGGTGCTCGGCAACGCCTCCCGCTGCTCCGCCTTCACGGTGGAGCGCGTGGCGTACGGCGGCGATGCCGTCATAGCATCCGGCGTGCTCGACTCTCAAGAGACGATTGACCGCGTGCCGCCGCTAAACACCGACTACGAGTACAAGGTCACTGGGTACGCCGACAACGGCACCTCGTCGCAGACCGTGACCGATGCCAACGTGTTCGCGCACGGGATGGCGCTTAACTTCGGCCAGGATGCATCGACCGTGCTCGTGCTCGACTACAACGGCGACTACTCGACAAGCTCTCAGCGATCCGTGGAGACATACCACTTCGCCGATGGCGGCGAGAACGGCGACCTGCCCATTTCGTACATGCTCGACGAGCTGAACAAAAAGACCTCGCTCTCATGGGAGATGAAGCGCGACGGCCACGACAGGTACATACGGATTATGGACGAGCAGTGGAGGGGATGGTGGCGCGGACATGCGGGCGAACGCGCATACGGCCCCATGGACTTCGACATGTCTGTGAAGGGTGCAGGCATCTGGAAGGGTTCGGCCAACGTCACGCACAACGTCTTCGAGGAGCCGATAAATGGCTGATTGGGGAAAACCGTTCCTCACCTCGTTCCGCTTCATGCGCGTAGACCGCGCAAGCGGCAACGAGGTCGAGAGAATCACGAACATAAAGAACGGCGGGTGCATTGAGCGCAACCAGGACAAGGACTACACCACAGGGCAGGTCGATTACTCCGGGGCGCTCGATATCGGGGCAGACCTGCTGCGGGTGTACCTCGATGCCGACTTCGGTGGCGCGTCAGCCAGTGAGGCGCTGGGGACTTTCGTTGTCTCAGCGCCGAAAAGGACTAGGCGCGGCGTCAACTCAACCGGCACGGCAGGCCTGTCGGGCAGGCTGTCGGAGGTGGCGGAGGACGAATTCGATGCCCCATTCACGGTGGCGGCTGGAACCGTGGTTGTCCCCTACGTCGTAAAGCTGCTCAAGGCGGCTGGCTTCGCTGACGTGATCGCCGACGGCTCCGACTACAAGCTAGCGCAGGATTGGACGCTCGGAATCGATTCGGGTGACATGAGGCTGTCGAAGCGCCTGGCGGCGTGCAACGCGCTGCTCGACGTGGCGGGCTTCCGCGCCGTCGACGAGGACGCCTACGGAAGGCCCGTACTTCGCAAATATAGGGAGCCGCAGGACAGGCCCGTTTCCATGACCCTTCGAGAGGGCGCGGGCGCACGCTTCATCAACGAAGTCGTGGACGAGCTTGACCGCTCTGGCGTGGCGAACGTCGTGCACTGCGACTACGAGACGCAGGATGCCTTCTACCGTGGAACGGCCATCGACTCAGACCCCGACAGCCCATACTCGACCGTTTCGCGCGGGTGGCGAAAAACCGCCACGTACAGCTACAGCGACCTGCCCGAAGGCTCCACCGATGCAGAGAGGCAGAAGAACGCAGACTCCAAGGCGAGCGAGATGCTGCGAACGCAGCAGAGCGCCATCCACAGGGTCACGGTAAAGAGGACGTACGCGCCTATCGCGTGCGGCGATGCCGTGATGGTTGATTGGGCAAGCGCCGGCATCAGCGGCAAGTTCGCGGTGAGGACTGCGACTCTCACGCTCGTGGGAGGATGCCCAATCGAGATGGAGGTGAAGAGGTATGAGCGATGAACTCATGTTGGCCATGCGCCGATACGGCGCCGCGATGGCCGATGCGACCGCCAACGATCCTCCCGGCCAGCAGGCGTGCTACGGAACGGTGAATTCCGTATCCGGAGCCACCATGGCCGTATCGGTGAAGGGGGCATCCCTGAAGCTCCCGTACACCACCTCATGCTCGGGAGCCAAGGCAGGCGACCGATGCATCATCCAGGCAATCGGCCCGCACGCCATCGTGATCGGCGTGCTAGCTAAGTAAAGGAGGTGCGATGGCAGATACCAATAAAGGCGCGGCGCTGCTGCTCAACGATGCGGGCAACATCGACCGCGCCAGAACCACCGACGGCTCGATCTTCCGCATCGAGTCGACGCTATCGATGGAGGCCGCCGAAGAGGCCAAGACGGCAGCGGCGAACTGCAACACCGCGGCTGAAAGCGCCGAAGCGGCAGAGAAGACGCGTGTGTCCAACGAGAACGCTCGGAAAACGGCTGAGACCGAGCGCGGCAACAACGAGACAACCCGCAAGAACAACGAGACGTCGCGCAAGAACGCCGAGGCAACACGTCAAGACAACGAAACTGCGCGAAAGAATGCCGAAACCACCCGCCAGAACAACGAGACGAGCCGATCGAACGCCGAGATCGAACGCAAAAAGGCCGAAAGCCAGCGCCATGACGAGCATATCGCCGACCAACAGGCATCGAGCAACGCGACCTCGGCGGCGAACGGCGCGGCATCGCGTGCTGACGCGGCGGCAAACCAGGCGTTGCAGATCGCCAACTCCGTGGCGCAAGGCAGCGCAGGAAGCTCGGACGTCGCGGAGCTGCGTGCCCAGAACGCGAAGCTCGCAACGCTTTTGGCGAACTCGACGGGTCAGTTCATATACATGGGCGGAACAGTCTACTGCCCGGCTTCAAAGGCATCGGCGAGCGGGACGACCGTAACGTTCGGCTCAACATGCTCCGCAAGCGGCAACACCATCACATTGATTTAAGAAGGAAACGAAATGGCTCAAGCTAAGATCCTCACAGTGGGCGGCACCAACTACGAGATGATAGACGACACCGCCCGCACCAACGCCACCACGGCGCTCAACAACGCCGAGTACAACCGACAGGGCCTGATCGGAAAGTACCCGGGCCAGTCGCTCGCAACGCTTCTCGCGGGCGAGGTCTCAGGCTCCGCCACCATCTACGACGCGCTGCACAAGCGCGTGCAGGCCGCGAACTTCAGCGGCATGCGCGTGGGCGACTACATCGACGTGCCGCTCGTGAGCGCATCGGCCATCACGGGCCAGCAGTCCGTGCGCTTCCTGCTTGCGCACTTCGACCCGTACTACCAGTGCGGCGACAGCGCCAAGGGCCACCACATCGCGTTCATCGCGTCCGCGCCCGTCGCCGTGGCCAAGACCGTCACCGGCGTGGCCAACGACAGCTACCTGATGTGGAACACCGCGAACACCAACCAGGGCACCGCAGACGTGAAGAACCCGTACCTGAACAGCAACCTCAAGGCGTGGGAGAAGCTGTTCGAGGCGTGCCTGCCCGAGGGGCTGACCAAGTACCTGCTCACCCAGCGCGTGCTCCTGGAGGAGCGTTACAGCGCCAGCGGTGCGCTTACCGACTCCAACAACTGGAGCTGGCAGGACATCGGCAAGGTGTGGTCGCCCTCCGAAATGGAGGTGTACGGCTGCCCGGTGTGGGGTACCAAGGGCTACAGCGTGGGCTTCGACTGCCAGTTCGACCTGTTCCGCGATACCGCGCACCGCTTGAACGAAACTCGGTGCGGTTGGTGGCTGCGTTCCGTCATGGGTGGCTCCTCGTCCAACGTGTGCTGCGTCTTCGACAGCGGCGATGCCGGCTACTATTACCGTTCGGCGACGTACACCTGGGTTCGCCCCCGCCCCGGCTTCCTCGTCGGCTAGCCAGCCGAGTGCTCTATACTTTGACTTATGATGCGACCGCCTTGCGCGGTCGCATCCCTGCCCGCGCAGCGGGCCGTTTTTTTCGCCACTATTTCCGGGAGGTGCCATGAGCGGCGTCTACCAGCGAAACCGAACCGTTTCCGAGTACAAGTTCTTCACGCAGGCCATCGCCATCCGCGTCGAGGTCAACAAGCTGATGGCCTCGTCCTCCGTGGTTCCGAAGGCCTACCGTCTGCTGAACGCGGTGCCGACCGTGGAGACGGCGCGCAGCATCGTGTACAACGTCAACCGCGCCGACTGCTTCTACCCCAACACCTCGTTCAACGCGCTAGAGCGCAAGCGTTACCTGACGCTTGCCATAGCAGACTGCGAGCAGCTGATGCTGGACATGCAGTGCCTCATGGATATAGGCCTGCCCGTGAACGCCAACCGCTTCGAGGCGCTGGCCAACATGGTCGATGAGGAGATCAAGCTGCTCAAGGGCGCGCGCAAGAACGTACGCGTCACCGGCAAGAAGACGACCGACGAGCGCATAGCCGAGACCGAGGCCGAGCTAGAGCGCCTGCGTTCGTTATAATGGGCGGCGGTCACGCCTTGTATATCGGTACAATTGGTGGCTGCGTTCCGTCATGGGTGGCTCCTCGTCCAACGTGTGCTACGTCAACAACAACGGCAATGCCAACTACAATTCGGCGACGAACACCTGGGTTCGCCCCCGCCCCGGATTCCCTTACTGCCAGACCGAGTAGGCCAGCGGGCCGAAAGCAGAGCGCGGAGAGGAAGGAAGGCGCGACCATCGGGCGCGAGCCCGTAAATACGCACCCCGCGAGGGTGGCCGGACGCTGCTTGCATGGCGCGGCGCTCCGTGGCTTCGCCGCGTTTCATGGCCATACCTCAAGCGGCTGTCAGAGCCACATTGCAAGCCGTGCGGGGTGCCTTCTATGAACTCGGAGCAAAGGCGGGCCGCACGCCGGAAGCGCCGCGAGGAGAAGCGCGCCAGGGCCAAGGCCGAGCGCGTCAAGGCGTGCACCCTTGAGACGGTGGCCGACCTCAACAGCCTGTGCAAGGCTTCCAAGCAGGCCGCGCGTGGCGTCATGTGGAAGGCCTCGACGCAGCGGTACATGAAGGACTACCTGCGAAACGCCGTGAAATCGCGCCAAGACCTTTTGGAGGGCCGCGACATATGCCGGGGCTTCATCCGCTTCGACCTGTGGGAGCGCGGCAAGCTGCGCCACATCAGTGCAGTGCACTTCCCCGAGCGCGTGGTGCAGAAGTCGCTGTCCCAGAACGCCCTCGTGCCCGCGATAGTCCCCACGCTCGTATCCGCGAACTCCGCCAACATCAAGGGGCGCGGCACCGACTACGCCCTTAAGCTGCTCAAGCGCCACCTGGCCGACCACTGGCGGCGGCATGGGCGCGAGGGCTACATACTGCTGGGCGACTTCTCCGACTACTTCGCGCGCATTGCCCACGAGCCGGTCAAGCGGCAGGTGGCCGACGCGCTGCTCGACCCGCGCGTGGTCGCCCTTGAGCACCGCCTGATAGACGCGCAGGGCGAGGTCGGCCTGGGCCTGGGCAGCGAGCCAAACCAGATATGCGCGGTGGCGCACCCCAACCGCATCGACCACTACGTGGCCGAGATGCTGCGCCCCGAGGCCTACGGGCGCTACATGGACGACTTCTACCTGATCCACGAGTCCAAGGAGTACCTGCAAGTGTGCCTTCTGCTGATAGAGCACGAGTGCGCGAAGCTCGGCATCGCGCTGAACCCGCGCAAGACCCGCGTGGTGAAGCTGACGCGCGGCTTCACGTGGCTGAAGAAGCGCATCTTCTACACCGAAACGGGACGCATCGTCGTGAAGCCGTGCCGCGACTCCATCACGCGCGAGCGACGCAAGCTGAAGAAGATGGCCCGCATGGTGGCCGAGGGGGTCATGACGCCCGAGCAGGTGCAGCAGAGCTACCAGAGCTGGCGCGGCGGCATGGCTCACTTGGACGCGCACCGCAGCGTGCTGGCCATGGACGCGCTGTACCGCAGCCTGTTCGAAAATCTCGCGGGGGGGGTTGCTCAATGCAACCAAGCCCGAGAGACGATTCGGGCGGAACGCCCTCGCCATAGCGGAAGGGCGGCAACTCAAAACGGCGGCCTAGACGGGTCGAAAACGAAATAACCAAGACAGCGAAGGCGTGCTGCGGCGCGCCTTCTTTCTTCGCGCCCGCCCAAACGGCCAGGCAATCTCACGGCGCTAATACGATGGCGGCACATTCCCCGATAAGGAAGGAGTCCGCATGGACACTGAGGAAGACATGCCGCGCCCCGACGAGCTTCGAGACGGCACCCTGGCCGAGGTCAACGCCCTGCGCGACCTGCTGTCGCAGATCGGCGACCCCGACGCGGCGCACGACGCGGGCGTTATCGACGATGACGAGTACGTGGAGCGGAAGGCGCGAAAGCTCGCCTACACCTCCGCGCTCGCCGCCTACGCCAACGGCGAGGTGCCCGACCTCCCGGCGCTGCTCGAACAGATGCGCGAGCAGGCGTCCCAGCCGACGCAGACCGAGACCAACACGGCGAACATCGACTACCTGCTCATGACCGTGGGAGGTGACCAGTAATGGCTACGAAGAAAACCGTTGAGCATTCCAAGCACTTCGCGAAGGTCAAGAAGTACTACGACAAAGACCTTTGGAGCAAGGCGCGCGTCTACAAGGCTGTCGAGTGCAAATGGATCACCGCCGACGAGTACAAGGAAATCACCGGCGAAGAGTACACGGGGGCTTAGCGTGAACGACCTCGTGTACACCGTGGCGGTCACCGCCATCGTGTCTGGCCTCGTCGGCTCCGTGGTATCCGCCTTGGTGGCGGCACTCAAATCGCAAGGACGCAAGGCTGTCGAGCGCACCGAGGCGGAAAAGGCGACGGACGAGGCCTTGAGGATGGGGGTGCGTGCGCTGCTTTGGCGCGAGCTGAAGAACATCCATGAGCAGGCAGTCCGTCAAGGCGGCTTGACGGTCGCAGACCGCAAACACCTCGAAAACGTCTACGCCGCCTACCACGGGCTGGGCGGCAACGGCACCGGAACGCGCCTCTACGAAGACGCCATGAAGATGCCCGTAATCGACTAAAGGAGCAGACCATGACCACGATCCAGGCGGCTCTCGCCGTTATCTCTTCCGTAATCCTTCCGTTCATCATCCAGGCGATCAAGTCCGAGGCCATGGGCGGCAACGCCGCGCGTTGGCTCGCCATCGCCGCTTCGGCGCTCTTCGGCGCCCTAACCGCAATGGCCAACGGAATCCCGACCGACCCCGGCGCGTGGGTCACCGCGATCTTCGCCTGCGTCGGCGGCGTGCAGGTGGCATATGCGGCCTTCAAGGCGGTCGGCGTGACCGACAAGTGGCTCGACGCACTGCTTGCCATGGGCGCTCCGAAGAAGGACGACTAGGAATGGGCGGCAAGCGCCTCGCACGCATCGCCGCCACCGTCTCGCTGCTGGCCCTGCTCGCCGCCTTCGCCGACGTGGCGCTTATAGCCTCTAACGTGCCGAAGGTGCCGAGGGAGGAGCCTTTGCCCGTCATCTATGACAAGCCGCTCGACAAGCCCGCCGAGGTGCCCGTCTACCTCCAAGCAGACGAGCGCTGGGGCGGGCTTTCGTATGCGGGCGAAGACCTGGCCGCTGCCGGCTGCGGCCTCACGTGCGCGGCCATGGCGTGGGAATGGCTCTACGGCCAGACGTGCACGCCGGCACAAATGCTGGGATTCGTTGGCGAATCGTGCCTCACGGACGGCGTGAACGACATGGAAAAGTTCTGCCGTTGGATGAACGCGAACGACCAGGCTTTGGGCTACACGCCTATCCACGACAACGCCGACGACGCCTTGGACGAGGCGGCTGGCGGATGGATGGTGTTTTGCAGCCTAACTGGCCAGCTCCGCGACGGCGGCAAGAGCTACGGCGGCCACATCGTCCTGCTCTACGGGTGGGACGGCGAGACGGCGACCTTCCACGACCCCTACGAGGGCGTGGTGCGGCTGAGCCGCGAACGGTACGAACAAGTTGATTGGGCTTATTTCATAGCGATAGGGAGCGCTGAATAGAATGAACGGAATCGACATCAGCAATTGGCAGAACGGCATCAACCTCGCGGCTGTCCCGTTCGACTTCGTTATCTGCAAGGCTACCGAGGGCACGCGCTACGTGTCGCCAGACTGCGACCGCCAGATTCAGCAGGCGATCGGCCTTGGCAAGCTCGTGGGCGTGTACCACTATGTCAACGGCGGCGATGCCGAGGCGGAGGCCGAGTACTTCTACGAGCACTGCAAGGGCTACGTCGGCAAGGCCGCGTTCTTCATCGACTGGGAGGATCAGGGCAACAAGGCATGGGGTGACACGTCCTACCTCAAGGCCATGGCCGAGCGCCTGGCCGAGCTTCTTGGCGTGAGCGTGGATCGCATCGGCATCTACGCCAGCAAGAGCGTGTTCCCGTGGAACCTCACCGACGCCAAGACGTGGGTGGCGCAGTACGCCGACATGAACGCCACGGGCTACCAGGACGCGCCTTGGAACGAGGGCGCTTACGATTGCGCCATCCGCCAGTACTCCTCATGCGGGCGCTTGGACGGCTGGGCGGGCAACCTCGACATCAACAAGTGCTATATCTCCCGCGCGGAGTGGGAGGCCATGGCTGGCGGCTCCAACGGCGATCCCGACTCGCTTATCCACGGCATCGACGAGACGCCAACGGCAGACCTCGCGGCGAAAGTGCTCGCTGGCGAGCTCGGAGACGGCGACGACCGCAAGCACGCGCTTGGCGACCGCTACCAGGAGGTGCAGTCGCTCGTGAACCACATCCTCACGGCATCCGCCGAAGATCTGGCCGCTGAGACATGGGCGGGCGATTACGGCAACGGCAGCCGCCGCAAGGCCGTGCTGGGGCCGCGCTACGACGAGGTCATGGCGGTAATCAACGGCCAGACCGAGACCGAGCAGGTGTACGTGGTGCAGAGCGGTGACACGCTTTCAGCTATCGCCGCCAAGTACGGCACGACCTATCAGGATCTCGCCGCCAAGAACGGCATCTCAAACCCGAACCTGATTTATCCCGGCATGCGCCTGGTTGTTTCCTAGGCCGCTCGTGGTATCCTAACGAAAACGATTGTGCCGACTGCGCATACCTCGGTTCGAGGAGATGCGCAAACGGTGCACCATTCCGGTTTTCCTCGAACCCGCCAGGTACCAAGCCTGGCGGGTTCGTCGTTTCTCGCGTCGTGGTTCAGCGTCGCCGGCATGTCTTCACCCGACGCGCTCACTTACCAGACGAAGGCCTTGATCAGCGTCAGGCACTTCACCTCCCAACGCACACACCTTTAGCGTGGGGCACTCCATCGCCCGACGCACGTACCCGCCAGACAATAGCCTTGAGCGAAGCGCGCCTTCGGGCGTAGCGCCGCGTTACGCCTGCTGCCCCTGCGGGGCATCGCCGGCATCCAGAAAGATCTTGCGGGTGACGAAGTTCCACACCATGACCACCGCCGTGGCGAAGATCTTGGTGATCAGGTAGTGCACGCCCAGAAGCTCCACGCCGGCCCACATGCAGGCGTTGTTGATGCCCAGGCCGATGACCGACAGCACCACGAAGATGATGAACTCACGGCGACGGGACATGCCTTCTTTATGGGTAAACACGTAGCGCATCGACGCCACGTAGTTGAACACCACCGACACCGTGAACGAGATGGTGGCGCTGACCAGGTAGTTCACACCGAACGCCTCGGTAAGCAAGGCCAGCAGGCCGTAGTCGATGACGAACGCAATCACGCCGACCACGCCGAACTTCATAAGCTGCGCGATAAGCTTCTTCACGCAGGGCTCCTCTCCATCGCAAGCGGGGGCATCCCGCATCCGCTGGGCCTTCGACCAAGGCCCGGCTCGGTACATTCCCAAATGCCGTCACGCACGCGCCGCCAACCTTGCATGCCGGAACACGGCGCCGGCAGCAGGCCGAGCAACCCATGAGCAAGGCGAAAGGCACTCTCAGCGCAACCCGTCGATTATGGCACCCCTTGCCCCATCGGCACAACAATCCCACGCCATCCGCGCATATACTGCGGAAAGCACAGCATTCACGTAGCGAAACCGCGCGGTTTCGAGTAGCATGCCTAGTAATTGTGCATTCAACTTTCACGAAGGAGCGCCCGGTGACTGAAACCGATAAGGCCGCCCTCACGGGCAAAGGCGTGGCCGTCATCATACCCTGCTACAACGAGGCCGTCACCATCGGCAAGGTGGTCGACGACTTCCGCCGCGTGCTGCCCGAGGCGGACGTGTACGTCTACGACAACAACTCCTCCGACGGCACCGGCGACATCGCGCGCGCCCACGGGGCCACGGTCAAGGTGGAGCGCCGCCAGGGCAAGGGCAACGTCGTGCGCCAGATGATGCGCGACATCGACGCCGAGGCCTACCTCATGGTCGACGGCGACGACACCTACCCCGCCGAGGCCGCGCCGGCCCTGCTCGCGCCGCTTTTCGCCGACGAGGCCGACATGGTGGTGGGCGACCGCCTCTCGAACGGCACCTACGGCGAGGAGAACGACCGCGCCTTCCACGGCTTCGGCAACGACCTGGTGCGCTTCCTCATCAAGGCCATCTACGGCTTCGAGTTCTCCGACGTCATGACGGGCTACCGCGCCTACAACAAGGTGTTCGCCAAGACCATGCCCGTGCTCTCGCCGGGCTTCGAGATCGAGACCGAGCTTTCGATCCACGCCGTCGACAAGCGCTGGCGCATCGCCGAGGTGCCCATCGACTACCGCGACCGCCCCGAGGGCTCGGAGTCGAAGCTGTCCACCTTCTCCGACGGCTTCAAGGTGCTCATGATGATCATGTCGCTGTTCAAGGACTACAAGCCGCTGGCGCTGTTCTCCTGGGTGGCGCTGCTGTTCGTGGTGCTGGGCCTGGTCGCCGGCGTGCCGGTCATCGCGCAGTTCGCCGCCACGGGCCTGGTACCGAAGCTGCCCACGGCGCTTCTGGCGGTGGGCCTGGTGTTCGTGGGCCTGCTGTGCTTCGCGTGCGGGCTCATCTTGGACACGGTGGTCAAGGGCAACCGCAAGCAGTACGAGATCGAGGTCACGGAAGCCTACGAGCGTTACGGGCGCTCAAGCGCCGCGAAGTAGGCCGACGGCTTCCCGTGTCCCCCTTTTCCCGTCGAGAAGGGCGTCCCCCATCAGCGCAGGCCAATGCACCCGATCGTTTCACGCCCTCATCGACGATCATCAGTTTACGGGGATTTGCGCCGAGCGAGCCCATCCGGTCTGTTGAAATGGGGCCAAGTTGTGTAAGAAATATGCACAACCCCGCAATCGGGTCTTGCGAATCGGATTGCTTTTTGGCATACTGAACGGGCTGCTTTTCGACACGGAAGCGCAACCCGTCCCCATAGTCTAGAGGTCAGGACGCGGCCCTTTCAAGGCTGAGACACGAGTTCGATTCTCGTTGGGGGCACCATTCGAACGCTAGGGCTGGTCGAGTACCGGCCCTTTTTGTTAGCAAAAGCCGGTTCGCCGGCTTTTTCGCTATCTTGAAGGGAAAGGCATCCATCATCGCTACCCCCGCAGAAACCGATCCGCACAACGAGCAGGCCGCACCGCTGGTCATCGTCATGCACGCTTCGGTGGGCTCGGGGCATCGCAGCGCGGCCAACGCCGTGGCCCAAGCCTTCGAATATATGAAAGCCGAGCAGGCCGAAGGGCGCGAGCAGCCCACGGAGGCCTTCCCCGTTGTGCCGAAGCTCCCCGACGGTCTTGAGGTCAAGGTGCTCGATGTGCTCGATTACGGCCGCGTTGTGTTCAACGGCGACAAAACCGCTTCCATGTTCACCGGCCCCACCCGTCCTATCTACGACCTGACGTGGCGCTTCACGCTTACCGGCAGGCTTTTGTGGGGAGGCGGCAGCATCTGGTCGCACCTGATGTACGGCAAGTTCACCGAGCTGGTGCGCAAGCGCCGTCCGCTTGCCATCATATGCACGCACATCACCGCAGCCAACGTCGCCGTGGCAGCGCGCATGCTCACCGGGCAGCACTTCCCCATCGTGTGCGTTCCCACCGACTACGAGACCGAGGGGCTGTGGCCGCATCTGTCCACCGACCTGTTCTGCGTCGCCACGGAGAGCATGGCCGAAACGCTGCGCCCGCGCCTGGTGCCTGAACAGCGCATCCGCATTACCGGCATCCCCACGCGCGAGGACTTCCGCACAAGCTACGACCGCGCGCAAACCCGGCAAAGTCTGGAACTGCCGCAGGGCAAGCGCATCGTGCTGGCGCTTGCCGGAGCCTATCTACCCCGGCCCTACGTGCACTTCCGCACGGCGCTCGATAACCTGCTGCCGTATCTGCACACGTTCAGCGACACGCTGCACTTCGTGTTCGTCGCGGGAAACGATGCCGAATATGCCGGCCATCTGCGAAGGGCCTGCAGCGACCTGGGCATTTCTGATTGCGTGACGGTGCTCGAATACGTCGAGGGCATGGCAGGCCTTATGGCGGCATCGGATTTGGTCATCTGCAAATCCGGCGGCCTTACCGTCACCGAGTGTCTGTGCGCGAAGGTGCCCATGATCTTGCTCGGCCGTGCATACGGCCAGGAAAACGCCAACGTCAGGCTGCTTACCGCACACGGTGCCGCCATGCACGTCACCACCTGGCGAGAGCTGCTTGAAGCGCTCCGGCACATCTCCCGCAGCCCCGAAAGCGCACGTTCGATGTTGGTCAACGGCAGCTTCCTTCGCCACCCCGACGCCGCACGCGACATAGCGTGCGCCGCCATGGAGCTTGCCAACGCCGAGAAAGACCCAGCCAACCCGCTGTACAAGAAGCACTTCCTCCATTTCTATTGGGGGCATAAACCCGCGCACGTGCGATAGAGCCGCGCGCATCTGGAAAGGATCTACCTTATATGACGCATTTCGACGACCTCGGCCTTTCGGGCCAGGCATTGCAGGCTGTGGCCCAGCTGGGTTACAGCACCCCCACTCCCGTGCAGGAGCAGGCCATCCCCAAGGTGCTGGAGGGCCGCGACCTGATCGCCGCCGCGAAGACCGGCACCGGCAAAACCGCCGCGTTCAGCTTGCCCACCATGGACAAGCTCGGCCACGCCAAGGGCAACAAAGGTCCGCTCATGCTGGTGGTCACTCCCACGCGCGAGCTTGCCGAGCAGATCGGCGAGGTGTGCGGCACCATCGCGAAGAACACGCACCATCGCATCCTCACCGTAGTCGGCGGCGTTTCCTACAACCCGCAGATCCAGGCGCTCAACCGCGGCATCGACGTGCTCATCGCCACGCCGGGCCGTCTGGTGGACCTTATGGACCAAGGAGCCGCTCATCTGAGCAGCGTGGAGGTGCTCGTGCTCGACGAGGCCGATCGCATGCTCGACATGGGCTTTTGGCCTGCCATGCGCAAGATCATCGGCGCCACGCCGCACAACCGTCAAACCCTGCTGTTCAGCGCCACCATCGACCGCACCATCATGAGCACGGCCGGCAAGCTGTTGCACGACCCCGCCATGGTCGAGATCGCTCACAAGGGCGAGACGGCCGACACGGTGGAGCAATACGTCATGCACGTGCAGCAAGCGGTGAAGCCCGAATTACTCAAGGGTCTCATGAAGGAGCGCGGCCACAGGCGCGTCATCGTGTTCTGCCGTACGCGCAGCCGCGCAGACGCTACGTGCCGCCGCCTGAAGAAGGTCGGTTACTCCGTCGAGGCCATCCACTCCAGCCGCAGCCAGAACCAGCGTCGTCGCGCCCTTGAGAACTTCGCCAACGGCACCACCGACGTGCTGGTTGCCACCGACGTGCTCGCACGCGGCATCGATGTGGAGGAAGTCGAGTACGTGGTGAACTACGACCTGCCCACACAGCCCGAGGACTACGTGCACCGCATCGGCCGCACGGGCCGCGCAGGCGCGTCCGGGTTCGCCGTCAGCTTCGTCAGCCCCGAAACCGCCGATGCGCTTCGCGACATCCAGAAGCTGCTCAAGCGCACCATCCCCGAGCTTGAGCTTGAGAACTTCGATATGCACGAAGCCGAGAACGAGGCCGCTGCCAGGGCGCAGCGCGCCGAGGCACGTCGCGATCCCGAGATCCAGCAGGCTAAGAAAGAGCAGGCTGCCCGCACGCGCAGGAAGAACAAGGCGCGCGAGGCCGCACAGGCCGAAGAGGTGAACACCCGCCGCGCCAAACGGGGCGGCCGCAAAGTCGCCGAAAAGCCCGCCAGCGGGACGGCGCACGCCGCAAGGAAGCACAGCAACGCCGATCACAGCTCGCAACAGAAGCGCGGCAACGGCTCTAGGAACGCTTCCGCCCACCGCGCCAAGACCAGCAATGCGTCCGGTGCGCAAGGCGGCGATTTCCGCCCTGGACGCGCCCATCGCGCCCAAGTTGCGCACCAGCGCAACAGGCGCCGCTAACAGTTGGTTATGCGCCGGTTAAGGGGCCGGCGCATAACAGCCCGGTAATCTATCGGTAAAGTGTATATCGTCTTTAGGAGGGAGGACGCCATGCGCATAGCGGTAGCTTGCCAGGGGCTTGATGTGGCGCCAAGATTTGCACGCAGTTCAAGTTTCATGTGCTATCGCGTTGACCGTGGCATGTTCGCCGATTGCCAGAATATGCCCAACCTTTCGTTCCCTCCGGCTCAGCTGGCTCAGGTATTGAAGGACCTTGATGTCAGCGTTATGATCGTCGACAGGATCGACCCAACCTCGGAGACGGCCCTGAAAGCAGCCGGCATCGAGGTTCAAACCGGCTATACCGGCACCGCATCCGCCGCTGCGCGCACCTATATCGGGCGCACGCTGTCCGGAACGCACGAAGAGCTGGAGGCATCGTAAGCGCTTTAGCGCTACGCGATAGCATGGCACGTGGAAAGCGCCTTGGGGCGCTTTTTTCGTATCTACAGCCGTGATGCCGCGGCACAGCAAACCTGGTTCGACGGCATGCAGCCTTCGTATCGCGCAGTCTTTTACCATAGCGGCATGCAAGCACTTCTTTGCACGCGTGCGGCAGTGGGAATCGACCGATGTGAAACCCATGCCCTAACGCAAAACACCCCGCTTGGATTCCCAAGCGGGGTGTTATACATTTGAAGCTTGAAACAGCTTACAGGGCCTTCTTGGCGACCTCGACGATTGCGGTGAAAGCCGCGGGGTCGTTGATGGCCATGTCGGAGAGCACCTTGCGGTCCAGCTCCACGCCGGCCTTCTTCAGGCCGTTCATGAAGGCGGAGTAGCTCATGCCGTTCAGACGGGCGCCGGCGTTGATGCGGGTGATCCACAGACGACGGATCTCACGCTTCTTGTTGCGGCGATCGCGGTACTGGTACTGCAGGGAGTGCTGGACCTGTTCCTTGGCAGCGGTGTAGGAACGGGACTTGGCACCATAGTAGCCCTTTGCACGGTTAAGGACGGTGCGGCGCTTCTTCTTGGCGTTGACTGCACGCTTGATACGAGCCATTGATTATCACTGCTCCTTTAAAACTTAGCGAAGGCCGAGGTTGCGGGCCACGACGCGACGGTCGGCGGCAGCCAGCTCGGTCTCGTGACGGAAATTACGCTTACGCTTCTGAGACTTCTTCGTCAGAATGTGGCTCTTGTAGGCCTTAGCACGCATGATCTTGCCGGAGCCGGTAACGCGGAAGCGCTTTGCCGTACCGCGATGGGTCTTCATCTTAGGCATTGCCTTCGTCCTTTCCTTCGTCTTTCTTGTCGTTTGCCTTCTTTTTCTTCGCCGCCATGCTTGCGGGAAGCGGGGCGATGAGCATGTGCATGTTGCGGCCTTCCATCTTCGGCTGGCTCTCGATGACCGCAATGTCCTTCAGGTCGTCGGCCAGGCGCTCCAGGATGGTCAGGCCCTGTTCCGGATGGGCCATCTCGCGGCCGCGGAACATGATGGTGATCTTGACCTTGTTGCCAGCGGAGAGGAAGCGAAGCACGTGCTTCTTCTTCGTGGTGTAGTCCCCCACGTCGATCTTCGGGCGGAACTTCATTTCCTTGGTCTCGATCTTGCTTTGGTTCTTGCGAGCCTGCTTCGCCTTGATGGCCTGATCGTACTTGAACTTGCCGTAGTCCATGATGCGGCACACGGGCGGTTCCGCATTCGGGGCGATTTCAACAAGATCAAGCCCCTGGTCGTCAGCAACGCGCTGCGCCTGGGCAACCGGGTAGATACCCAACTGCGTTCCGTCGAACCCGATCAGGCGGCACTCGCGCACCGTGATCTGTTCGTTGAGCCTAGGCTCTTGAGCGGCTATCGCACTCACCTTCCTTCCTTGCATGCGGTATCGCATGGCATAAAAAAACCCACAGCTTCAAGCATGCGGGCGTGATGAACGAACCATGTTCAGGTATTCATACGACCCATCAGCAGCTTGAAAGCGCCGAACTAGGTGGGAGGCGCTACGCCCCCGCTTGTGAACAGCTCGTTTATTATAGCGCGAACGCCGTCCGGTGCAAGGGACCGCCCTTCTCACCGGCCGGCGTTCACAAGATGGACACAAGAAGCGAAAGCCGCGGGCAGGAACCAGGCTCGCCGATCGCCGACACGCGCTGCGGAAGGCCCACCCAGCTCCAGCCCCAGGCCATCAACCGAGCCCTTGCGTTCCGACATGCCCAGCGCACGGCCCCGGGTCCCTGGTCGAAATAGCACCGGCGGCCATTCGGCCGCCGGTTACCTGCTACGCGTTGATGTAGATATAGATGATGCGCACGGTGTCGGCCAGGTTTCCCGAAGCGTTGGCCGTGCTGTAGTCGTACATGAGCACGCTCGACCAGGTGTGGGCGGCGCCGTTGATGTCCACGGTGCCGTTGAACGAGCAGTTCTCCTTCACCAGCGTGGTGCCGTCCGATGCGTACGTGGAGTACGAAGTCTTGTCGGTAGGCAGCTTGGCCGAGCCGTCTGCCACGTTCACGCCCGCCTCGCGCAGCGTCTTCTCGACGATGTGCTCGTTCTTCACGGCGTCGGCGAAGCTGAGCGAGCCGTAGCCGAGCGACGCGGTGGCGGCGGAGTAACCGGCCTGGATGACCTTGCCGTCGGCGTCAAGCCCCAAATAGACCGTGGGCGTGCCCGAACGGGAATCGGCAGGCTCGGCGGTCAGGGCCACCGTGACGCTTTTCTTCACGGAATTGCCCTCTTCGTTGACGTCCTTGGAGGACGTGACCGTGGCACCGTGCGCAAGCGCGGTGATGGCCGCATCCTGGGTTTGCCCCAGCACGCCGACCAGGTTGGGAACCTCGGTCTTCTTGGTGGTGGTGGCGCTTGCCGCGTCCTTGCCGGAGTTTTCCTGGGAAAGGTTGCCCACGTCAGTGGACTGCTGCTGGGCCTGGGTCTGCTGCACCATGGCGCGGCTGGACTCGTTCCACAACTGGAAGGCGAAATACCCCAGTGCGCAGGCGAGCACCACAAGCAGGGCCACGATGATCACGAGCACGCGGCGGACACGACGCGACTTCTTGAGGTGCGGATGCTCCAGCGGCTCGGGCCTGCCGTGGCGGCCACGGTTCTGGGCAGGCGCGGCGGCAGGGATCTCGTCGCCGAACACGGGCTCATCGCGCGGCTCGAGGCTCTCTACCGGGTCGGAATAGTCCTCCGAGGTGTCGCCTTGATAGCTGAAGCCGGCGGCATGCGCGCCGTGGGAGGCCGCGACGGGCGCGAACGCCTCGGTCAGGCCAAGCGACGTATCGCCGTCGGCCGCGCCGCGCTGCCCATCGGCGCCGGCGGCGCCGATGGGCGCGAACGCCTCGGTCAGACCCAGGGACGCGTCGCCTTCGGGCTGCTGCTTGCGGGCGCCGCGGGCGATGTTGAAGCTATGTTTGGACATGGTCAGGCCTTTCTCTTGAAAACAGCCGATCAGCGCATGAACAGGGCGAAGTAGACGATCGCCGCGATGATGACGACTCCGACGCCGACGAGCACCGCCTTCTGCATACCCGACATGGGGCCGGCGTCCAGGTCCTCGAGCGTCTGCTCGGCGCAATGGACAGGCTGCGAACGGCTATCGGACGCAACGGTTTCCGGCTTGCGGGCGTGCGCGGCATGCGGCTTGGCGGCATGGGCATGGTCCTGAGCAGGCGCCTGCTGGGCCGCATGCTGCGGGCGGGACGTCTCAACGGAAGCGATTTGCGGCTCGGGTTCTGCGTAAACGGCCTCTTCGAGAACATCTTCGCCCTGATGACGGCCGTAGGCTCCCGCCTGGATGACCACGTCGTCGTCATCGGCGGCATTGACCGTGATATGAGAGAAGCGCTGGTCTTGCGCCATGCCGTACCTCCTGCCTTGTGCGTTTCCATGCTGTGTATGCCATTGATTATATAGGATTGGCCGACAGGCCCCGGCACCTAGGTAGAAAAACCACGGAGCAGCCCCGGCACCTTGCCCGGCTACGCCACCAGTGTGCGACAATAGCGGGCGAAACCAGTAAAGAGAAAGGCGGCTTGCATGAACCTTGAACAAGGCCAGGAACTGCACGGGTTCACCGTGCTCACGGCCGAGCCCTTGCCCGAGATCGACGGCGATGCCTACACGCTTTCCCATCCGGTAAGCGGGGCGAAGCTTCTGTACCTGCGCAACGACGACCACAACAAGGCGTTCTCCATCGCCTTCCGCACCCCTCCCGCCGACGACACCGGCGTGTTCCACATCCTGGAGCACTCGGTTTTGTGCGGTTCGGAGAAGTTCCCCGTCAAGGAGCCCTTCGTCAACCTGCTGAAAACCAGCATGCAAACGTTTTTGAACGCCATGACCTTCGGCGATAAGACGCTCTACCCCGTAGCATCCACCAACGACCAGGACCTCATGAACCTGGCCGACGTGTACATGGACGCGGTGCTGCACCCCGACATCTACCGCAAGCGCCAGGTGTTCGAGCAGGAAGGCTGGCACCTTGAGGTGGCCGACGCCGATGAGGCCCAGGCCAAGACCGGCCGCCAGCTTACCTATAACGGCGTGGTATACAACGAGATGAAGGGCGCGCTGTCCGATTCCACCAGCGTGCTGTACGACCAGCTGCAGGCAAGCCTGTTCCCCGACACCCCCTACGCGTTCGAGTCCGGCGGCACCCCCGAGGCCATCCCCACGCTCACCTATGAGCACTACCTCGAGGAACACGAGCGGCACTACCGTCTGGACAACAGCTACATCGTCTTGTACGGCAACCTGGACCTTGACCGCATGCTGGCGTTCCTGGATGGGCGCTACCTGACGCCCGTGGCCGCCGAGCAGGCGAAACGCCGCGAGCAGCGCGCAGCCGAGGGGCTTGCGGAGCTTGCACCGCGCACCTTGCCCGTGCAAGGGCCCGTGCGCGCCCTGGGCGTGCGCCGCGAGATGGCAACCGCGCCGGAAAACGCCTGCATGGGCCTGGGCTGGGTCATCGGGCACGTGCGCGAGCGCACGCGCATCGTGGCCGTCGATATCTTGCTCGACGCCATCGCCGGCAGCAACGAGGCACCGCTCAAGCGCGCGCTTCTGGACTCCGGTATAGCCGGGGACGTGCAGTCCTACCTGGCAGATTCCGTGCAGCAGCCCTTCGCCGTGCTGCAGGTGCGCGACCTGGGCGAAGACGCCGCGAAGCGTTTGCGCCCTGCCGTGGATGCCGAGCTTGAGCGCCTGGCCGCCGGCGGGCTTGACCACGCGCTCGTGGAGGCGTCCATCTCCCGCGCCGAGTTCGTCATGCGCGAACGCGACTTCGGCATGGCCGACGGCGTGGCGCTTGCCATGACGTCGTTGTGCGGCTGGCTCTACGACGACGATCTTGCCACAGCCTATCTGCGCTACGAGGACGACTTCGCCTACCTGCGCCGCGCGCTTGACGAGGGGTATTTCGAGGGCCTCATCCGCGAGGTGTTCCTGGACAGCGCCCACATGGCCGAGGTGGAGGTTGTCCCCGTCGAGCAGCAGGACGACCCCGGGCAGCGGCACCTGGCCGAACTGGCAGCCGGCTTCACCGATGACGACTTCCAGCGCGTCGAGGACGAGGTCGCGCTGCTTCGCCGCATGCAGGAGACGCCCGATGCGCCCGAGGATGTGGCGAAGCTGCCGCAGCTGACGGTCGCCGACATCGGGCCCGCGCCCATCGAGCCCGCCTACGGCCTGGCCGAGGGCACGCCCGTTCCCTGCATCCGCCATCACCTGCCCACGCGCGGCCTGGTCTTCGCCTACCGCTACTTCGATATGAGCTGCCTTGATTTCGAGGACCTGCCCTATGCGGCGGTGCTCGGCATCGTGCTGGGAAAGCTGGGCACCGACGCGCATTCGGCGGCCGAGATCGACACGCTCACCAACGGCAAGCTGGGCAACTGCTCGTTTTTCTGCGAGGTGTACGAGGACGAGCACGACCCCGATGCCGTGACACCCACGTTCGTGGCGAGCGCATCGGCTTTGGCCGAGAACGTCGAATGGCTGGCCGAGCTGCCAAGCGAGATCTTGGCGAGGACCGACTTCGCCGACACCGGCAAGATCCGCGACGCGCTGCAGCAGCGCCGCATCGGCATGGAGCAGAGCTTCGCCAACGCCGGCCATGCGGCGGCCATGGCGCGCCTGACGTCGTACTTCCTGCCGGCAGGCGTGGTGCGCCAGCAGCTTGGCGGCGTGGACTTCCACCGCTTCCTGGTGCAGCTGCTGGACAACTTCGACGAACGAGCCGATGAACTGGCCGAGCGCCTGGCCCAGGTGGCGCATAAGCTGTTCGAGGGATCGAACCTGCTGGTGTCGTTTGCCGGCAGCGACGAGTGTTTCATGCGCTTCTGGCAATGCGCCGGCATCACGGCGGGCACGGGCAAGGCCCCGGCCGCGCTGGAGATCCCCAAGCCCAAGGTGCGCAACGAGGCGTTCATCGTGCCCACCGACGTATGCTACGCCTCCACGGGCTTCGACCGCCGCTCGCTCGGCGCGCCCTACTCCGGCGCGTGGCAGATCGCGGCGCGCGTGCTTTCCTACGACTACCTGTGGAACGAAGTGCGCGTGAAGGGCGGCGCCTACGGAGCGGGCTTCCAAGCGGTGCGCAGCGGCACCGTGCGCTTCTATTCGTACCGCGACCCGCATCTGGATGAGACGCTAGAGCGGTTCAACGGCACGCCCGCATGGCTTGCCGCGTTCGACCCCGCGCCCGAGGAGATGGACGGCTACGTGGTCAGCACCGTTGCCGGCTTCGATGCGCCGCTCAAGGAGCGCATGCAGATCCGCCGCCAGGACGGCGACTTCCTGAGCGGGCGCACCCCCGAGGCGCGTGCGCAGACGCGAGCGGAGATGATCGGGGCCACGCCAAAGAAGCTGCGCGAGCTTGCGGGCGTCATCGAAAGGGCGCTTGACAAGGAAGCCGTCTGCGTGTTCGGCAACAAGACCATCCTTGAGGGCGCGAAAGCCGATCTGGACGTGATCGACCTGCTCAACGGCTAGCGGAGAAGACAGCAACGCTCGAAAGCCCTGAAAACGGCGAAGCGCCGCAGGCAAGGCCCGCTGCAAGATGCGGGACCGCGCCTGCGGCGCTTTTCGTTTACGCAAAACGAAGCTGCGGCCCGAATGCGATGGCCCCGGGTCGCAGCTTCGCAAACCTTCGATTATTCGAACTCGTCCACGAAATGCAAGATCATGGCCGCGCTGGTAGGCGTCATGCGCTCGCCGGGCAACGTGCGATCGCACACGGGGATGCCGCGAGCTATGATAGCCGCCGTGGCCGGAGCCGGGATGGAAAGCGTGCCATGGGCGCATTCAACTTCGCCCTGCCCCGTTTGCGCCGCCGTGGCCACGATGCGCTTGGCGCCCGTGGCTTCCACCGCCAGGCAGACGAGCAGCGTGTTGCGGATACGGGAACCGTCGCCGACTTCATGGAAGTGGGTTTGCTCGACCGCGCAGCCGTGCGCGGCGGCCTCGGCTTCGGCCAAGATGGTGTAGATGGCGCGCATATGGCCGCGCACCGCCGGCGATACCGCCAAGCCGTCGATGGTGGCGATGACCTCTCCGATATCATGATGGTGCCGATCGGGAACGCCCGCGGCATCGGCCGCAGCCTCAAGACGCTGCCGGGCATCGCGCGGCAGCTGCAGCAGCGTGTCGCCCAGAAGCTGGGCACGCGTGGCATTTTCGCCAAGGTTCCATCTGAGGGTGTTCATGTCAGGTTCTCCTTCTCCACGTTGGCCGCCCGCGCGCTCGATCATGTGCGCCTGATATCCCGCGCCGAAGCCGTTGTCGATGTTGACCACGGAAACGCCCGACGCGCACGAGTTGAGCATGGCCAGAAGCGCCGCCACGCCGCCGAAGCTGGCGCCGTAACCCACCGACGTGGGAACGGCGATCACGGGGCATGAGGCCATCCCGCCCACCACGCTGGCAAGCGCGCCCTCCATGCCCGCAACCGCCACCACGCAGCTGGCGCCTGCGATGTCCTCCCGGTGCGCCAGCAGACGATGGATGCCCGCAACCCCCACATCGTAGAGGCGCACCACGCGAGAGCCGAGCACCTCGGCGGTGACCGCCGCCTCCTCGGCGCAGTACAGGTCGCTAGTACCCGCACACGCTACCGCGATGTAGCTATCGCGCGTGGGCTTTGCCGGCGCACCGAGAAGACCCAGCTGTGGAGTTGAACGATACTCGAACGCCGCCGCAGCCTGCGGGTCGCGGGAGAGCAGCGCAGTCCGCACCGCTTCGGCCTTCTGCGCTTCAAGCCTGGTCACGAGCACGCACGTCTGGCCGGCATCGCGCAGGGCCAGGCAGATATCGGCGACCTGATCGGCCGTCTTGCCAGCGCCGTACACCACCTCGCCTGCGCCCGTGCGCCGCGCGCGATCGGTGTCGACCTTCGCGAAACCCAGATCCGAGTAGCCCTGGTCGGCAAGCATGCCTTGCGCGGCGGCCGGGCTTACCGAACCCGACGCCACCTGCTCGAGCATGTGCAGGACCTGCTGCGGTTCCATATGACCCGCTCCTTCCCCGCCCGCCAAACGCGGACCATCGTTGTTTTCCAACCATTGAAGCACCGGAAGTTGACTTCAGGTCAAGCACGAGCGAAGGGCTGCACGCTTTCGCCATAGACGCTGACGAAATGCAGCGGGCCCGACAGCCGCCGCACCGCGACGCGGCCGAGGCACGGCGAGTCCCCGCGATCGATGACCGCCGCCCGATGCGGCAAGACCTTGTAATCGACTGTAGCTCAGTGCGGCGAGGCTCTCGCGACGCAACCGCAATCCGGTACAGCAAGACCCTCGCGATCGACCGCCGCCCAGCACGGCAAGCCCTCGCGATCGTCTGCGGCCCTCTACAGCAAGGCCCTCGCGATTGCGAGGGCCTTGATCGGAGATGAAGCCGAGTTCAGCTTGCTATCGATTAGTTCGACGCAGTGCTTGCGGCGCCGTTCGAAGCGCTAGAGTCGCTGGTGCTGCTGGAAGCGGCGGAGCTGCTATCGGAATCGGAGCTGGTGGTCTTGCTGTCGGAGTCGGTCTTGCTGGTGCTGGAGCCGGTGTTGCCCGTGAGCGTGCCGATGGCCGCGTTGGCGGAGTTGAGCACCTCGCCCATGTCGTCCTCGTCATCGGAGGCGCCGGCGGTCAGCTTGATGCCGGAAAGGTCCATGGTGGTGCCGAGCCACTTCTTCTGGATGATCGAGGACACGCCGTTGGAGTTCATGGCGGAAAGCGCGTTGGAAACGGCCTGCTTGAGCTGGGTGTTGCCGTCGAGCACGCCTACGCAATAGCCGCTGGCCTGCTGCATGAGCGCGACCATGTGAACGTCCATGCCGGCGTTGTTGGAGACATAGGAACCCACGACGGCGTCGGCGGCCACATACTGCACCTTGCCGGACTCAAGCGCGGAGAAGGCGCTCTTGAGGTCCTCGGTGGTGGTGATGGTGGAGTTGTCGAACTCGTTGGTGACGGCCCAGGCGCTGTTGGAAGACACCTGCGCGGCGATCTTGGTGGAGGCGGAGTTAGCCGGCACCGTGGAGTTGGAGGACTGGGCGAACAGCGCCACAGCGGTGGGCAGGTACGTGTCGGAAGTCCAGAAGCTGGGGGAATCAGACTTGTTCACGCCCATGACCACGTCGACCTTGCCGGAGGTGAGAGCACCCGCGGCGTCGGTGGACACGTCCACGACCTCGAGCTTCAGGCCGAGCTGGTCGGCCAGGGCGGCCGCCATGTCGACGTCGATGCCGACGATCTTCGTGGAAGAGGAGGGCTGACCGGCCAAAGGCGCGTTGTTTGCGTTGACGCCGACGCGCAGGACGCCTTCCTGGGCGATGACGGGCTTGCTGACCGCAGGCGTGGCCTCGGGCGGCGTATACGATTCCTGCTGCTGTTGGCAACCGGTGGCAAGCAGCAGCATGGCGGCGCAGCAGACGGCCGCGGCGCAGCATGCGGCAAAGCGCTTGAGATGCTTCATGTTCCGACTTCCTCCATCTCGTGCATTGAAAACAAGCTTCTTCCGACTGACCTAGTTTTCGACCCCACACTCGCGCACCGGGGCTTGGCTTTCGCGCCACCCTCTCCCCCGTCGCGACGGTATGCCGCTCGTATAAACGGAGGGTGCGTCTTACC
Organism: uncultured Senegalimassilia sp.; assembly: GCF_902464545.1. GTDB lineage: Bacteria > Actinomycetota > Coriobacteriia > Coriobacteriales > Eggerthellaceae > Senegalimassilia. Next base: position 70,738 of record NZ_CABQJR010000004.1, read on the forward strand.
TCTAGGATACGCCGTGCTCGCCTTCGCGGACGCGCCGCGGGACTTACGTGGATCCTTTCGACCGCATCTGCCATGGACTAGGGCCTTCGTGGAAAGCCCGCAACTACAGACTCGAAAGAAGCCTTAGTAGTGTATCAGATACGCAAGGAGCGGAGGGTTTCACGGCGCGTTTTTCGCAAGGGTTTCGCAAGACGGCGCGCTCTATGCTTCCAGACATGGGAATGCTGTCGAACATAGCAGGGGCCTGCGCCCCGATCGCCGCCGAAGCCGCGGAGGCCTTGGCCGAGACTGTATGGCCTACGCGATGCGCGATCTGCGATACGCCCGGGCACGTGCTGTGCGATTCCTGCCGGGCGGCGCTCGCCTACGTGGACTGGTGGCGCGCCTGCCCCCGCTGCGGCGCGCCGTTCGGGCGCGTGCAGTGCTGCGAGTGCAACGAGGTGATGCTTGCGGCGCAAGGGCGCACGCGCCCGGCGTTCGACGGCATGGCGGCGGCTGTGTCGTTCGAGGAAGGCGCCGCGCGCATCGTGCGCACCTGGAAAGACGCCGGGGAAAGGCGCTTGGCGACCGAGATGGCACAGCTCATGCTTCCCCAGGTGCCGCCCGCATGGCTTGCCGGCGCGGTGGCGGCGCCCATACCCGCGAGCGCCGCCGCACGCCGCCGGCGCGGCTTCGACCACGGCCGCGAGCTTGCCTGCGCCGTTGCCGGCATGGCGGGGATCCCCGTGGTCGAGGCGCTGGCGCGTCCCCGCACCTTCGACCAACGCGCGCTCGGACGGCGCGGGCGCATCCATAACCTGCAGGGGCGCTTCCAGGCGCTGCCGGGCGCCACGGTGCCTGCCCGCATCCTGCTCGTCGACGACGTGTGCACCACGGGTTCCACCATGAACGCGGCTTGCGACGCCCTACGCGCGGCAGGCGCGGTGGAGCTGCACTGCCTGGTGTTCGCCCGCGTATAGCGAACGCGCCCACGCATGCCAAATACCACCCACCACGCAAGGAAGGCGGCCCGCAGGCCGCCTTCCTGATTTCGTACGTTGTTTCGCCGTTCAGCGCTAGGCGCGTTCGCGGCGGGATTCGCTTTCGGCGAACTCCTGCACGTCCACGTTGATGGAGTGTTTGATGGGCTTCCAGTTGCACTTCTTCACCAGCGCCACCAGCGCGATGGGCACGTAGGTGAGCATGAAGAACGGGAACGTGAACATGTAGCGGATCTTCTTGCCCGTGGTGGAGTGGATGGAATCCCATTCCACGAACGTGGTGAGCACGCCGAACATGAACATGAACACCATGTAGTTCATCAGGCAGAAGCAGATCGACGACACCGAGGAGGCGACCATGACGCCCGTGGACATAAGGCCCGCCGCCGCCAGGGCGATGATGATGGCGTTGAACGTCACGCTGATGATGGTGAGCAGCATGCCCGGGGCGATGGTCATGAGCATGTCGTAGCAGGCGAAGCGGCTGCCCTTGGGGTTGGTGGCGATGCCCTTGGCCAGTCGGGCTCCGTAATGCCAGAACACCTGATAGAAGCCCTTCGCCCAGCGGAAACGCTGGTTCCAGGAATCGCGGAACGTGATGGGCTGCTCGTCGTAGAGCACGGCCGTGGGCGTGTAGCTGATGCGCTCGCCCTCCAGGATGGAGTTGGCGGAGAACTCGATGTCCTCGGTGAGCAGGTGCCACTTCCAGCCGCCGTTGCGCTCGATGATCTTCGCGGACACGAAAAAGCCCGTACCGGAAACGGCACAGCTGGTGTTGAGCGTCAGGCGTGCCTGGTTGAGGAACTTCGCCTCACGCAGGAACCACACGGCGTAACCGGCGGAAATCCAGTTGCTGTCGTAGTTCTTGGAGTTGCGGTAGCTGGTGGATGCCACGGCGCCGTTGTCGAAGGTCTTGTTCATCTCGCGGAAGTAGTTCACATCAAGCACGTTGTCGGCGTCGAACACGAAATACGCCTCATACCCGCGATCGGCATACTGGCTGCGGATGACGTTGAAGCCGTAATCGAGCGCATAGCCCTTGCCCACCTGCTCGGTGTTGAAGCGCGGGAACACGATGGCGCCGGCCTCACGGGCGACCTCGGCGGTGTTATCGGTGCAGTTGTCGGCGATGACGAACACATCGATAAGCTCGCTCGGGTAGTTCTGCACCTTGATGGAGTGGATGAGCTGGCCGATGACCGCGCTTTCATTGCGAGCGCTGATGACGGCGGCGAACTTGTGGTTCTTCTTCGCGACAAGCTGCTTGGGCTTGCGGGTAAGCACCACGAACACGTAGTAGAGCTGGTACGTGTAGCAGATGGTGAACGCCAAGAAGACGCAGAAGTTGAATATGTCCACGAACGAGACATGCGAGAAGAACTGATCTAGCACCTTTGCTCCTTTTACGGGCCGCACCCGCTTCGCGGCCAACCTCAGGCGCCGCCTTCGGCGCCCCCCGGATACCCATACGGCATCAGGCAACGTCCCGCGCGCATGTGCTGTAGTTGTAGGTTCGTTGTAAGCGGAACGTTTCAAACCTAAAGAAGTATAGCGGCATGCGGCCCGTTTGTCGCGCGTGCTGCGCCATTTGGCTCAGTATACGACCGCCAACAGGCGTAATCGCCCCATTTGCACACAGGGTGTGCACACGCCCTTCATAAAAATCGATGTTCGTAGAGGTCGGGGATACGGCCCCAGCAGGCCGAAAAGCCACGCGCGGCAGCCACCCCTTGCCCGATTCGGACGCCGACGACCCGCAACGACCTTGATCCCCGCCTGTCCACCGGCAATGCCATCGCGCACCGTCGTGCGCAGCCTCGAGCGGCTCAGCACGCCTGGGGCCTAGAGCAGCAATCGCGACACCTCGCTGGCCCGGGTGTAGGCCATGCGCACGCCGCGGCGTAGCTTGATGCTGGCGATATGGACGCCCATGGTCTCGGCAGCCTGCAGGCTGCACGCGGAAAAGCCAGTGAACAGTATCCGCCTACGTGCGCATGATGCCACGGTATAGGCCGATCTGACAGCTCGCGTGCGCTCGCGCAGGCGAGCGCTGCCGGCAAGGCCCGCCGGATCGAAATACGCGCGGCAAGGGATAAGACCGTCGACGAACCCGCCGAACAGCACCGTATCGGCGCGCATCCCCGCCGCCCGCTGCGGCGAGCACACGGCAACCGTGCCCGCGCAGGGAAGCTGCGAAACCCGCGCCGGCGCAGCGGCTCGCCCTTTGCCGCCCGACGCCGCGCCCAGGCGGCCATGCTCCTGACAGACCCACCGTTTTGCCTGGCTATAGGCCTGCAGCAAATCGTCGAACAGCGGGGCGTCAAGCTCGCCGCACGCGATCTTGCCCGCCGCGAGCAGCTCAAGGGCCTTGTGCAGGCCCACCGGTTCCCCATCGGGATCAAGGCACGCGGCCTGGCGCAACCGGTCGATGGCCGCGCTGCGCCCCACGGCATCCCCTAGCGCCACAAGGGTGCGCCAGGCAACCCCGTCATCGGGGTCGACGGCAAGGCGCGCCAACGCATCACGGCGCAGGCGCTCGCAGACCGCCGGATCGCGAAGATCCCCCAGGCGCAAGCCTCCTTCCGCCAGCTCGTTCACGGGCAAGCCCGCACGCGAAAGGTTCGCCGCCACGTTTCTGCGCCATAGGCGGTTCGTGCCCACGATCAGAACGCTCTCGCCGCGATCGAGCGCCTCAGCCGCGGCCAGGGCAAGCGCCTGCATCTCGGCTTCCATGCTCGGCAGCATGCGGACCGCTCCCTCGCAAGCCCGCGCAGAGCCGCATCCCCCCGCGCCGGAAACCGGCTCCAAACCGGCCCGGCCTCCGGGAAGGCTGGAATCGCCACCGCCCCGGAAGCACTCGCGCCCTTCGCAAACGCCGTCGAAGGCCAGCGCGTCAAGGGCTTGATCGGCGGCAAGCGCCTGCAGCACGCCCGATACCTGCTCCGACGCCGCCGACTCACCGCATGCCTCGATGCGAGCGCCGGGACACTCTCGCACAAGCTCCGATGCACCTTCGAAGCACGGATTGTCCTCATCGCCCGGCAAGCTCGGCCGCACACCCGAGGCGACGATCAGCTTGCGGCCCGCCAACATGCGGACCAGATGCTGGGAAGCGCGGCTGAGAAGCTCGTAGTCGTCCACCACCACGCAATCCCAAGCGGCCTGCGCACGCTCTTGCGCGCCCTGCCGCAACACATGTACAGCGAGGTTGGACGCCTCGCACGGAAGGACCCCGCCGATAAACCGAAGGTCCGCATCGATGCAGCGCATGACCAGGTCCTCTTCAGGGGTAGTCTGCCACGTATCGTCGGAAAGGCTTTGCCAGCCGGCACATATATAGGTAAGCACTTGGCGAAGACGGCGGCTCCGCATCCGGCACGCCTTGAGATCTTCCCGCAAAAGCGCCTCTTCATAAGGCGCCAGCACGCGCGCGCGACGGCCGAACATCCGGCCCGCCAAAGGCAAGGACAGCACTTCGACGGCCAGCTGCTCGCAGGTTGCCGTTCTTACCGTGCATCCCCCCGCCGTATCCAGGCGCGCACGGCATGCCGCCAGGTCGCGTTCTCGAGCCGTCACGAACAGGACGCGCTCGCCTGCCTTCGCGCACCGGCAGGCGAACTCGACCAAGCGCCCGGTGCGCCCCGATTGCGGCGCGCCTATGAAACACGTAACGTCCAATCCATTCGCAACGTCTGGCCACATGACCGCACGCTCCTTAGCTTCAAGGGCCCTCGCGTCCTGCACGGGTAAGGCGGCCCAGGACGAGAAAAAGGCCTGTGATATGGGGAGAGGCTCCCGAGCCGCCTTGCGATCGGGCGCGCAGGCGCGCCCGATCGCAAGGCGGCCGGGCGGAGCCCGAACGGCCCCGCCCGGCTACGCCGGCCTCCCTACTGCGTCGGCGGCTCCTGGGTTTTCGGCTCTTTCCCAGCCTTCACCAGCGCCTTGATCTTGATGGCATCGCCCGGGCAGCCCTGGATGCACTCGCCGCAGCGCGTGCACTCGTTCCACGAGGCTCCCCGCTCGGGGTGGCGCGGATCGATGCCCACCTCGCAAACCTGCGCGCAGCGCCCGCACGTGCGGCCCGTCTCGCCCTCGACGCATTTCCGCTCGTCGACCTGCGGTCGGAACGTGCGGTTCGCCTTTCCGACCAAGCTCATAAGCGCCGATAGCGGGCAGAGGTGGCTGCACCATTTGCGGAAGAAGACCACCTCGACGGCCAACAGCGCCGGTATCGCCACCACGGACCAGGTCACATCCCCGGAGCCGAACAGCGCGATGAGCACGAACACCAGGGCGAACGTCAAGCCTATGGGGCAGATCAGGCAGAACACCGGGAACCCGAAGATGGCCGCCGAGAGCAGCGCCGACCCCAGCACAAGGTTGCGCGAGTTGCTCGGCTTGCAGCCCGCGGCGCAGGCGTGCTTGCCGCACGCCCCCTTGAGCAGCGCGCGCTCCTCGTCGGTAAGGGCGCCGGCGTCATCGGGCACCTTAGGCGCCGCGGCGTCGCGTTCGGCCTTGGCCGGACGGGAAAACGCCCCGCGCAGCTTCGATACCACGGGCACGGGGCAGATCCAACCGCAGAACGCCCGCCCGAGCAGCACTATCGCGATCAGGGCGATGACCAGCGAGATCACCGCACGGGGAACCACGGTCTTGCTTGCCAGCATGGTTCCCAGCGCGCCCAAGGGGCACAGAACCGATATGCTCGACCATCCGATAGCGGACAGGTCGCCCAGCCCCGTGTGCAGCACATAGCCCACCCCGGCCGCTACCAGCACGGCAAGCGGGACGAGGACACGTAACGTCTTCAACTTCATATTTCCACGCCCCCTTACGCCTCAGCCTGATCGAGCGGCACCACGCGGATGGCGCGCGCCGTGGCGCCCTCCACGATCGAACCTTCCTTCAACGACACGCACGATGCCTGGCACGCGCCACAGCCGTTGCACTTGTCGGCCACCACCGAAGGGCGCTTGTTGCCGTCCAGGACGATCGCGTCATAGGGGCAGGCATCGTAGCAGAACCTGCACCCGTTCAACCGGGCCCAAGCCAAACACCAGTCCTGCCTGAGCACGGCCTTTCCCAAAATGGTGCTCTGAGCAGTCGCACCTTCGTCAAGGCGCAGCGCGCCGGTGGGACAAGCCTGCACGCACAGCGGCACGCCGCCGTTTTCCTCGGTGCAGAAATCGCACCAACCAGCATCGAAACCAGCAGTCGGAAGGCGCACGCCCAGGATGCCGTCCTCCAGATGACCGGCGCGCAGCGCGCCGCGCGGGCACACCTCGATGCAGCGCTCGCAACGCACGCACGCGCTTATCACATGGTCCTCATCTTGACCGCCCGGCGGGCGCACCTGAGCGGCGGCGGGAACCGCCTTCAGGCCTCCCACCGCCAACAGCGCCGCAGCGCCCGTGCAGCCGATGGCAAACGAGCGCCGTGTCATGCCGGCATATGATTTGCCTTCCTCCTCCATGGATCTACCCCCGTTTCCTCGCCTTCGCAGCAAGCGCTCTCCCGCCTTGCCGCAACCTACTCGACTCCCTACGCCGGCATCTGCCCGTCATCGTCATCGGAGAGCATGTCGGCCATCAGCTCGGAGTCAACCTGCAGAAAGCCCTCGGTCATATACGAAAGCCCTTCGTAAAACGCCGTTCGGGAAAAGCCGCGCATCTGCTCGCACAGAAGCGGGGCCCATGCGCCCAGATGGTCCTCCATGAAGTTGTACTGGCATTTCACCAGATCGTAGGCCTCTTCCCCGCGGTCGGCGCGCAACGCCGCCACAGTTCGCTCGATGAGCACCTGCAGGTACTCCATCTCGAGGGCGATATGGTCCTCGCCCTCTTTCCAGCTATCCTGCTTGTCAAGCCCTGCGGCTCGGTAGAGCGCCAGAACCTCGTCGCGCGCTCCCTGCATGAGCAGGCGCTTCTCCGACGCATACACGCTTTCGAAGGGATACGCGGCCGCATGGCCGGAATAGCCGTGGCCGAAGAACGTGCGCATGTAGTCGGCGGACAGCTCGGTCCGGGAGTTGTCCCATAGCCCCGACAGCCACGTGGCCATCAGCTTATGGCCGCGGTCGAGCGCCTCGTTGCCCGTGGATACGCGCCACTTCAGCCCATACAGCTCGTCGATGAGCTCTTGGCTGCATTCCTCGCGGAACAGCCGCGCCAAAAGCCCGTAGGTCTTCGCGCGCCCCTCGTTGATGGCGATCAGGTCCTCCACGCCCGCCTCGGGGGCGACAGTGCTCTCGGTCATTTCCATCCTCCTCTACCAGTTCACGCCATCGGATTCGGTCTGAGCCGGCGAAGCGCCCTCTTCGACCGTATAGGCGTCCACCACATCGGACAGGTTCTCGGCAAGGGCTTGGGCGCCCACCTCGGTGATCTTCCAAGCGCTACCGTCCCAGGCGACCGCCTCGGCGCACTCGAGCTCCTCCACGAAATGCTGCACGAAGTAGTTGCGCGGCTCGGTCGCCACGAGCGGGTCGTTGTCGACCGCCGCCGACATCTGCTTCATGGACACGCCGTCGGCCTGCGAACACATGACGAGGATGCGCTTGTACAGCACCAGGTACTCCTGCTCGCCGGCGAACGTGCGCTCAAGCTTCTCGATGGGATGGTAGGCATCGAGCTTCGCCTGCCCTTCCTCGGTGATCTGCCAGTACGGCATCGGAGCAGGTTGGGCCTGCCAATACTCCACGCCGTCTTCCACCACGATCTTCGGCTCGGGGGTGAACCGGCTGTAGGGCGTGCCATCCTCGAGCACGCGGGCGATCGCGCCGGCGGTCTCGAGCATCGTGCAGATGTTGGATGTCGAGTACACCGAGAACTTGTGAGCGCGCGCGGCGTCCACCACCGCGGCCATCTCGTCGTTGCCAACGGGATCGGGCAGGGAGCGCAGCACGGCGTAGAGCACGCGGCGATGCGGGTTCATGTTGTTGAACAGCTCGTCGATGCGGTCGGCCGCCGGGCGCGCGGCGTATTCCGGCGCCGCTTGATCGGTTGCCGGCATCTGCGGCACGCGATCGGGGTCGGGCGGCAGAAACTCCGAACGGCCCTCGGTGTTGGGAAGGAAGATGCCCGGGTCGCCCGGCGCATCGTCCATGGTGGTGGGGCCCTCGCCGCCACCGAAATCAAACGCTCCGTCCTCCAGGGAGAACGTGAAGTTCTTCAAATCGAAATCCGCCATGATCTTCTCCTATCCCCTCCCCGCCGAAACCACGGCGGGTCGCGACGGCGCCTAAAGCGCCGCGATCAAATCCATCGATCAGTTCAGACCGTACATGCGCAAAAGCGCTTGCGAGCCAAGCGTCGAGGGCCTGTCCGCCCCGAAAAGGCTGAACAGCGGGGTGACGCGCGTCACCGCGAACTCGACGCCGTCCTCGTGGCGGGTGCGCGCGAACCGGATGTTCGCGCGTCGGGCAAGCCCCGCCTCGGCCTTTGCGAAGCCCGAGAAATATAACCGCTTGCTTACGTGCTCGCTCACCTGGGAAAACGCCCGCTCCTCAGCCTCTGTCGGCTTGCCGGCCCGTCGCGGATCGTCGGCGCCGCCTTGCGAGCCGGGCACCAGCCCGTCCACGCAGCCCACGAAAAACGCCTGCGAGAACATGCCGCTCACATGCGTATAGGGCACGATGGCCGCCACCTGCAGGCCCTGCGGGGCCGTAGGCCGCTCAAGCTGCTCCATGAGCGTGGCGTGAAGCTGCCTGGCGGATTCGTCCCCGCACACGTGCAACAGCCCGTGAGCCAGCTCCGGACAAGAGCGAAGGTCTGCCAAACGGATGAGCGCCGAAGCCTGCGCGCCGCCATAACTTGCGCGCAGCTCGTCAAGCTCGGAACGCGAACGCCCCGATGCCTCCCACCGCGCGGCAAGCGATGCATCGTCCGGATAAGCGATGGTCTCCAGCAACGCCAGGCGGTTTCTCGTCGCTTGTGCAAGATGCACATGCCCGGCGCGCACGGAGGCCTTCAAGCCCGCCGCATCGCAGGCGCGCTTGGCCTGCACCGCCCATGCCATGTTCGGCACCACGATAGCCAAGTCGTTCGCCTCGTCGATGCGACGGAAGCGGAACGTCTCCAAAAGCCGCGCCACCCCGGCAAGTTCCTCTTCCGGCGTGGGCCATTTCACGAAGATGCGCTCGGGTGCGCCAGCCGACGCCTCCCGCACCTGCCTCCCCTCCATGGCGCGCGGCTATTCCACGAAGGCGAGCGCCGAGGAATCGAAGAGACGCTCGGCGCCGTCGGCGAACTGCACGCCCCACACCGAGTAATCGACCTCGAAGCTGAACGGCTCGGGCGGCTCGACGACCTCCTCGCGTTCGATGGGAGGCAGGTCGTCGGAATCGGTCACGGGAACGGCGGTGTTCTCGTAGCTTTTCATCCTGCGGTCGTATTCGATCCACTCCGGGTCGTTGTAGTCGATCTTGGGCGCCTGATCGCCAGGCTGCTCGACGGGCGTCTCGTCGTTGGGCTCGGGGTGCTCGGCCTGCCAGGTTTCCCAGGCGGCGCCACGCTGGCGCTCGTAGGCCTCGTCAGCCGGGATGCGCACACAGCAAGCCCCGGCGAACGTGCCGTCGTTGAGCAGCGCGCGCGCCAAACCCACGGCGGCGTTGAGCTCCTCGGGCACGAACCCCAGCAAGTCGGGATGCAGGCTGACGGTGAACTCGCCGCCGCCCAGCTCGATATCGAACTTGTCGAACACCACCTCGGGCAGGCCGATAAGGCGCTGGCGCCGGTTGAACGCCTTCATGTTCGAACCTGTTTTATGCAAGATGTTGCCGATCCAATGCTCGACCACGTCATCCCACAGCTCGTCGGCTCCCTCGTCGGCGGAACGCAGATAGCTGCGCTGCCCGAAGTTGACGATGGCGCGGGCGGTGTTGCTCACGGGCTCATTCTGCGATTGCGGCGCATGCTTGCGCACGAGCGGCGAGCAAATGTGCATGTAGCAGCGTTTCAGCTCCAGCACGGTTTCCTCAGACGCCAGGCGCTCGTCGACGTCGAGCACAAGCGTCAGGGACGGTCTTATCAAAGCCATGTTCCCAGCCTCCTCGATTTTCCTCGTTTCGTTTCCCCATAACGTGTCACGAGTATATGAGCGCAACGGGAGCGCAAATAATACCAGCCCTATGATTTTGCTCGCCAAAAACCCTCTATGATTTAGAAAAGCGCAGTTCAGAGGTCATATAGCATGCTGCGCCACAAAGCTTTAGGGGGAGAGGGAGATGCCGAGCATATCGAACATGCTGGGGTTGATCGAGAAGGTGGACAGCCCCTATATCACCGTCCATCAGGACCGCTGCGCGCTGGTGCGCAACCGTCACGCCGACTGCCTGCGCTGCGCCGAGGCGTGCACCTCGGGCTGCATACGCTACGACGAGCAGGCAGAGCAGCTCGTCGTGCAACCCGAGCTGTGCATCGGCTGCGGCACCTGCGCCACCGTGTGCCCTACCTGCTGTTTGGAAGCGCACCACCCCAACGACACGCAGCTCATCGAGCAGTGCCGCGCGGCCGCGGCCGCCGCACAAGGCACGTGCACCATCGCCTGCGGCGCACTGCTCAGCGCCGCCGCGGGACTGTACGACCCCGATAAGGTGGTGCGCGTGGAGTGCCTCGGCCGCATCGAGGAGTCGGTGCTCACGCTCATGCAAAGCGAGGGCGCGAAGACGGTGCTCGTCCACGGGAGCTGCGCCGAATGCGAGCATCGATGCGGCTGGGAGATGCTGCAGAAGGTCTTGGACACGGAAAGGGCCCTGCTTGAAGCCTGGGGGCAGCCCATGGAGGTGCACGTGTCCACGAAGCTGCCCGGCATCACGCGCGCAAACGACGACAACGCCTTCGACAAGGCGAAACGCCAGGCGCTCGAGCAGTCGGGCAAAGAAGCCGCACGCGTGGGCGGGGTGTTGGCCGAGTTCGCCGTCGCAGAGGCGACAGGAGAGCAGTTCAGCCCGCAGAAAACGAAGAACTACGTCAAGGTCATGTCGGATGGGACCCTGCCGCACTTCCTGCCCGACCGGCGCGAACGGCTGCTCGACGCCCTGGCAAGCTTCGGCGACCCTGAGGATGTGATGATGAGCACGCGCTTGTGGGGGCACGTCATCATCGATACCGACGTCTGCCAGTCATGCCGCATGTGCGCGGTGTTCTGCCCTACCGGCGCTCTGCGCAAATTCGGCGAGGACGAGGGCCCCGGCAGCGTGTTCGGCGTCGAGCACTACCCCGGCGACTGCGTGAAGTGCCGCAGCTGCGAGAAGATCTGCCCGGCAGGCGCCATCACCATCTCCGAGGAGGTGTTCGCACGCGAGATGTTCGCCGGAGCCACCGACTCCTACCAGATGAAGCCCGTGCCCGTCAAACGCAGCCAGGCGCACACCATCTGGAAACTGCAGCAAACCCTGTGCAACACCGATCAAGTCTACGAGCGCTAGCCACGCCGCAAAGGAGCAACCCCATGTCCATCGAACTCGTGAACTCGAAGACCCTCATAGACGGCGCGAAAGTGCGCATGACGTTTTCCATCACCGGCGCCCACAAGGTCGCGCTGGCGACCGAGGCCCTCACGGGGCTGGCGCGCGAGCTGGAGCAGCCCGCACAGCCCGACCTTCAGGCGCTTTACGACTCCCTGGCAACCAAGGTGGGCCGGCAGACGGTCGATGCGCGCATCGCGTCCTTGGCCGCCATGCGCGCCGGGCTGGCGGAGATCCGCCGCCAGAACCTGCGCGTGCTGTTCAATCCCGAGCCCGTCAAACCGGTCCTCGCCGATGCGCTTTCCAAAACCGACGCCTCCTTCGAGGTGGACGTGTTCACGCATCCTGGGTTCGAACTATCCTCCTATGAACCGGTCTACGTCCGCGAGCAGGCGGCCAAAGTGACCGAGGAAATGGTAAACGCCCAGCTCATGCGCGAGATGAACCGTTTCGCAACCTTCGAGGGGACCTCAGGGCCCGTAGAGGCCGGCGACGTGGTGCAGGTGAACATGTCCACGCTGGCCAACGGGGTTCCCGAGCCGCAGCTGTCCGGCGACGGGCTTGCCATCGTGGTTTCCGACGAGCTGATGCCGAAAGGGTTCGTGGACGCGGTGTGCGGCATGGACGCAGGGGAGCACAAGGAGTTCCAGTTCACGAACGAGGAAGGCGACCAGGGGCTTATCCATTACAGCGTGGCGCTCGACGTGCTGGACAAGCGGCGGCGCATCGTGCCCGAGCTGACGGACGAGTTCGTGGCAACCCATCTGTCGGAGCAGGACAAGACGGTGGAGGAGTTCCGCCAGCGCATACGGCGCCACCTTGAGCTGCGCTCGGGGGAAACCGACCAGAGCCGCCGCGAAGAGCTTGCGGACGCCGAGCTGGGGCGCAGGCTGCGCGGCGCCATACCCGACGAGCTCATCGAGCGGACCGCTGCCGAGATGATGGGCTCCATCCGCTCCAACGCCGCCGCACAGGGGCTTTCGCTTACCCAATTCGCCCGATTGCAAGGCATGGACGACCAGCGGTTTCAGATGAGCATCATGATGCAGGCGCGCGAATCGCTTCGCCAGGGCCTTGCCCTCGACGCGCTGTTCGATCACCTGGGGCTGGAACTTGAGGAGGCGGACTATGACCGTGCGCTTGCCGAGCTGGCACCGGGAGACGAGGCGCAAGCGCGACGCAACCTGCAGAATAACGATGCATGGTACCTCGTGCGCAACATGGCCGCGCGCCTGAAGGCTCACGACCGGCTCATGGAAACGGCGGTGTTCGCCTAAAACCGCACGTCGAACGCATCATACGGCGAAGGGAGGCCCGGCAGCTTGCTGTCGGGCCTCCCTTCGCTTTTTACCAGTCCTCGTCCTCGACCTCCATGGAGTCCACCATGCGGATAAGGTCTTGCTGAGAGTGCACATCGAGCTTGCGATACACGTGCCGCATATGGGTGTTCGCCGTGCCGGCGCTGATGAACAGCTGCTCTTGAATCATCTTGGTGTTGTAGCCCTTGGCCAAAAGGAACAGCACCTCGGTCTCGCGGCGCGACAGCAAGCACATGTCGGCAAGCGCCAGGCATCGGCGCTTGTAGCGGCCGACGCGCTCCTCTTCATGGTCGCAGGAAGAGCGAGCCTCCGCATCGTCGCAGGCCCGCGCCTGAACAGCGGCCACGTGCTGCTGCGTGAGCACGCCTGCCGTTCGGCTTTCGCAGCCCTCGGCGTCATCCGGAAGCGCCACTGCATCCGCAAGCCCGAGCGAATCGGAAGAGGCATCCGCGCCCGTAGGCGCCTCCTGCCTGCAAACCTCATCTCCATCCGCAAGAACGCTCACGGAGGCAGCGTCCGCGCGATCGTCGCCGGCGTCGGCCGCCTCCACCCGGGCAGCCTCCATGGTCTTGAACGACTCGTTGTGCGGATCGAACGGATCGAAAAACGCCGGGCAGCACGTGCCGCGTCGCAGCACGCCCACCACTTCGGCATCGCGCGGATAGGTGCTGGAACCGAACACCAGGAGCACAAGCGCCACCGGCAATATGGCGTCGGCGCTCATCAAAGATGCCGACCATGGGCTGGCCGGAAGCATGAGCAACGTGGCGACGACCCCGCCGACGGCGACCATGCCACGGCCGGCGCCATACACGTGGAACGGGCTGATGCGGAACTTCTGCGACATGTCCGTGTACGAGATCCACAGACACCCCTCGATGAGCATATAAGCCACCAGGAACAGGCAATGCACCACCGTGGTGATGCCCGATGCCAGAAGATGGGCGACCAACACGACGACCAGGGCGATAAGCGGGCTGAGCGCACGGAACGCGTAATTAGCGCGCTGGCGCATGGTCAGCATGACCGTGACCACCGATACGCACGTGATGATGCCAGCGGCCATGACGCTCCAGGTGAACGAGGATGCATCGACGGCAAGCTCGGACACGCCGTGGAAGGCGTGCATGCCCAGGAAGCCGAACAGAAAACCGAACGCCAGCGCGCTGGGCATGATGCGCGCGAAGAAGCGCCCCGTATGCACGGGCATGGTGGTGGATGCGAACTCGGTGCGGTCCACCAGCTGCTTCGACGACACGTTCAAGCAGAACAACTCCGCCCAGGGCGTAAGCGCGCATAGCACCACGCCCAACGGGTGCATATTCACGTTCGCAACCATGATCAGGGCATATGCCGCGCTGGTAACCAAACACGACAAGGCGAACTGCATAGCGGACGCGGCGGTATCGCATACGCTGAACGATACGCCGTAGCTCATGAGCAGCGCCGCCGAACCCACGCCCGTCGTCACGCCGCCGAACACGCACGCCGCAGCACATACCGGCGCGTTCCCGAAAGCTGCGCCGACCGCCACGCATAGAAGCCCGACCGAGGTGATGGCCGCGGCCACGAAGCGGACGCGCCTTCTGTCGGCGATGGTGCGGAACAGGCAGCGGACCTTGCTCGTGAACAGCGAGTAGCACAGAAGCGTCAAAGCCATGGACGCCATGGACGTGACCACCATGATGGAGGCCATGCCGGCCATGCTAAACGAGAACAGCTCACCGGCGCTGAACATGGCGGAAAACACCCAGGCCCAATGCAGGCCGAATCCTGCCACCAAGGCCGGCGAGATCTTCCCGACGCCCGCGACCTCTTCGTCACGATACTCGATAGTGATATGCGGTAGCCTCAAGAATCCCCCTCCGAAGCTCTCAGGCGGCCCTTGCGCCGCCGTGCGCCCGTTCCCCTCGGGCGCGGCACCGATTCTACCACACACACGCGGCGCACCCTGCCCGCAAGCATCCGCAGCACCTCATATACGGCTTTTTGACCAGGCATTCCTTTGAAAATCATAAGGTGCCTATGATGCCTTGCCGCCATGGTTTCCCACCCCGCCTCCAAACAAATAATAGCAACCCTATTAAGAGCGCCGTGCACGCGGCGCGTACGCTGCAAAAAAGCGCATCGGCGGCGGGCGGATCGATTGCGAGGAGGTCGAGAAGAGGGGTTCCGCACCGCAATCGAAACGCCGATACGCCACCACCTGAAACGAGGAGATAGAGGAAGGAAAGGTGAATCCATGGCACAGCTGACTATGTCACGCCGCAGCTTCATCGCGACCGTTGCGGCAACCGGCGCAGCATGCGCCGTGAGCGCTTCGGTCACAGAGCCCATGAAGGCTCTTGCCGAGACGTCCACGACGACCACGGGCGAAATCAAGCACGTCCGCACCTGCTGCCGCGCGTGCGGCAAGGTCGAATGCGGCGTCTGGGTGACCGTGATGGACGGCAAGGCCATCAAGGTCGAAGGCGACGAGAGCGCCCCGCAATCCCGCGGCCATTGCTGCGCGAAATCGCAGTCCTCCATGCAGGCTGCCTACCACCCCGACCGTCTGCGCTACCCGGTCAAGCGCACCAACCCCAAGGGCGTCGAGGACCCCGGTTGGGTCCGCATCACCCTTGACGAGGCGTTCGAGCTGGTGGCAAAGGGCCTCGGCGAATGCGTCGACAAGTACGGCGGACAGTCCATCGTGGTCATGTGCGGCACGTCCCGCGTATGGTCGCTCGGCCCCTACCAGGGCATGAAGCAGCTTTTCGGCACCCCCAACGCCCACTTGGCGTACCAGGTGTGCAAGGGCCCGCGCCACTGGGCCGGCATCATGACCGACGAGATGGGCTCCCCGTGGATGGAGGTGGAGGCCGAGCCGAAGGTGTACCTGCAGTGGGGCACCGCGGTGGAGTACTCCAACTACGACACCACGAACCGCACCATCTCCGACGTGCGCGCCCATGCCGACTACCACATCGTGGTCGACCCGCGCATGACCCCCATCTCGAAGGAAGCCGACTGCTGGCTCAACGTCCGTCCCTCCACCGACGGCGCGCTTGCCCTGGGCATGATCAACTGGATCATCGAGAACGAGGCCTACGACGACACCATGGTGCGCCGCTGGTCCAACGCCACGTTCCTGTACTGCGACGATAAGCCGTGGCTGACCACGTCGCGTCGCTGGGAGGGCAACGGCGGCATCGACATGCGCACCAAGCTCATCACCGAAGCCGACGTCAAAGAAGGCGGCTCCGTTGACCGCTTCATGGTTTGGGATGAGAACAATCAGCGTCTGACCTGGTGGGATTCCAAGGTATGCAAATGGGAGGGCGAAACCTCCAAGATCCCGACCACCGGCTCGTTCATCAAGCACCCGCTCACCGGCCTGGTTGCCGACTGCTGGCTGCCCGACGAGTCCACGTGGGCGGACCCCGCAGACGCCGCCTACGACAAATACTGGGACGAGGGCAACGAGAAGGGCGCCACGACCAACCCCAAGGGCCTGCCGAAGAAGCCCGCGCTGTTCCCCGGCGAGATCGAGGTCGAGCTCATCGACGGCAAAAAGTACAAGTGCCGCACCGTTTGGGACGGCTTCCATGACATGACCAGCCAGTACAGCCCCGAAAAGGTCACCGAAATCACGGGCGTGGAGTGGAGCAAGGTCGAGGAGGCCTGCAAGCACTACACCACCCGCATCGACCCGCGCCACGGCAACGGCGGCGTGCACTTCCAGCTGGCAACCGACATGAACGGCAACTCCATCCAGAACTGCCGCGCGCTGCAGATCCTGTCCTGCATCACCGGCAACTCCGACGAGCCCGCCGGCAACCGCGGTTCGTGCAAGAGCCAGTTCGACGGCAACCCGGGCCGTTCCAACATGCAGAAATCCTCTGAGATCCCCGAAGAGCAGCGCATCTCCTGGGATGGCCGCGACTACTCGCTGGAGGATGTGGCGAAGTACATGCAGGACTTCGTGCAGTACCTCATCGACGAGAACTCGCCGCTGGCGGAGCGCTATGGCAACCATGTGCCCACCGACGACGAGGCCATCATCATCGCCAAGCGCATGGGCGGCGCCATGAACCCGTCGAAGTACTATCCCAACCCCAAGTCCATCTTCACCCGCCAGGCCGGCATGGTCGACGCCGACCGCTTCCCGCTCAACCGCTTCTGGGCGCGCTGGGCTGACGCCAACACGGTGTGGGATGCCTGCCTGCAGGATCAGGATTGGACGAAGGCCCAGGTCATGAAGGACGTTCTGCACAACGAGCCGTTCGATATGCACGTCAAGCCCACGCTGTACGCCATCCATGGCGGCGTGTGCCAGTCCGGCGACGTCATGAACATGGCCAACACCGTGCGCGCATGGAACGCTATGGCGCAGATGGACTTCTTCACCGAGATCAACCTGTGGTTCATGCCCACCAACGGCAACGCCGACGTCATCTTCCCCTGCCAGCACTGGATGGAGCTCGACTCCACCCGCGTGTCCCAGGGCGCCGGCGGCATGTTCGGCTGCTGCTGCAAGGCCATCGAGCCTCCGGGAGAGACCATCTACGACCCCGACTGGAACTGCGGCATGTACCGCGCCATGGGCGTTCCGTGGAACACCAAGGACACCTCCGCGGCGCCGAGCACCGAAGAGTACATCCTGAAGCCCAAGGTTTCCAGCCAGAGCAACATCGAGAAGTGGACGGCGTCGATCGGCGAGGAATACACCAAGGCGCTGGCCGGCAACCCGAGCTACCTGTGGCCCGACCACGACCGCATCCTCAAGGACAACGTGGACGCCTGGAAGACCGAGAAGTTCCCGAACGGCCCCACCTGGGCCGAGGCCAAGGAATGGTTCACCGAGCACGGTTGGATGGACTGCCGCGAGTGGCATCCCGAGCGCTGGGGCACCTACCGCCGTCACGAGATGGGCTGGCGTCGTCAGCAGGGCGGCTTCAACCTGTTCTCGCTCGTGGACCTCAAGCCCGGCTTCACCACCGCCTCCTCGCTTATCGAGATCTGGTCCCTCACCTGCGAAGCGTACATCTGCAACGCAGGCGATGCGGGCACGCTCTACGATGGCAAGGAGTTCAAGGAGAACGGCTTCAAGGGCGATGCCCGCTGGGCGCATACCGATATCGAGGCCTTCCAGGGCGACGATGACCGCTTCCCGGTGTACCGCGAGGCGACCGACTCCCCGGTGAACATGCCCGAGCTCTACCAAGCCGACAAGATCGACGAGGTTTCGGACGATTATTTCCAGAACCAGTGGTACAAAGACGCCATCAAGAAGTATCCCGACAACGTGTTCCTGCAGACCACCGGCTCCCGCCAGCCCGTGTACTTCCATTCCGAGCACAGGCAGCTGCCGTGGTGCCGCGAACTGTGGCCGGTCCCGCGCGTCGAGATCAACCCCGAGGAAGCCAAGCGCATCGGCGTCGAGCAGGGCGATTGGGTATGGATCGAAAGCCCGTGGGGCCGCATCCGCGAGGTCGTCGACCTGTACTACGCCGTGAAGGCCCGCACCTCCGGCGGCACGTTCGCCAACAACCTGCCGGTGGCCAACGCCAACCATCAGTGGTGGTTCCCTGAGTTCGAGTACGCCTCGCACGGCTTCGAGCTTGTGGGCGTGAACTGCCTGAACAACCCCTACGGCCAGGATACCGTGGGCGGCTGCCACACCATGCGCGGCTACCCCGTGGTCATCTACAAGGCCACGAAGGACAACAGCCCCTTCGGCAACCCCGTGCCCTGCAACCCCTACACCGGCGAGGAGTGCATCCACGATGCATCCGACGAGCGCCTGCGCAAATGGATGAAGGCCGGCATGCGCAGCCGCGTCGAGGGCGAGCCCGAGGTTGAGTCTTGGACCCACACCGGCACCGGGAGCGTGATCTAATATGACGAAATATGCAATCGTAACCGACCTGAACCGTTGCACGGGCTGTCTTGCATGCTCGACGGCCTGCAAGACCATCAACGGCGTGCAGCCCGGCGACTTCTGGATCAAGACGCTGCGCATCGGCCCCTTCCCCATCACGGGCGGGTCTGGCGAGTGGCCTGATGTGACGATGTACTTCATCCCCATCCAGTGCCAGCACTGCGAGCATCCCAAATGCGTCGAGGTGTGCCCCACGCAGGCGTCCCACGTAGCCGCCGACGGCACCGTGCAGATCGACAAGTCGAAGTGCATCGGCTGCCAGTTCTGCGCCATGGCCTGCCCCTACGGCGTTCGCTACCTTAACGAGGAGGAGCGTGTCGTGGAGAAGTGCACGCTGTGCGAACAGCGCACGGCCCAAGGCGAGCTGCCCCAGTGCGTCACGCAATGCGGCTCCCGCGCCCGTTTCTTCGGCGATTTGGAAAAGGGCATCGACACGTTCGAGGCCCCGGCTCCCACCCACGACAAGGCGACCTCTTACGAGGACATGCTGCACAACCGCACGACCGTCAAGGAGTGGCTGGAGCCCTACACCGACAACGACATCTATCACCTCACCGACGTGGGAAACGGCCCGCACCTGGCCTACATCCTGCGCGATCGCGAGTGGCAGGGAAAGGAGTAAGACATGGAACTGCAATGGCCCCTTATCCTGTTCACCACCATCGCCGCATGGTCGGTGGGCGTGTTCGGCGCCCAGAGCCTGCTGGCGTTGAAGGGTGAAGGCAAGAAAAGCCAGATGACCTGCTGGATCGTGTCCGCCGTGCTGTTGGCGGTATCCGGTATCGCGGTGTTCATGCACCTGCAGCACTGGGAGCGCATCTTCAACGGCTTCGGCCACATCACCTCCGGCATCACCCAGGAGCTGATCGCCATCGTCGTGCTGGCCGTCATCGCCATCGTCTACCTGGCGTGCCTGCGCCGCTCCGAGGACGGCGGCAGCGTTCCCGCATGGTGCGCCATCGCCGGCATCGCCATCGCCGTGGTGTTCGATGTGGTTGCCGCCCACTCCTACATGATGGACGCGCGCCCCGCGTGGAACTCCATCCTGGAGATCTTGAGCATCGTGGGCGCAAGCTGCATCCTGGGTCCGGCCACTGTGGCGGTGGTGGAATCCGTGAAGGACGGCGACGTGAGCCCCATGGGCGCCACCGCCACCTTCGCCGGCTCGATCGTGGCCGCCTGCACCACCGTTGCGTACATCATCGGCATGACGCTTTCCAACAGCGCCTTCACCCAGATCGATTACTACTTCGACCCGGTGCATCCCACGCACGGCATGGTCGACTTGGCGGGCTTGACTCCGTTCGGCTCGGGGTCGATCGGCCTGACGATCGTCACCATCGTATGCGCCATCATCCCGGTGGCCGCGGCCTATATGGGCAAGAAGAGCGGCAACTGGAAGCTGTGGGGTATCATCGGCCTGGCGGCAGGCCTGGTCTGCGCCATCTGCCTGCGCGTGGTGTTCTACCAGATGGGCGCTTCGGTGTACGCACTGTACACGCTGTAGCCCCTATCCGCTCGGCGTCCTGGCGGCGTCGCCAGCCAACCTATAGCGCCCGGCCCTGACCCTCCCTCCCTCCTTTCAAGACCGGGCGACCCGGAAGACGCCGGCTGCAAAGCCGGCGTCTTCTTCATTTCGGACTTCAAGACGCAGCGGGCTTCGAGACGATCTTTTGCCAACGCTCTCTGGATTTCCCCAAACCCCCTTCATGGGCGGAGGAATGCTTGTAAGGCGAATATGTGCCTTACAAGCATTCCTCCGCCCTATTTGATATAGTCCGCTACCATACTAGTTGGTCTGATATTGGACTATTCGTAAGGAGCACTGAGGTTTTTATGGAGCACGTTGAATATCGCACGCTTCGGGACGAGGACATCGAGGCGCTTGGCGCCATCCTCGGCGACACGTGGCACAGCTACACCGACGGCAGAAAACGCATCGCCTCTGGAATCATCGATTTCGCCAACTTCGCGAAGCGCAACACCTTCGCCGAAGTCGCCGTTGTCGACGGCTCCCCCATCGGCGTGATCATGGCAAGGGCAGGCGCCCCTAACGAGCAAACGCAGGCGCATTGGAAGGCCATCGAGCAAGATGCGCGCAAAGAGCTTGATGAGCTGGGCGGCAGCAGCGCAGACCTTACGCGATTTCTTGAGGCTATGGAGCAAGCCGACCGCGACCTGCTTGAGCAAAGCGGCTGCAACCCCGATTTCGAACTGGTTTTGTTCGCCGTATCCGGCAAAGCAAGAGGCCTGGGAATCGGAAGCACGCTTATGAAACACGTTCAACGTTACCTGGCAGCTGAAGGGGCCTCGAAGGCGTTCATCTTCACCGACACCGACTGCACGTGGGAATACTACGAGCACCGAGGCATGAGGCGTGCGGCCGAGCAGCCTTTCGCCGACGACGAAACGCGGATCCTTCCCGAGCGCATGTTCGTTTACGAGATGGACCTGGAGGGCATCGGGCGATAGCGCCGGAAGCCGCACCGTACGCGGGGGCATAGGAGCTAACGAGCGGTTTGCCGCCCTTGCCCCCGATGGGACGCAGGCTGCCGCCCGTCGCCTTCGCGAGGAGACAGGCCGCCATCCTCCCCCCGTCGGGGCGAATCAGCGGCGCAGGTCGCCATCCGTTCCCCCGCTGAAATGGAGACCCTATTCAGATTCACAGATACGCGCCGCATGAAGCGCATCCAGCTTGAGGTAGAGCGCGTGGAACGCCACGGCGGATAACGCCGCGACGATGCCGTGAAACACCCACATGCCCGGTGTGAACGGTGCAATGCAGAACACGCCGGGCATGAGCAGGCACGCGCCAGCGGTGCCGCCGATCACCACGACAAGCAGCGCCGTGCGGATAGCCGTGAACGGTATGGATAGGCGGATCACCAGGTTGCATCCGATCCAGGACGTCAGCAGCACGCACAACGTGGACACCTGCTCGTAGTCAAGGCCCATGAGGCAATAGCCCACCACGTTCGCCGCAAGGATGCAGCACACCGAGCATACAGCGCCGGGAATCGACTTGACGATGACGTTGTCCAGGAAACGACCCCGGATGCGCTCTCGGTTCGGTTCGAGTGCAAGCACGAACGACGGTATGCCGATGGTAAATGCGCTGATGAGCGTCATCTGGATAGGTTGGAAGGGATATTGCCACGGCGCAGCGATGAACAGCAGGGCGGAAGCGATGGACGACAGCGTTTCACCAAGAACAACGATGCGGAACGCTGCAGGTTGTTGATGGATCGACGCCCTTCGGCCACCACCTTCGGCATGCTGGCGAAGTCGTTGTCGACGAGCACCAGCTGCGCCACGTTGCGCGCGGCATCCGAGCCTGCCGCCATGGCGACGCTGCAATCCGCAGCCTTGAGCGCCAGCGTGTCGTTCACGCCATCGCCGGTCATGGCAACGGTGTGGCCGGCCTTTTGGAGCGCCAAGACGAACTGCTTTTTCTGCTCAGGCTTCACGCGGCCGAACACGCTGTCGCACGCTAGCGCGCGTTCCACATCGGATTCGGTTTTCAACGTGGAGGCGTCCACAAAACGATCGGAGCCTTCCACCCCCACCTTTTCGGCGATGCCGGAAACGGTGCGCGGATCATCGCCGCTGATCACAAGCACGCGCACGCCCTGGTCTTTGAAGTAGGCGATGGTTTCCGCCGCCGTTGGGCGGATCTGATCCCGAATGCCCACAAACCCGAGCGGCCGAAGATCGCCCCGAATGTTCCCGAACTCATCGAATCCTTCCACGCGAGCGATGAGCAGCAGGCGCGCTTCGGCCGCAAGCCGTTCGACCTGCAGTCTGACGCGCTCATAAGCGTCGCCGAGCACGAACTGCGCAGCGCCCATGACATAGCACGACCCATTCGAAAGCTGAGCGCCCGACCATTTCTTGTCCGAGCTGAAAGGAATCATGCGCGAACACGTTTCGGGACGGCCTTCTGCATCCTTGAAATATGCGGCTATCGCTCGAGATGCCTCGTTGGGGTCATCGTCGGCGCAGGCGATGGCGCGCAACGCGCGGCGCGCTTCCCGATCAATCGCATCGGGCGCATCCTGGGCGGCTTCGCCCTCTACAGGCCGCACCCAGGCAACCTCCATGTCGCCAGTGGTGATGGTGCCCGTTTTGTCCAGGCAGAGCACATCCACGCGCGCCAGCGTTTCAATACAGTACAGTTGCTGCACGAGCACCTGGCTTTTCGACAACCGCACGACGGCCACGGCTAGAACCGTTGACGTGAGAAGGATCAACCCCTCAGGAATCATGCCCACCAGCGCAGACACCGTTGATAGGATGGCGCTGTTCAGCTCCGAGTTGCCCGATAGATAATCCCGCGCGAACAGCAACGCTCCCAACGGGAACATGATGCAGCTGACGAATTTGATGATGCCGTTGAGGCAGCGCATGATCTCCGAGCGCACGGCCTTGCGCTCCTTTGCCTCAGCGGAAATCTTCGCCGCATAGTTCTCAGCGCCAACGTGGACCACGCGCGCGTACACCGTGCCGGAATTGACGAACGATCCGCTCATGAGCGCATCTCCAGGCTGTTTGCGGATAAGATCGGCCTCACCGGTAAGCAGGCTTTCGTTGACCCGGCATTCGCCGCTCACGACCTGCGTATCCGCAGGGACTTGATCCCCGCGACGCAATACCACAACATCATCGCGCACCAGCTCATCGAGCGGCAGCTCCGCTTCCATGCCATCGCGCAACGCATGCGCTTTCGAGCCGGCTATGATCGACAGCCTGTCGGTGATGCGCTTCGAACGGATCTCCTGAACGATGCCGATAACGGTGTTGCATACGATGACCACCATGAACAACATGTTCTTGTACGACCCCGTGAACAGCACGATAAGGGCCAAGACAGCGTTCACCAGATTGAACAGCGTGCATACGTTGTCATGGACGATCTGCCCGACCGATCGCGTTTTCACGCCCGCATCGACATTGGCCTCGCCCGCGGCGATGCGCGCCTGCGCCTCCTCGGATGCGAGACCAAGCGAAGCCTCTATCCCAGCAGCCTCGTTCATTCCGCTTCCCTCCAACCGACGCCGCGTCAATACAGACCAAGAACCCGAACAACGTGTAACAAAAAGGCCACCGCAGGAAAGCGATGGCCTTGACGTAACGATGGAGCCGGCAACAGGACTCGAACCTGCAACAGGCAGTTTACAAAACTGCTACGCTACCATTGCGTCATGCCGGCACACGAAAGTGCATGTCGAGCCATTATACGACAACAACCCGGATTCTCAAAGCTCATCCCATAAAAGGTACAACCATCAACACCAAAATACAGCCGAGCACGTTAAGCACCCGAATACGGCTGAAGGCATATGGGACCTCCCCCCATAGGTTCTTGCGTGTTTCGCTTAAGCCATCGCTTTCGTTTATCATTCTTAATGCAAATTAATGCACGGATGCTCTTGTTTTGCGCATCGCAACCGAACCGTAAACCGCTCTTGTCGAACTGCCGCCAGTATCTGGTTATACTGGTTCGCGGTAAGAACCCGCTATCCTACGAACGCGATATCTCATTTGGAGTGTTATGACTAACGACGAACGACAATCTTCCCCTAACACAACGTCCTCCCCCAGGGTAAGGAAACGATTCCGAGCCGACCGAGACGCCATCGATCGCAAACGCCTTCCCTTGGCGGTGAAGGTATTCGGCGTGTTGTGCCTTGTGGCAGGCGGAGCTACCGCGGTGCTTTTGACGATCACCATCGTCACCATGGTGCTGGCATTCACCTCCGGCAACCTTGACATCGAAGCCTCCACCGCCACCGTGGTCATCTATGTGGTGGAATCGGTGCTGTACACGGCACTGGCCTCCATGTTCGCCATCTTCGGCATCCGCTTGCTGCGAAACAAACGCAAACATGCCGCACGAGGCACCGAGGCCATGATATTCATCTTGGCCGCCATCATCATCTGCTCCATCATGCTCAACGGCCTGGGAGCCAACGTGATCCCCCATGCCGTGGTGGCGGTGTTCCTGATCGTCATGCAGTCCTACCTTGACCCGGCGCTCGCCGGCGAGCGCGAGCTTCGCCGCAAGCTGCGCGACATGGAAACCAGGGAGCAAGCGGAAGACGGCACGCTCGGCCTTGATCCCACCGGTCGCGGCTACATCACCCTGAACTTCTTCAATCTGTTCTGGATATTCGTGGTGTGCAGCGTGCTTGGCCTTGCCATCGAGACCGTCTATCACGTGCTGGTAGTGGACCCCGGCGTTTACGAAGACCGGGCCGGATTGCTGTTCGGGCCTTTTAGCCCCATCTACGGCGTTGGCGCGATGCTGATGACCATGGCGCTCAACCGCTTCCATAAAGCGCCTTTCCCCGTGATCTTCCTGGTAAGCGCGGTGATCGGCGGTGCGTTCGAATATGCGGTCAGCTGGTTCATGCAGTTCGCCTTCGGCATCGTTGCCTGGGACTACACCGGAACGTTCCTTTCCATCGACGGCCGTACCAACGGCATGTTCATGGCCATGTGGGGCGTGCTGGGCCTGTTCTGGGTGAAACTATGCCTTCCCTGGATGTTGCAACTGGTCAACCGCATCCCCTGGAACTGGCGCTACTCCCTAACCACCGTATGCGCCGCCTTGATGATAGCGGACTGCGGAATGACGTTGATGTCGCTTGACCGTTGGTACCAGCGCGAAGCCGGTGTAGCCCCCGACAACGCCATCTCCCGCTTCATCGACGACCACTTCGACAACCAATACATGGAGCAACGCTTCCAAAGCATGTCGATCGATCCGGACAACGCAGCGCGTACGCTGTAGGTTAAGCCATGCCGCCGATGCTTGTCCGCAGGCATCGGCGGCACCCCAAACGCAACGCCCCTTCCAACCGACGCGTTCTCACCTGCCTTCCCGAAGATATTGCGGCAACAAAAAATCGCCCGTGCGCGCTCGCGTTTTTACAGCCGCTTATCCAGGGGCAGCGCAGCAACAGAAGCGCATCGCCCGCGCATGCAATCGCGGTTTTCCTGCCGTCGACCTGAGGACATAGCTGCCTCGGGTAAAGCGCTCTTCCCACTGCCGTCCGACAGCTCATCACGCACCTCCACGATGTTGCGCCATAACCGCTTCGGCATGAACTGCCTTCGAAGCTCAGGGTGATAACGAGCCGATATGGACATGGCATCGTAGAACCCCCTCCATGCCGCTTGCATAGCGGCTTCATCGGAGGCATGTTCGGGCAGATGTACCTCATCGGTTTGCGCCAAATACCAGCCTGCGCCATCGTAGATGCCCGCGACCTGATGAACCTCGTCGTATACGACGAAACGCTCGGTGTTGAACCGACCTGCAAACCAGTCCATGAGCAACGGCACCACATTTGCCTTGGGGTTGCATTTTGCGAACCATATGCCGTTTTCAAAGTGCTCGAAACGCAGGAACTGCATCATCAAATGCCGCTCGTTCATCACCGAACGGTCAAGACGGGCAACGGGGCCGGCGACGGGATGGGTCAAGTTGCGAATCAAACCGCTGTTCGCGGCAGCAGGCCGCGCCATGACATGCCGGACGAACCGATATACCGCAACGCCGGCGGAAGGGTCATCCGACAGCGACGCGTGCAACACCGCATCCCAGGCATCCCGCCCTGCTTTTCGCACGATCCCCGCCTTCACGCGCGAGGCCAACGCCGCATCGGTTTCGATATAGCGCACGCTTTGCCCTAACCGAGGCTGCAACGCGGTCTCGGCGGAAAAGTCTTCAGGCTGCTCATGCAACGCATAAGCCTGGAATATCGCCGTTAGCAGCCCTTCGGTAGTGCCATCGTGTACATACGCCACGTTGCTCAGCGGCTCCCTGCCGACATCCAAGCTCATGCGGGCACCTTCTGCCGGCCCTGCAACGCATGCTGCCAACCGAAGACCCCATCGGCCACGCCTTCCTGAACCGCCGGCGCCTGCAGCTGCTGCGTTCCACTCGCGCTGCCGCCCAGCATGGCCGCCTTATCCCCTGCTCCTATGGCTGCACGCCCGACCTCAGACCCGAACAAGCTAAGCTGACCGGGCAACACCTTCCCTGAGCGGGCACCGTGCCGACCGCCGTCTATAGGACTTGCCAACTGCGCCCGTAGAGCCTCGGGGCTAAACTCTACCCCGTTGCCTTGATATTTTCCGTTGCAAGTGATGAAGTAACGCGCCCGCTTGAACGCGATTCCCAGCTTGCGAAGCTCCCCTTCCCGCAAGCACGAGGTGCGTCGAGCGCGTATGATCAAACGAGCCCCGCGTGGACCTATCCCCGGCACGCGTAGCAGCACTTCCAACGGCGCGGTGTTCACTTCCACCGGAAAAAGATCCAGATGATTCACCGCCCATGCAGCTTTCGGATCCACGTCCATCTCCAAGTTCGGCGCGTCGGCGCTGATGATCTCCGATACGTCGAATTTGTAATAGCGCAGCAGCCAATCGGCCTGATACAGCCTGTGCTCACGGTTCAATTGCACTGCCGTGTTCTGCGGCAGGCGCTCATCGGAGCTTACCGGCAGATAGGCACTGAAGAACACGCGCTTGAGCTGCAGCGTTTTATAGAGCGCCTGCGACAGGTTGAGAATCTGGAAATCGGTTTCTGGCGTGGCCCCTATGATCATCTGCGTGGACTGCCCCGCCGGCACGAACGCACGCCCCCGCTCCTTCGGGCGAGTGGAGGGCAGATACGTTGTGCTTCGACGCGACATCCCGCGCGACTCCCGGTCCTGCGCCATGTTGTCTCGGATTTGACGCATAGGAGCTATGATGCGCTGTTTGGTTTTCTGGGGGCACAGCAAGCCCAAGCTTGTCTGACTGGGCAGCTCGAGGTTCACGCTCATACGGTCCGCAAGATGCCCAAGCCTGTCGATGAGCTCCGGCGAGGTTCCCGGCACGGCCTTTGCGTGGATATATCCGCGAAATCGATGGTGATCGCGTAGCAGCTGCAACGTGCGTATCATGAGCTCGGTGGTGTGGTCGGGCGACCCGATGACGCCCGAGCTGAGGAACAGCCCCTCGATATAGTTACGACGGTAAAACGCCATGGTGAGATCGGCCAGCTCTTCGGGCGTGAACGCGGCGCGAGGCACCTCGTTGCTGCAACGGTTGACGCAATACGCGCAATCGTACACGCATACATTGGTCATGAGCACCTTGAGCAGCGATATGCAGCGACCATCGGGCGTGAAGCTGTGGCAGCATCCGGCGCCGAGGGCATTGCCGACATAGCCGGCCTTCGAGCCGCGCTGCAACCCCGACGATGTGCAGGCGACATCGTACTTCGCCGCATCGGCGAGGATATTCAGCTTCTCCTGCACATCCATGGTCTGCCCTTTCCACAAACATCCGTACGTATAATAGGCACATACTATACTCGTACGCTTGTTCGTGGTCAAGAACGTTTGTGCGATATTATCGCGGAACCCCGGTCAAATCGAATGCGGGAATGAAGCTGTCCTTCGCCGCGCCCCCTTGCTGCCAGAAATAGTCCTCGATGCCTAGCGTATCGGCATAGTCCAGCAACTCCTCGTATTCGCCATCAGATACGCGTCCGCCCAGCTCGGGGCAGCGCTGAAGCTGGCGCTGCGCCCAGACATCCCCAGCTTGGGCAGCATCGGCGAGCACCGGCGTGTACTGATTCATGAGCGACAGCAGCACATCGCTTCCGAAGCGCTCCCATATCGCGCGCACCACGCGCTTGGAATCTTCCAGGGCACCGGGCAGCATCAGGTGGCGCACCACCACCCCGCGCGTAAGGCGCGGCTGCCCGTCCACCTCGTCGCCCTCGGGAGCGCCCACGCAACGCACCATCTCCTCAAGCGCCGCCATGGCCACCTCGGGATAGTCGGACGCAGCGGAGTAACGGCGGGCAAGGCCGCTCGAGCAATACTTGAAATCGGTCAGGTACACGTCCACCGTGCCGACGTTGTCCCGCACGGCCTGCACCGTCTCGTACCCCGAGGTGTTCCACACCACGGGCAGCGTCAAGCCACACGCACGGGCACGGGATACGGCGGCGCGGATGTGGGGCGAATAGTGCGTCGGCGTGACGAAATTGACGTTCAGCGCGCCCTGCCGCTGCAGGTCAAGGCACATGTCCGCCACGTCATCCACCGTAACGGGCACGCCAGCGCGCCCATCAGCGATCACCTGGTTCTGGCAGTACACGCATCGCAGCGGGCAGTTCGAGAAGAACACGGTGCCGCTGCCGCGAGAGCCGCTGATAGGCGGCTCCTCCCACATGTGCAATGCCGCGCGGGCAACCACCAGCTTCCCTTGGGCCCCGCACACGCCGCGCTCGCCGGCAGCGCGGTCGACGCCGCACGCCCTCGGGCACAGCCGACAGCAAGCCAACGCTTCTTCGAACTCCATAGCAGATCCCTTCCCCGCTTCTCTACGCGATTGCGCGTCGAAACCGTTCGCACGCGCCACCGCTTGCTGCGACGTAGCGCCCGCCCCACCAAACGACCGCTCAGCCGCCCAGCCGGCAAAACGGGCCCGCATAGCGCAACCCGGCTCTGCGGCGCACGGCTACGGCATCCGCCCAGATCAAGGAAATGCGCAATCGCCCTTACCGCTAAAAAAGGCCCGCAATGCGCGACCCGGCCCGGGACGAGCAGCACGCATCAGCAACTGCGCCCTTCCAAGCAGCCGGGCCGCCGCCTTGCGGGCCCTCGTGCATCATTCGATCGCCCTTTACGGGCAAGACGCCTAGTTAAAACCGGGATAGGCGCCCGTCATGCCATCGTCGTCCATGATGCCGGCATCGCCGAAATCATCGCCCCAATCGGCATCCTCATCATGGTCGTGATCATGATCGCCGTACGTTTGCTCGGCGCGAGTCCAGTCCAGACCCTCCTTCGCGCATGCGTCCTCCTCGCGGTAGACCAGCGACAACGCCGAAGGGGCCTTGTCCGAACCGCCGATGATGGCCAGAAGCTCCAACAGACGTTGGATGGCCTCGGCCTGCGGCAGGATAAGGTCGGCATCGTCGGCAGTGGTCAGGGCCGCGGTCAGCTCGCCCATGAGCATCTCCACCGTGTAGGTGCCGTCGAAACGGCCATCGGTGACGGCGGCCAGCAGCGCATCGCCGGCCGGCGTGATCGCGCCGGCGCGCATGCCGGCGATCTCGCCCATGTCGGATGACGTGCGCACCGCGTGATACAGTGCATCGGCCTCCACAGCGGCGACCAGCTGCGCCGTCGCCTGCAGGCTGTATGCGGCGCGGGCAAGCTGGGCCGAGCCCGGGCCGCCGGCGTCGGTCACGTGGGCAACCAGCAGGTCGAGCACCTCGCGCGCGGCCTCAACGCAGTCCTCTTCGCCGCCAACGAAGCAGCCCAGGTTCTCTCGCACCGCGAACGCGTCGGGCACGGCTACGTCGGTGACCACGAGCGGCGCCTCGACGGCGACCAGGTCGGCGACGCAGGCCATGGCGTTGAGCTCGCGTGCGAAGGTGGGCGTGGTGCACGAAAGGTCGATGAGCAGCGTGCCCTTGCGCGCGCCCTGAACGATGCCGTTGTCGCCGAAGTACGCGTCCTCGAGCGCGGTTTGCGTAGTGAAGTAGGTGAGGACGGCGTCGGCGGCGCCCGCATCGCCTACGCGCTGCCAGCCCGCACCGCACAGGCGATCGGCCACCATATTCCCTACCGTATCGTTTCCTGCGAACACGAAAGCCTTCGTCATGGCTTAACCCTCTTTCTTGATCTTGCGGGCGATGCGATCGGCCACTGAAAGCTCCTCGCGCCTATCGCCTCCCCAAAACACCACGGCCAGCATGCCCGGCCCAACATGGCTGCCGATGACCGGCCCGATGCTGCTTTCCAAAAACAGCAGGTTGTCGTCCTCTTTCGCCAGCAGCTCCTTCAGACGCGCCGCATCCTTGGGGCAGTCGGCGTTGCCGATGACCACGCAACGGCCCGGCATTTGATCGGTCATGCGCTTCGAGCAGTACTCAGCCAGCTGCCTGATGCCCTTCTTGCGCCCGCGCGCCACGCCCGTCAGCGCAAGCTTGCCCTCGATGCTGATGTTGAGCAGCGGCTTCACATCGAGCTTCGCACCCGCGTAGGCAACGGTGCTGGGGATGCGGCCGCCGCGGCGCAGCGATTCCAGATCGTCGACCATGAACTCGGCGTCGACGAAGTAGCGCGCCTCCTCGGCCCACGCTGCCAGCTCGCGCGCCGTCATGCCGTTGTCGCGCTGGTTGAGCGCCTCGTAAACCAGAAGCGCCTCGGCGACCGATGCCAGATAGGTGTCGACCACGTACAGCTCGGCCTCGGGGTGCTCGGCGATCAACTGGTCGCGCATCATCACCGCCGTGTTGAAGCTGCCGGAAAGGCCGCTGGTGAAGCTCAGATACACCGTGGGAACGCCGCTTTCGATGGCCTTCGAGAACACGTCATGGAACACCGTTACCGGTACCTGCGCCGTGGACGGCTGCGAACCTGCGCGCATGCCCTCGTAGAACTCATGCGGCGTGATGGTGCAATACAGATCGTCGCTATGCTCGCCCTTTTCGTCGATATAGGGAAACTCCAGCAGCTGCACGCCGGGACGATCGATCACCTCGAAAGGGAGGTCGCAGCAGGAGTCGATGATCAGATTGCATTTCGGCTGGGCTTCCATGCATCTCCTTTCGTTGGAACGCCCGCGCCCGCAGGCGGTGGGCGGGTTTTCGCTTCGCGCCTAGGAAGCGCAGGTCAGGGCCGCCTTCGACCCTGTCAACTTGCCCGATATGGCATGCGCGCACTCGTAGGCGACGCCGACGGCCGGGCCTACATGCAGCCCCACCACCGGGCTTACCGGCAGCACGCTGACCTTGCGGCCGAGCATGGGCTCGATGACCTCGTGCGCCCATTTCACGGCCGGGGCCTTGTCGCCGATATAGTGCACCACCACATCGCGCAGGCCATGCTCCTCGATATCGGCCTTCATGGCAGCCACGATCTTATCCAACGCCTTCTTGCGCGTGCGCACTTTGGCGAAGGTGACAGGCGACCCATCGCGCACGGTAAGCACCGGCGCCAGCTGGATGAGGTTGCCCAAAAGCGCCGCCGCGCCGCCGATGCGCCCGCCTTTCTGCAGAAACGTCAGACTCTCCGGCGTGAACAGGAAACGAGTGCGCTCGATAGCATCGAGGGCCGCCTGCGCCACGCCGCGCAGATCCTCGCCCCCATCGCGCGCCGCCACGGCCTCGAGCACAGGGAAGGCCTCGTCGAAGCCGCACGACTGCGAGTCGATAAGCTCCCATTCAAAGCCGATGTTGCGCGCGGCCACCGCGCGGATAGCGCGCAAGGCGCCATCATAGGCGCCCGAAAGCCCCGTGGAGATGAAGATGCCGCACACCTGATCACCGGCGCGGGCCGCATCCTCGAACACCTCTTCCAGCAACTGCTGGGAGGGCTGGCTTGACGTGGGGATATCATCCACCATGTCGTAAATGTCAGCATAGAACGCATCCAGGTCCATGGTTGCGTCCTCGTATTCCATGCCATTGCGGTTCACGTACAGCGTGACCACCTGGATATCAAGCTGGGCGGCCATCTCCTGCGTGATCGAAGATACGGAATCGGTGATGATCCTGATCATGAATCCCCCAATCGGAAGCGCGGCTTGAGCGCGCATGCATTACATTCAACCCTACGCGATACCGCGAAGCTTGCCAACAAGCGCGCGGCGGCGCTCACAAAGACCATACTCCAGGCCCACCGGATAAGTGTGGGGGTTGAGCATGCGCTTCTGGCTCTCATCCAAGCAAGCCAAGCCTTCACGGCAACGCCGTTGCGCCTCCATGGCGCTGCGGCCGCTTGCGTCGAGCACTACCTGCCCGTTGCGGGCCAGAGGCTCGAGCATCGTGGAAAACCGCTTGCCCGCAAGCTTCTTGCGGCGCATGGAGTCGAGCGGGTCCACGATTACCTGGCCCTCGTCCACGCCGGCGTTCACATCGAACACCATATCGCCGGCGATGGTGCCGTCGTCGTTATAGTAGCGGCGCACATCGAGCACGCCCGGCACCGTCAGCTTCGCCGCCGACTCGCTGATCTTCAGGCGATCGACCCACTCGGCCTGCCCCGGGGCGCGCGTCGCCGAAAGTTTGTACACGCCGCCGAGCGTGGGCTGGTCGAACGCGCAGGCAAGCTTGGTACCCACGCCCCAGCTGCTCACGGGAGCGCCTTCGTCCAAGATGGACTGGATGGTGTATTCGTCCAGGTCGTTGGACAGCACGATGCCGCAATCGTCCAAACCGGCCTCATCGAGCATGCGGCGCGCCATCTTCGCCAACCAGGCCAGGTCGCCCGAGTCGATGCGGATGCCCGCCAAGCGCTCGCCCCGGGCGCGCATCTCAAGGCCCACCGTGATGGCGTTGCGGATGCCCTGCTCCACGTCGTAGGTGTCCACGAGCAGCACGCAGTTGCACGGGAACTCGCGCGCATAGGCGCGGAACGCCTCCAGCTCGCTGGGAAACGACATGACCCACGAGTGCGCATGCGTGCCCGAAACCGGCAGGTCGTAGGTTTTGCCTGCAAGAACGTTGGACGTGGACGCACAGCCGCCCACCACGGCGGCGCGGCTTGCCCACATGCCGCCGCCGGCTCCCTGGGCACGGCGCAGGCCGAACTCGGCAACGGGCAGGCCATGGGCCGCCAGGCACACGCGAGCGGCCTTGGTGGCGATAAGCGTTTCGAAGTTCACGCAGTTCAGGAGCGCCGTCTCGATGAGCTGGCAATCCATGATGGGACCCATCACGCGCACGATCGGCTCATGCGGGAACACCACAGCGCCTTCGGGCACGGCATCGATATCCGCACGCAGCGAGAACGTGCGCAGGTAATCCAAGAACTCCGGCTTGAACAGCTTGCCCCCGCCCGGCGCGTCAAGGCTTGCCAGATACCCCACGTCATCGGCGCTGAACTCGAATCCCTCTATGAGCTCGGCGAGCTGATCCATGCCGCAAGCGATAGCGTAGCCGCCGCGGAAAGGATAGTCGCGGAAATACGCATGGAAGCACGCCTGCGTGGCGCCCTGCCCCGTTTCCCAATAGCCCTGGGCCATGGTCAGCTGATACAGGTCGGTGAGCAGCTCGTAGCCGTTTTCCCCGTGCACGTTGATACCTCCTGACGAAGGCGCCCCCGCTTCTTGCCCAAGCGGGGGCGCGAGATGCTGCTAGTTGCCCTGCGAGGCGCCCTGGCCTTCGCCGGCGCCCGCGGCTTTATGGCTGCGGCGGCGGGCACGGCGATGCTGACCGGGAGCCTGGCCCTCCTGGCCGCCCTCGCGCTGCTTGCGCTGACCGCCCTGGTCGGGACGGGGGCCCTGCGCCAGGCCCGAGGACTTCTGACCCGGGCGGACGCGAGCTTTGGGCCCTTGATTGTCGGGCTTGCCGCCGCGCTGGGCATCGGAGCCGCCCTTGGGGCCCTGACCGCGCTTGCCCGCCTGCTGGGAGGAGCCGGGCTGCTTGCCGCCCTGGCCCGACTGCTGCTTGGCGTCCTTGCCGCCCTGGCTGCGGCGCTTGCTCGGCTGCATGCCGCGACGCTTGGCCTGACCTTCCTTGGGCTGCTTGCCGCCCTGGTTGGACTGCTTGCCCGTAGGTGCCGCGTTGACCGACTGAGCGGAATCAGAGCGCGGGGCCTGGTTCTCCCCGGCCTGCGCAGCGCCGCCCGACACCTTGGTGGAGCGGCGGCGACGCGGCTTGCGCGCAGGCTGCGCTTCGGCGGCCTTCTGCTCGGCGCGCTCGCCCTTGCCGCGGCCGCGCCTGCTGGAACGGCCGGGCTTGGCCTCGCCCGCGCCGTCGGCCTTCTTGCCACCCGGGACGTGACGCACGCTGGCGCGATCGGCAAGCTTGTCCTTGCCCGACAGCTGCGGCGTAGCCAGCGCTGCAGCGGCGCCGAAGGCATCGCCGGGCTGTTCGCTCAAAGCACGCTCCCAAGCCTCGCATCCCACGCACTTCGGACGTACGCCTTCTTCGGGCGCATCGAAGTCGGCAAGCGGGACGCGCACGGGCTTTTCACCCTCGATGCGCAGCGACACCACTTCGCGCGGAACATCCAAATCCACTACCTTCGCCACGCCATCGGGGGTTTCCACCTGGGCGTTCTTCTTCGGCGCACGGCTTTTGAAGTCCTTATAGGCGTCATATTCGTAGCGAAGGCAGCACATGAGCCTGCCGCACACGCCCGAGATCTTCTGCGGGTTCAGCGACAGGTCCTGCTCCTTGGCCATGCGGATGGACACGGGGCAGAACTCGCCGCCCAGGCGCTTGCAGCACAGCTCTTGGCCGCAGTGGCCCAAGCCGCCCACCATACGAGCCTCATCGCGAACGCCGATCTGGCGCATATCGACACGCACATGAAGGCGCGACGAGAGCGTGCGTACCAGCTCGCGGAAGTCGACGCGGTTCTCGGATTCGAAGTAGAACACCGCTTTGTCGCCATCGAAGAGGTATTCCACCGAAACCGGGCGCATCTCCTCGGAGGCCTTCGCGGCAAGCTCCTTGAACACAGGGAGCGCCTCGGCGGCGCGGGCCTCGAGCTCGGCCTGCTTGGCGCGATCTTCGTCATCGGCCACGCGCAAGACGGGCTTCAGAGGGGTTTTCAGCTTCTTGACCTGGTCAGGCGTTGCCTCAAACGCAGGCTCGCCCATATGGCCGAACTCGGTTCCCCGGGCGGTTTGGACCACGACGTCGCATCCGGCGTGCAGTTCCAGCTCGCCCGCATCGAACCACAGCGTTTTGGGGTTGTAGGGCAGGTTGACAGGCGCTATGCGGACCATGGCGCTCCTTCTTTCTATCTGGCATACGCCCGCGGCGCCGCATTGGGCAGCGCACGGCCGTACAGAATGTCACGAACCTCGAGCAGCATCGCGTCGATGCACGTCTCGGGAGATACATTATAAGAGATGGCGACGTCGCAGCGGCGCACGGCCGCGATAGCAGCGGCGGCACGCGCGGCGTCGGTACGCGCCGCGGCTTCCTCGATAGAGGGCTTGACGTCGGCGTTGACCACTTGATCGGGCGCGCCCGCGGCCTGGGCCATGACGTCGCGCAGCCACGAGCGGGTGATGCCGGTGAGCTGGCGTAGCGACTCGGCTGTCTTGGCCGTGAGCTGGCGCTTGTTGCGCGCCTCGATCTGGCGGATGGCCGATTTCGCCAGGAAGTCGGCGTTCTCGGCAAGCTCGGCCTCCTGCTCGGCACGTACGGTGTCGAGCGGAAGCTTCACGCGCACTACCAGGTCGGCTGCGAACCCGATGACGTCCCAATCGTCGGCGCGGCGCAGGCACGCCAGCACCTCGAGCACCCGTGCGCGGAACTCCAAGCGCTCGTTTGACTTCAGGAACTCCACCGCGCGGGTGATGGAGCCGTCGCAGGCCTGCAGCGCCACGCGCGCCTGCTCGAGGCTTGCGCCCGAGTTCTGCACCACGATGCCCGCAGCCTCCGAAACCGGGATGGTACGGAACGGCACCACCTGGCAGCGCGAGACGATGGTGGGCAGCACGCTTTCGCGGGTACGCGCGAGCAGGATGAGCACCACGTCGGCGGGCGGCTCCTCGAGCGTTTTCAGGAACGCGTTTGCCGCCTGCACGCCGAGCAGGTCCACGCGATCGAGGATGTAGACCTTGCGATCGGCCTGGATGGGGGCCAAGGCCGTGTCGGCCACGATACCGCGCACCTGCTCGACCAGGTAGCCGGCAGCGCCCTCGGGCTCGAACATGCGCACATCGGGGTGTTTCTTGCGCATGATGCGCCCGCAAGTGTCGCACGCGCCGCAGTTGCCGCCG
The DNA here is from genome assembly GCF_902464545.1 of uncultured Senegalimassilia sp. Classification (GTDB taxonomy): domain Bacteria; phylum Actinomycetota; class Coriobacteriia; order Coriobacteriales; family Eggerthellaceae; genus Senegalimassilia. Next base: position 107,185 of record NZ_CABQJR010000004.1, read on the forward strand.
CGAGGGCCCTTGGGGCCTTTCGGGCACATGATGCCCTGGGCGAAGGCGAGCGCCGCAAGCGTCTTGTTCGAGCCTGCCGGCCCGCAGAACAGGTACGCGTGGCTGACGCGCCCCGATGCCACGGTGGCGCGAAGGAACTCGCGCACCTGAGGCTGGCCCAAGATGTTCTCGAATGCGTCTGCCATAAGCGCTACTGCTGCTCCTTGCCCGAACGCTCCGCACGAGGCGCCGATGCGGGATCCTCGCGATAGTCCACGCGGCCCTCATGGGTGCGATGCACGTCAAGGCGCTCGAAGTAGGCCTCGTTGGCGCGCACGAAATCGCCCATCCACGGAAACAGGTCCGCCAGCTGGGCGAACACCTGCACGGCCGTATGCGATTTGCGCCCGTTCGAACGCACCAGGCGCACACGGCGCGGGTTCTTTTCCGCTATTTCCAAAAACGCCGCGTTCACGCGGGCATGGAAGCCCTCGCCGGCGCGTTCCATGCGATCGGCCCCGGCGCGGCGCGTGGCGCGCTCGAGGCCCTCGGCGGCGCTTGCCGCCACCAGCAAGATGGTGCGATCGGGCACGATGCCCTGGCATGCGAACGCATTGGCCGCCTCCACGAACGCACGGTCAAGCCCGCGCCCATAGCCTTGATAGGCCACGGTGGAATCGGTGAAGCGGTCGCACAGCACCACAGCCCCGCGCTCGAGCGCCGGGGCTATGACCTGGCTGACCAGCTGCGCGCGTGCCGCCTCGAAGACGAGCAGCTCGGAAGCATCGCAGATATCGGAGTTCGCCGGGTTCAGCACCACGCCGCGCAGCTGCTCGCCCACCTCGGTGCCGCCGGGCTCGCGAAGGCACACGACCTCGCGGCCCATGGCGGTGAGGGCGTTGGCCAGAAAGCGGATATGGGTGGTCTTGCCGGCGCCGTCGCCGCCCTCGAACGTGACGAACACGCCGCGCTCGGGCGCCTGCTCTGCGGAAAGCCCCTGATCGGCAGCTTGTGCAGGAGCAGCCGGGTGCACCGGGGCGCCCGAGGCCGGACGGCCCTCGCGCATCATCGGCACCTCGCTCACGATGCCCGTGTTGCGGATATCGGCCACGTTGCTATCCCTGCACGGCGCCGGCCACGGCCGCCGCCACGGCTTCCACGGCGCGCGGGTCGAACGGCTCGGGCATGATGAAGTCCTCGCACAGCTCGTCATCGGAGACGAGCGCAGCGAGCGCCTCGGCGGCGGCCAGCTTCATCTGCTTCGTGATGCGCGTGGCACGCGACTCCAGGGCGCCCTTGAAGATGCCGGGGAACGCCACCACGTTGTTGATCTGGTTCGGGAAGTCCGAACGGCCGGTGCCCACCACGCGGGCGCCGGCGGCGCGGGCCACGTCGGGGAAGATCTCGGGCGTGGGATTGGCCATAGCGAACAGGATGGCGTCGGAGTTCATGGACTTCACCATCTCGGCGGACACGATGCCCGGGGCGGACACGCCCACGAAGACGTCGGCGCCGCGCATGGCGTCGGCCAGCGAGCCTTGCTCATCGTTGAGGTTGGTGGTGGCGAGCATAGCGCGCTGTGCCTCGTTGATGCCCTCGGAACGCGAGTTGATGATGCCGCACTTGTCGCACAGGATAAGGTTCCTGAAGCCGTAGTTGAGCAGCAGCTTGGCGATGGCGATGCCCGCCGAGCCGGCGCCGTTGACCACCACGCGGCAGGCTTCCTTCTGCTTGCCCGTCAGGCGAAGCGCGTTGATGACGCCGGAGAGCACCACGATGGCGGTGCCGTGCTGGTCGTCGTGGAACACCGGGATGTCGAGCTCGTCGATCAGACGGCGCTCGATCTCGAAGCAGCGCGGCGCGGAGATGTCCTCAAGGTTGATGCCGCCGAAGCTGGGGGCAAGGCGCTTGACGGTCTCGACGATCTCGTCGACGTCCTGCGTGTCAAGGCACAGCGGGACGGCGTTCACGCCGCCGAAGGTCTTGAACAGCGCGCACTTGCCCTCCATGACGGGCATGGCCGCGGCCGGGCCGATGTTGCCCAGGCCGAGCACGGCAGAGCCGTCGGAGACGACGGCCACGGTGTTGGCCTTCATGGTGTACTTGTACGCATCGGAAGGGTTCTCGGCGATCTTGCGGCACGGCTCGGCAACGCCGGGGGTGTAGGCCAGCGCCAGGTCCTCGCGCGTTTCGATCCTCATCTTCGGGACGGTTTCCAGCTTGCCCTGCCACTGCTCATGCAAACGCAACGATTCCTGCGCGATATCCATGCTGCTCCATGCACCTTTCCCTATGCACGGCGCCGGCGGCGCCGTTTAACGTGAGTGTTCCCGCCCCTTGCGGAAAGCGGTTGTCCTGCTAGGGATTATACCCCTTGCATCTTGCCGCCCGCACACCGTGCGCGCTCTCCCCGAAAAACGCCCATGAGGTGTGTTTCGCCCGATGAGCTGGGGGCGTACAAAGAATAAGCAAGCGAATGCGGGGAAAGGCGGTCGAGCCCTCGGGCCGCGCTATCGGCGCCGGGGCCCGATGGCGCGGCAAGCTGTTTGCGACATGCGATACGCCTGGCAAAAGCTACGACGGAGGAGAACGAAAACGCAAAGCGATACGCGGCGAGCCTCCCACTCGTTCGCGACGATACGGGCGCACGCTCCCTCCGCAGCGCGCGGTTGCGCGAAAAGACCCCGCCCCGCTCCCCGGATTGCATGGAATTCCCCCGCCGGGCCGCCGCATGGCGCACAATAGGGGCACGCATCAAAAGGAAAGGAACAACGTGGAAGACGAGAACATGCCCGCGGCGCAGCCCGGCGCGCTCACCGCCGACGCCGTGGCCGACGCCGTGTACCGCGCCGTGCGCCGCTGCGCCACGCACCTGCGCCCTGACGTGCTTGCCGCCATGCAGGCGGCGCACGCGGACGAGACGCAGCCGCGTGCACAGTCCGTGCTGGACTGCCTGCTGGAAAACGCCCGCATCGGGCAGGAGGACGGCGTGCCCATCTGCCAGGACACCGGCACCTGCTGGGTGCGATTGGAGGTCGGCGAGGAGCTGCTCATACCCGGCAACATCCTCTCGGGCGTCAACGACGCCGTGGCGCGCGCCTACACCGACGGCCGCCTGCGCATGAGCGTCGTAGCCGACGCGCTGCTCGACCGCACCAACACCGGCGACAACACGCCGGCCTTCGCGGAAATCGCTCTGCGCCCCGGCCGCGGCGCCACGCTGCACGTGCTGCTCAAAGGCGGCGGCTCGGACAACGCAAGCCGCGTGGTCATGCTCGCGCCCGGTGCCGGCTGGGAAGGCGTGAAGAAGGTCGTGCTCGACTGCGTACGCGAGAAAGCCGCCAACGCCTGCCCGCCGCTCATCGTGGGCGTGGGCGTGGGCGCCACGTTCGACAAGGTGGCGGGCCTGGCCAAGCACGCGCTGCTGCGCGAGGTGGGAACCCCCGCCGCAAGCCCGCAGGCCGCCGAGCGCGAGG